>CALERA010000161.1 GCA_937908275.1 uncultured Desulfarculaceae bacterium | reverse complement strand
TGGTTCTCGCGGTAAGCCTCCAGCGGACACACGGTCAGCAGCGGGCAGTCCTGCTCGTCCGAGCCCCGGTGGGCGTCGGCGTGGATGGCCGCCATGGCGTTGGCCGCCAGCGGATAGACGTTCTCCGGTCCGATCTTGGCCAGCAGATGGGTGCGCTGCATGGCCTCCAGCACGTTTTCCTTGACCCCGGAGAAGCTGATCTTGTAGCCGGCGCTGCGCACCCGGTCCACCAGCAGCGAGAGCGTCTCCTCGCCCGAGGCGTCCAGGTCGTTGATGCCGTTGGCCACGATCAGGATGTGCCTCAGCTGGGGCATGCTCTGGATCCGCTCGGCGATCTTGTCCTCCAGAAAGCTGGCGTTGGCGAAGAACAACGGGCCATCGAAGCGCACCACCGCGATGTGCTTGCACTGGCGCAGGCCGAAGTGCTCGGCGTCGCGCAGGGAGCAATCCGGGTGCAGGGCCAGGGCCGCCACCCTGGGGCGCATGCTCTTGTAGAGGTAGACGCCCAGAGACAAAGCTACCCCGATCATGATGCCCTTGTCCAGGTGGGGGGCGAAGGCCAGGGTGGCCAGGAAGCTGATCACCGAGATCACGCCGTCGTACCACTGGGCCTTGAAGGCATGCACGAAACCGCTGACGTTGATCAGCCCCACCACCGCCATCATGATCACCGCCGCCAGCACCGACTGGGGCAGGTTGTAGAGCAGCGGGGTGAAGAACAGGAGCAGGACCACCACCATCAGGCTGGTGAAGACCGAGGAGAGACCGGTGACCGCCCCGGCCTGGAGGTTCACGGCCGAACGCGAGAACGAGCCGCTGGCCGGATAGCTCTTGGCGAAGGAGCCCAGGATGTTGGCGATGCCCTGGCCGATCAGCTCCTGGTTGGGGTCCAGGCGCTGTCCGGTCTTGGCGGCCATGGCCTTGGCGATGCTGATGGCCTCCATGAAGCCCAGGAGCGAGATGATGGCCGCATAGGGGAATAGCTGGAGCACGGCGCTCATCTCCAGCTTGGGAATGGAGAAGGAGGGCAGGCCCGGGGGGACCTCGCCCACCACCGCGCCGCCGCCCATCATGGTCAGGGAATTGGGTTTGAGGGGATTGTTGCCCACCCGGAGCCGCCAGATGCGGCCATCGGTCTGGGCCCCGGCCGGGGTCTGGCCCTGGGGATAGAAAGCCAGATGGCCGTCCGGGCCGGGCGCGCCGTCCAGCAGCGTGCCCCGCAGCTCGCGCCGGGCCTGGCGGGCCTTTTTCTTCTCCTCGTCGGCCTGCATCTGGATGGCGGCCTGCTCGTGCTGGAGCTGGAGCACCAACAGCGAGCGCTCGCCCTGCTCCTTGATGGCCTGGGCTTCGGCCTGGGACAGGCGCACCCGCTCCCCGGCCAGCCGCGCCACCTCCTGGTTGGCGGCGTTGAACTCGGCCACCAACTCGTGCATGCGCGGGGACTTCAGGGCGGCCAGGTCCACCTTGGCGTCGTGCTCGAAGCCCATCAGCCAGGCCGCCAGGATGCTCACCGCCACCGCCACCAGCACGTAGGGCAGACGGGGGTTGATGCGCTTCAGGCCATACATGATGACAAAGGCGGCCACGCCCATGATCAGGGTGGGCCAGTGGGTGTAGACCGTGGCCGCCTGGATCACCCGCCAGATGGTTTCGTAGTGGTGCTCGGCGGTGTCCACGTAGACGCCGAACATCTTGCTGAGCTGGCTGGTGGCGATGATGATGGCCGCCGCGTTGGTGAACCCGCCCACCACCGGGTGGGAGAGGAAGTTCACCACCAGGCCCAGGCGCAACAGGCCCAGGGCCAGCTGGAACAGGCCCACGATCAGGGCCAGCAGGATGGCGTAGGCCACGTAGGCCTCGCTGCCCTGGGTGGCCAGGGGGGCCAGGCTGGCGTTGGTCATCAGGGAGACCACCGCCACCGGGCCGGTGGCCAACTGCATGCTGGAGCCGAACATGGCCGCCAGCATGGGCGGCAGGAAGGCCGCGTACAGGCCGTAGTAGGCCGGCAGCCCCGCCAACTGGGCGTAGGCCATGGATTGGGGGATCAACACCAGGGCCACGGTGAGCCCGGCCACGCCGTCGGCCCGCAAGCGCGCCAGGTCGTAGCCCTTGAACCAGCCAAGGAAGGGTAAGATTCTGGTGATCATGGTTCCTTTCCCGCGCGGTCCGGCTCAGCAAGGCCCGAACCGCCTATTCCTCCACTCCGTACCGCTTCAACTTGCGCCAGAGGCTGACCCGGTCGATGCCCAGGATCTCGGCCGCCTGGCTCTTGTTGCCGCCCATCTTCTGGAGGACCCAGAGGATGTATTCCCTCTCCCGTTCTTCCAGGGTGTTGAGCCCGCCCTCGGTCAGGGCCGGGGGCTGGTCCCCCACCGCCAACACCTCGTCGGGCAGGTCGCGCGCCCCCAGCACCTCCCCGACGCTCAGGGTCACCGCCCGCTCGATGATGTTCTCCAGTTCCCGCACGTTGCCGGGATAGTCATAGGCCTTCAGGGCGGCCATCATCTCCGCGTCCAGGCCCTTGACCGGCTTGGCGTGGCGCTCGGCGAAGCGGGCCAGGAAGTGGTGGGCCAGCAGGGGGATGTCGGCCTTGTGCTCGCGCAGGGGCGGCACCTTCAGGGTCACCACGTTGAGCCGGTAGTAGAGGTCGGAGCGGAAGCGCCCGGCCTCCACCAGGGCCTTCAAATCCTGGTGGGTGGCGGCCACGATGCGCACGTCCACCGGGATGGGCTCGGTGCCCCCCACCCGGATCAGGACCTTTTCCTGGATGATCCGCAGCAGCTTGACCTGCATCGCCGGCGGGGTGTCGCCGATCTCGTCCAGAAAGACGGTGCCGCCGTCGGCGGCCTCGAACAGGCCGCGCTTGGTGGCCACCGCGCCGGTGAAGGAGCCCTTCTCGTGGCCGAACAACTCGCTGGCCAGGAGCTCCTCGGTCAGGGTGCCGCAGTTGAAGGCCACGAAGCGGCCCTCGGAGCGGTTGCTGGCGTAGTGCAGCCCCCGGGCCACCAGCTCCTTGCCGGTGCCGGTCTCGCCGATGATCAGCACCCCGGCGTCGGTGGGGGCCACCTGGCGCACCAGGCGCACCAGGTCCTGCATGGGGGCGCTCTTGCCCACGATGAAGTCCAGGTTGTGGCCGGAGCGCACCTGGCGCTTGAGGTCGCGCACCTGCTGCTTGAGCCGGGTCTTCTCCAGGGCGTGGGCCACCTGGGCCCGGACCTCGTCGATCTTGTAGGGCTTGGCGATGTAGTGGAAGGCCCCCAGCTTCATGGCCTCGATGGCCGAGTCCACCGCCGCGTAGGCGGTGAGCATGATCACCTCGGTGTCGGCGTGGCGGGCGCGGACCTCGGCCAGCACGTCCATGCCGCTGACCTTGTCCATGCGCAGGTCGGTGAGCACCAGGTCATAGTGCCGGCGGTTGAGGAAGTTCAGGGCCTGCTCGCCGCCATCGGCCTGGTCGATGTCGTATTCCTGGTTCCTGGCCAGGACGTGCTCCAGGTTGCGGCGGGCCACGGCGTCGTCTTCCACGATCAGGATGCGGGGTTTCATGACCTAGGCCTCCCCGCCGGCCAGGGGCAGGCGCAGGCGGAAGGTGCTGCCCCGCCCCAGGGCGCTGTCCACCTCGACCCGTCCGCCATGGCGCTCGACCACGCCATAGACGATGGACAGGCCCAGGCCGGTGCCGCGCCCCACCTCCTTGGTGGAGAAGAAGGGATCGAAGATGCGGGGCAGGGTCTCCGGGGCGATGCCGCAGCCGGTGTCGCTCACCTCCAGCACCGCCAGGTCGTTTTCGACCCGGGCGACCAGGCCCAGCTCGCCCGGACCATCCATGGCCTGGAGCGCGTTCTGGATCAGGTTGATCAAGGCCTGCACCAGGTGGTTCTTGTCCGCCGCCAGCTCGATGGTCTCCGGCACCTCCAGGCGCACCCTGACCTCCTCGGGCAGCTCGCCCTTGAGCAGGCGCAGGGCCTCCTCCAGCGCGCCTCTCAGGTTCTCGGGCTTGAGCTCGAACTCCCGCTGGCGGGCGAACTCCAGCAGCGACCCCACGATGTCCCGGGCCCGGCTGACCTGGCCGTCGATGGCCGCCAACAACTCGCGGTGGTAGGGCGAGGCCTCGTCGGTCATTTCCTCCAGCAATATCTGGCAGGAGGTGCTGATGTTGTTGAGGGGATTGTTGAGCTCGTGGGCCACGCCGCTGGTCAGGGTGCCCAGGCTGGTGAGCTTCTCGTTCTGGATCATCTGCTCGCTGTGGCGGCGGATCTCCACCACCATGCGGTTGAAGGCCTTGACCAGGGAGCCGATCTCGTCGCGGCTCTCGGGCCAGGGGATGGGCTGGAAGTCGCCGGTGGCCACCACCTGGGTGGCCTTCTCGATGGTGTGCAGGGGGCGCACCAGGCGGAAGATCAGGAGCCAGACCGCGCCCCCGGCCAGGACGCTCAAGCCGATGATGAAGGCCAGGAGCAGGGGGCGGTACTCGCGCAGCAGGGTCTGCACCGCCGTCCGCTCGCTGTGGGCCAGCTTCTCGGCCAGGTCGATCATGCGCTTGCCGGCCTTGCGCAGGGCGATGACCGGGGGGGCGTCCTCGGCCGTGGCCAGGCCGGAGGGGGTGAGCAGGCGGCGGTCGTAGACCACGCCAAAGGCGGCCCGGTATTGGCCCACCAGACCGCCCAGCTCGACCACGGCCTCCGCCCCCAGGCTGGTCCGCAGGCGCTGGGCGTTGGCCTCCAGGAGGGGAGGCAACTGGTTCAGGTACTCCAGGGCTTGGATGAAATCCTCCTCGTGGCGATAGAGGAAGTAGTTCTTCTCGTAGCGCCGGACCTCCAGCACCGTGTTCAACAGCTCGTCCGCCCGGCTGAGGAACAGCAGCCGCTCCTCGATCTGGGTCAGGTAGCGGTAGCTGAGCCCCCAAAAGGCGGCCATGGCCAGAAAGGCGGCGCCAAAGCCCAGCAGCAATCTGATTCGAATCTTGTGCATTTGCGCCAACGAGACTCCCCTAATTCCGGTTGTGATGAAAGTTACGTGCCAAATCTCCGCCCTGGTCTAAGCCCTGACATTTCGGGGCCTTGAGCAAAAGGCGGGCAAAGGCGCCCATGTTGCATAGTGTTACATGCCACTATAATACCATTAATATAGTTTTGTTTTTCAAGCCATTAGACAAAAACACCACTTAGTCGGTGTGTTTAGGTTTGCAACGCACTTCCCGGATTGAAGGCTGGTTTGGGCGCACGAAACCGGCCCGGAGGGGGGATGAGGCTGGGGTTGGGGAGTGTCCGGTGAGTCTGGGGGACGGACGGCGGGGCCGCGCCGGCCCGCCGCCGCCCCAGGGAGAGGGCGACGGCGGGATAACCGGCGCTAACTTATACGGTTAGCTCAATGTTTAGAAGTGCAACGGATCGTTGTTGGGGCAGCTAGAGCTTGCGCCCCACCTCGTCGGCCTCGGTCTGGGACTCCAGCAGGCTGCGCGGTCCCTTGGCGTCGCCAATGACAAAGACCTCAATCCCCCGGCCCTTGCAGAGGTCGGCCGGGCCGCGCAGGGAGCGCCGGCCCTCGGCGATGACCAGGTCCGTGAAGCCATCCAGGCTGATCCGTTGGGAGCCGCTGCGGAAATCCAGGCCCTGGGGCCGGAAGTCCTCGATGACCACGTTTTTGTAAAGGCGCACCGAGGGCCGTTTCAGGCGTTCGCGCAGGTTGGTGCGGTCGTTGGCCGAGATTTCCGGGGCGAAGTGACCGTCCCGGTTGAGCACCACCACTTCCTCCGCCCCCCGCTCGGCCAGGAGGTCGGCGGTGGTCAGCCCGGCCACCCCGCCGCCCAGGACCAGCACCCGGGGACCGACGGCCTCTCCCTCCAGCACCTCCCGGGCCAGGCGCAGCTCCATCTCGGTGTCGAAAAGCCCCGGAATCTGGGGCAGGTCCAGGGTGGAGCCGCTGGCCACCACCACCGCCTCGGGCGCGTACGCGTCCAGCAGGGCCTCGCTCAGGGGGGTCTCCAGGCTGACCTCCACCCCCAGGCGCGCCAACTCGCGCTGGTAGAAGTTCACCAGGTCCAGCAACTCGCCCCGGCCCGGGGCCTGGGAGGCCGGGGTCAGCCAGCCCCCCACCCGGGGGCCTTCCTCCACCACCCACACCTGGTGACCGCGCAGGGCGGCCAGGCGGGCGGCGGCCAGGCCGGCCGGCCCGGCCCCGACCACCAGCACCCGGCGCGGCCGCTCGACCGGCTGGGGATCGCCCAGCAGGTATTCCCGGCTGACCTCGGGGTTCATCACGCAGGTGGCCTCGTCCAGGGCCAGGGCCCGGGCGATGCAGCCCAGGCAGCAGCCGATGCAGGGGCGAATCTCATCGAACCGCCCCTCCCGGGCCTTGGCCGCCAGGGCCGGGTCGGCCAGGTGGGCCCGGCCCATGGCCACCAGGTCGGCCCCGCCCTGGGCGATGATCTGCTCGGCCAGGCGGGGGTCCTTGATCCGCCCCACCGCGATCACCGGCAGGTCCACCACCTGTTTCACCGCCCGGGCCAGGTGGGCGAAGCAGGCGAATTCGCTGTACATCGAGGGTATGGTCACCGGGAAGGAGCCGTAGATGCCGGCCGAGATGTGCAGCCAGTCCGCGCCGTCGGCCTTGAGCAGGGGGGCCAGGCGCAGGCACTCGTCCAGGGTCCAGCCGCCGGCGATGTAGTCCTCGCCGTTGATCCGCACCCCCACCGGGTAGTCGGGGCCGCATTTCTGGCGGATGTCCCGCAGCACCTCCCGCAGAAAGCGGGTGCGGTTGGCGAATTCGCCGCCCCACTGGTCCTGGCGCAGGTTGGACAGCGGGGCCAGGAACTCGGCGATCAGGTAGCCGTGGGCGGCGTGGATCTCCACGAAGTCGAAGCCCGCCGCCTGGCAGCGCCGGGCCGCGTCGCCATGGGCCGCCACCAGCTCCCAGATTTCCGGTTCGTTCAACTCCCGGGGCGCGCCCTTGACCACCCCCAGGGCCGGCAGGGGCGAGGGCGCCACCCGCTCGGCGTGGAAGGCCTGGCGGCCGCCGTGCAGGAGCTGCATGCCCAGGCGGGTTCCGTATGGCCTCACCTCCCGGGCCATCGCGGCCAGGGGCGGGATGAAGCGGTCGTCCCAAACCCGGGGCATGCGGGGCAGGTCCAGGCCCGAGGGATGCACCGCCCCGCCGCCCACCGTGATCATGCCGGTGCCGTGCCGGGCCCGGGCCACCAGGTAGGCGGTGTGTTGCGAGGTGACATAACCATCGGAATCAACACCGAAGTTTATGCTCATGGGGGGCATGAC
>CALERA010000160.1 GCA_937908275.1 uncultured Desulfarculaceae bacterium | reverse complement strand
GCCCCGGGGCCTTTCAGGAGCAGCCCCACGACTACGTCCGCACGGCCGAGGTGGTCCGCCTGGACCCGCCAGCCAAGCTGCCCGACGAGCGCCTGCGCCTGATCGAGAGCCGGCGACTGCCCGCCCGCCAGCAGGAGCTGGAAAACGCCGCCGTGGTGGTGGTGGGCGGTCGCGGACTGGGCTCCAAGAAGCGCTTCAAGAACCTGCACGAGCTGGCCCGCCTGTTGGGCGGCGAGGTCGGGGCCACCCGCCCGGTGGTCTACAGCCAGTGGGCCGGGCACGAGGCTCTCATCGGCCAGGCCGGCCGCCAGGTCAAGCCCAAGCTCCTGCTCAGTTTCGGCGTCTCCGGGGCCATCCAGCACACCGCCGGCATCGACGCCGACTTCATCGTCGCGGTCAACAAAAACCCCAACGCCGTCATGATGCAAATGGCCGACGTGGGCATCGTCGCCGACGCCAGCCAAACCTGCCTGGCCCTTATCCGCGAACTCAAGGATCGCCTGCGAGGGTAGGGGGAGAAGAGAATTTGGGGGGACCCTTTTTGCTGCGCAAAAATGGTTCTCCCAAACCCCCTCCGAAAAAAGCGCGCCAAACGGCTGTCGCCGTTTGACTTGGGTTTTTTGGTGATGCGTGCTCGAAACCCAGGCTTAGCAGGACGTCAGCTTAGCCAGCAGCTTTCTTTTGGGAGGGGGCGTGGGGGAACCCTTTTCTTTGGCTTCCAAAGAAAAGGGTTCCCCCACGATCTTTCCTGACCTTCCCCCATCCTTCTCTCACACCACCCGGCTGGGGAGGTCTTGGCCGTGGAGGAAGGCCACGACGTTTTGCGCGGCCAGGGTGGCCATTTGGTTGCGGGTTTCGATGGTGGCGGAGCCCAGGTGGGGGCTGAGGATGACGTTGGGCAGTTCGATGAGTCCGGGGTGGACCTTGGGTTCGAACTCGTAGACGTCCAGGCCCGCGCCGGCGATGAGGCGGTCGTTGAGGGCGCGCACCAGGTCTTCTTCCACCATGATGGGTCCCCGGCCGGTGTTGACCAGGTAGGCGGTGGGGCGCATGCGCTTGAAGGCCTGGTAGTTGAACACGCCCCGGGTTTCCTCGGTCAGGGGCGCGGTGATGGCCAGCACGTCGCAGGCCCCCAGGAACTCGTCGAAGCCCAGGTATTCGGCCCCCAGCTCGCGCTCGGCCTCGGGCCGGGGGTGGCGGTTGTGGTAGACGATCTGCATGCCAAAGGACAGGGCGCGCTGGGCCACCGCCTCGCCGATGCGCCCCATGCCGTAGATGCCCAGGACCTTGCCCCGGGGGTCGGAGCCCAGCATGAACAGGGGGTGCATGCCCCGGAACTCGCCGGCCCGCACCAGGCGGTCGCCCTCCACCAGGCGGCGCAGCAGGGCCAGGACCAGGAGCATGGTCAGGTCGGCGGTGGCGTCGGTCAACACCCCGGGGGTGTTGCTGACCATCACCCCCAGCTCCCGGGCGGCGGCCAGGTCCACGTTGTCATAGCCCACCGCCACGTTGGCCACCAGTTGGATCTCCGGCCGGGCCAGGAGAAAGTCGCGGTCGATCCGGTTGGCCAGGGTGGCCACCAGCACCCGGCAGCCGGCGCAGAGTTCGATAAGCTCCTCCCGGGACAGCGCCCGGTCGTGGGGCGACAGGATCATCTCCGAATGCTGGGCGATCAGGTCCAACCCGGCTTGGGGGATGCGCCGGGCCACGCAAACCTTGTCCATGACTAAACTCCCCTCGCGCGCGAAAACAGGCTGTGGTTGCGCCGCTGGCTTCTCAGCGGTCGGTGTGGGCGTCCTCGGGATAGCCGCGCTGCTCCCAATAGCCCTTGAAGGGCTGGTCGCTGGCCTCGATCTCGGTCACCCACTTGGCCCACTTATAGCCCAACTGGTGCTCGGCCACCACCTGGAAGGGGAAGCCGCGCTTGGCGTCCAGCGCCAGGCCGTTGATGTGGTGGCCCAACAGGGCGTCGCTCTTGCGAATGTAGTCCAGGCGCAGGGAGGTGCTGTAGCCATCCACGCTGCGGAAGATGATGTTGTTGGCCTGGGGCTTGAGGCCGGCCTGGGCCAGCAGGTCCACGATCCGGGCCCCATCGTAGAGCAGCACCTCGCTCCAGCCCTCCACGCAGGGCATGGTCACCACCCGGCGCACCGGGGGCAGGGCCAGGACCTGGTCATAGGTCAGGCTCAGGGGCTTGTCCACCAGGCCGTGGATTTTCAGGCGCAAGCCTTGGGGATCGACCTTCTGCGGGCCCTGGATGGAGTTGTCGTAGTCGCGGGCAAAGGCGGCCAGGTGGCGCCCCTGGTGCTCGCGGATTTCCTGGGGCGCTTCCCCGGCCCGGACCGGCGGGGCCAGGCCCAGGAGGGTCACGGACAGGACGGCCAGGAACAGACGCACGGCGGCCAGGCGGACGGACATCACGCACCTCCACAAAAGGGTCCCCTCTCCCTGCTAGGAATTGTAACCCGGGACCGGGCTTCGGCCCAAGCGCCGGCGATTGTTGGGGGATTGATGTGGACGAAGGGGCAGGATAGCCCTGGCCTGGCGGCGGGAGGCAACCAGGGCCTGTCAGCCAAGTTCCAATGGTGTCCTGCGCTCTTTGATGTCATTGCGAGCGCAGCGAAGCAATCTCCCAGATATTTTAAAAAACGCCATGTTGGGTGGTGGGGAGATTGCCGCGTCGCTTCGCTCCTCGCAATGACAATAAAAGACCTTGCGCGGCGCCAGGCCCCCGCCTCGCTGGGATGATTAGTCTGGCAATTGCGTTCGGGTGAGCTGGGCTTAAGCCGCGTCCTGGGATTCCTGGGCCGCCTCTTCCAGGGCCTTGTGCTTCTCGGCCCGGGCGATGAGCATGATGGAGAACTCGTAGAGCAGCATCAGGGGCGCGGCCATCAGGCACTGGGTGACCACGTCCGGGGTGGGGGTGGCCACCGCCGCGACGATGAAGATGAGCAGGATGGCGTAACGCCGGTTCTTGCGCAGCTTCTGGGCGTTGACCAGGCCCAGCTTGGCCATGAAGAACAACACCAGGGGGGTCTCGAAGGTGAGCCCGAAGAGGAAGAGCAGGGTGGAGCTGAAGGAGAGGTATTCGTTGACCTTGAGCATGGGCACGATTTCCTCGGTGGCCAGGCTCATGAAGAAGGCGAAGGCGAAGGGGAAGACCACCAGATAGCAGAAGACCGCGCCGCTGATGAACAGGGCCGACGAGATGAAGACAAAGGGCCAGACCAGCTTGCGTTCGCGCTCGTAGAGCCCGGGGCTGATGAACTTCCAGAGTTGGTAGAAGATCACCGGCGAGGAAACCACCACCCCGGCCAGGAAGGCGATCTTCATGTAGGTGAAGAACAACTCCTGGGGCGAGGTGTAGATCAGCTTGGACCCGGCCGGCAGGTGGGGGGCCAGGGGGGCCTTCAGGAAATAGTAGAGCTCTTCCTTGAAGAAGAAAGCCGCCACGAAGCAGACCAGCACCGCCAGACCGGCGCGCATGATGCGGGTGCGCAACTCGCCCAGGTGCTCCAGGAAGGGCATGCGGGCGGAGTCCTGCTCGTTCTCCGGCTCCTCGTCGCTGGCCTGGTCGCGGGCGGGCTCTTCAAGCTCAGGCATTTTTACGCTTTTCGGGCTGGTCCGAGGCCGCCTGGTCCGGCGGGGCCAGGGCGGGGGAGGGCGTGACCTCGAGGGTGGCGGGCGGGGTCTGTTCCCGGATGATCTCGTCCATCATCGCCATGCGGGCCTCGAGGTTCTCTTGGGGCGGCTTGGCCTCCAGGATTTCCTGGCCTTCCACCACTTCCGGGGCGAGGGAGGGGGCTTCGAATTTCTTGAGTTCGGCCGGGGCCTGGTCCTCGGTCAGCTTGGGCTTGATCTCGGGGTCCAGCAGGGCGGAAGGCTTGATGGAATTGACGGTGTCCTGCACCTGGTTCTTGATGCCCTGCAGGTCCTGGAAGGTCTCGTTGTCGGCCAGTTGGCTCTTGATGTCGTCGGTGGCCTTGCGGAACTCGCCCAGCCCCTTGCCCAGGCTCTTGGCCAGGTCCGGCAGCTTGCTGGGGCCGACCACGATCAGGGCCACCAGCAGAATGAGAATCAACTCTGGCATGCCGATGCCGAACAAAGGCCCCTCCTTACCCGACGATGAACCGAAGTCTACTCTGGGCCTGGGGGGGTGTCAAGGCTGGCCAGGAAAGCCGCAACCCTTTGCGCGGTCGGCAAATCCAGGCCGGCGGCCGCGGCCATCTGCTCCGGGGTGGCCCGGCGGATGGCGGCCAGGGAGCCCAGGGCCTTGAAGAGCTGGGCCCGCTTTTTGGGTCCCACCCCGGGCACCTCCTCCAGGATGGAGCGGGTCAGGGCCTTGCGGCGCAGGGCGCGGTGGAAGGTGATGGCGAAGCGGTGGGCCTCGTCGCGCAGGCGCATCAGGAGCAGCAGGCCGGGATCGCGGGGTTTCAGGGCGGCCGGGTTCTTGCGTCCGGGCAGGAAGACCCGGTCCGGCTCGCCCTCCTTGCCCTTGGCCAGGGCCGCCAGGGGTGGCCGGCGCTCGGGGGGCAGGATCTCCATGGCGGCCAGGGCCGCGCTGAGCTGCCCCTTGCCGCCGTCCACCACCAGCAGGTCCGGCGGGGTCAATTCCCCGCCCAGACGGCGGGAGACCACCTCGGCCATGGCCGCGAAGTCGTCCGGCGCGCCCTCGGCCCCCAGGATCTTGTAGTGGCGATAGCCGGCCTTGTCCGGCGCGCCGTCCTTCATGGCCACCAGGCTGGCCACGGTGAGCTTGCCGCCCAGGTGGCTGATATCCATGCACTCCATGCGCGCGGGCGGGTTATCCAGGCCCAACTTGGCCGCCAGGGAGGCCAGCACCGCCCCGATCTCCGGCCCCTCGGCCCGGGGCCGGCTGGCGTTGGCCTGGGCCAGCTCCATCAGCTCGCGCTTCTCGCCCCGCTGGGGATGGCGCAGCTCCACCTTGCGCCCGGCCCGCTCGGCCAGGACCTCGGCCACCAGGGAGGGGTCGGCCGGCAGCAGCGAGAGCAGCAGCAACGACGGGGGAGGGGTGTCCGGGGTGTAGAGCAGCAACAGGGCCTGGCCCAGCAGCTCCTCGGCCGGCTCGGTGGCCTGGCTCAGGTCATGGACCTGGCTGTCGATGACCCGGCCCGAGCGCACCTTGACCACCGCCAGGCGCGCCCCGGACTCGTCCTCGTTGAGGGCGATGACGTCGGCGTCCTCGCCCCCGCTGCGGGCCACCCGCTGGCGCTCCAGGGTGCGGCTCAGGGCCTGCCAGCGGTCGCGCAGCAGGGCCGCCTCCTCGAAGCGCTCCCCGGCCGCCGCCGCGCGCATGGCCGTGGCCAGCTCCTCGGCCACCACCTCGCCCTGGCCGGCGAAAAAGGCCTCCACCTGCTCCACCAGGCGGCGGTAGGCCTCGGGCGTGATCCGGCCGGCGCAGGGGGCCGGACAGCGGCGCATCTCGTGGTCCAGGCAGGGGCGGGTGCGGCTGTTGATGGCCCGATCCGAGCAGCGGCGCAGGGGGAAGATGCGCTGCAAGAGCTCCAGGGTCTTGCGCGCGGCCCCGGCGCTCTCGAAGGGGCCGAAATACTTGGCCCCGTCGTTGGGATTGGGCCGGCGCACCAGGGAGAAGCGCGGGAACTGGTCGCGCACGCTGAGGCGGAAATAGGGATAGGACTTGTCGTCCTTGAGGTCGGCGTTGTAGCGCGGGCGGTGCTCCTTGATCAGGGTCGATTCCAGGAGCAGGGCCTCTTTCTCGTTGGTGGTGACGATGAAGTCCACCGTCGCCACCTGGGAGACCATGGTCAGCACCTTGTGCCGATACCAGGTGGGGGCCTGGTCCTCGCGGGTGTAGGAGGCCAGGCGGGCGCGCAGGCGCTTGGCCTTGCCCACGTAGATGATGCGCCCCTTGGCGTCCTTCATCAGGTAGACCCCGGGCTCCAGGGGAACGCGGGGCAGGGTGGCGGCTATGACCTCGGCGGGCATCTGGGCGTTTCCGGCCTGGTTGAACCTGATCCGGCGGCGGGCCTGGCCAGGCGGGGCCGGATGGGGGCTGGGAGCTTGCTGCCCGCTCCCGGGCGCGGCCTTGGCCGGGCCAGGTCTGGGAGCGAGGGCCTGAGCCTGAAAGTAACACAGGCCCGGCGGACCGTCCACCGACCGGGCCGGGGCCAAAGGCGGCCCGGCGCTAGGGGCGATCCAGCACCGACCGTACGGTGTCCAGGAGGTCCACCCGGCGGAAAGGCTTGGCCACGAAGGCCGCCGCGCCGGAGCGCAGGCTGTCCTTGGCTTGACTGTTGGCCGAATATCCGCTGGCGATGACCACCCGGGCCGCGGGGTCCAGGGCCAGGAGCGCCTGGAGGCAGCGCTGACCGCCCATGCCGGGCATGCCCAGATCCAGCACCACCAGGTCAAAGGCCGGAGCGGAGGCCTGGTAGAGGGCCAGGGCCTCTTCGCCGCTGCCGGCGGTCGTGACCTGGTAACCGGATTGAGTCAGCAACTGCTCTCCCAGTTGACGCAGGTTTTCCTCGTCATCCACCAAGAGGATGCGCTCGTGACCGGTCAGGCAGCGCTCCGGCGGCGGGGCCGGCTTGGTGGCCACGGCGGCCGGGCCTTGGTGCGCGGGGAGATAGATCTTGAAGCTGGTGCCCAGGCCCGGTTCGCTGTAGCAGTAGATCTGCCCGCCGTGGGCCTTGACGATGCCATAGACCGAGGCCAGGCCCAGACCGGTGCCCTTGCCAACCTGCTTGGTGGTGAAAAAAGGATCGAAGATGTGCTCGCGGGTCTGGACGTCCATGCCCTGGCCGGTGTCCGAGACCTGGAGCAGCACGTAATCGCCCGGCGCCGCCTCCAGGTGCAGGCGGCAGTATTCCTCGCCCAGGGTGACATTTTGGGTCTCCACCGTCAGCCGGCCACCCTGGGGCATGGCGTCGGCGGCGTTGGTGGCCAGATTCAGGAGGATCTGCTCCATCTGGGTGGGGTCGGCGTTGACGGGGCTCAGATCCGGGGCCAGGCTGGTTTCGATCTCGACCATCTTGGGCAGGCTTCGGCTCAACAGCTCCAGGCTTGATTCGACCGCATCGTTCAGGCTCATGGGCTGGAGGAGGATCTCGGCCTTGCGGCTGAAGGCCAGGATCTGCTTCACCAGGTGCCCGGCCCGCTCCGCGGCCAGCAGGACCTGCTCCAGCTCCTTGCGGTTGGATTTGCCCTGCCGGGCCTTATCCAGGCCCAGCTCGGCGAATCCGATCACCCCGCTAAGTATATTGTTGAAATCATGGGCGATGCCCCCGGCCA
>CALERA010000159.1 GCA_937908275.1 uncultured Desulfarculaceae bacterium | reverse complement strand
ACCCCGGCCCGCATCAATAAGCTAAATAAATCGGGATGTTATCTGGAAGGCGACGCCCACCGTCACCGGGTGGGTCCTCGCGCGCGATGGCCCGCCGCGCCCCGGTTTTCCTGGGGGGTGTGGGGGAGGGCCTTTCCTTGGCCGTCAAGGAAAGGCCCCCCAGGTCTCTCCTACCTCCCCGCCTCCCGCTGGTCGCGATATTGCCGCACCTGGTGCATGAAGGCCTCCAGGCGGATGCGGCTGCCGGACTGCTCCTGTCCGTCCATGGCCATGGGCAGGAAGGGCAGGTTGCCGTGGTCCTCGCGAAAGCGTTTCATCAGGGCGTTGACGATGGTGCCGGGCATGCAGGTGAAGGGGATGACGTTGATCACCCCGGCCGCCCCGCGCTGGTGCATGTCGCGGCTCTTGCCCAGGCTGAGGATGGCCTCGCCCTCGTAGGTGGGCTCCAGGTAAGGCTCGGCCATCTTCAACACCGCGTGGATGTGGGGCTCGTCCAGGCTGCGCAGGCCGCCGACCCAGGGCCGGCCCAGGACGCGCTGGTCCTTGTGCTGGAAATAGTTCTCGATCAGGGTGCCCAGGTAGTGGCGGTATCTGCCCAGCACCGTGGCCCGCCGGGCGCTGGTGTAGTTGGTGTAGAGCACCCACTCGGCGATGGAGGGCAGCCAGGCCTCGCCGCCCAGCTGCTCGATCATGCGCACCACGTCCTCGTTGGCGAAGCGGTTGGCCCGGGTGTAGATCTCGCCCACCACGCCCACCAGGGGCCGGTGGTTATGGCCCGAGCGCGGCACGGCGGCGAACTCGGCCCGGGCCGCGCGCATCACCTCCACCAGGTCGCGGCGCTCCTGGATGGCCTGGCCCACGGCCGCCAGCTGGCGCTGGTAGACCGCGTCGGTGTCGCCGGGGTGGGCCTCGTAGGGCCGGGTCTCGTGCAGGGCCTTTTGCAGCAGGTCGATGGCCACGATGCCCTGCCAGCCCAGGCGCACGAAGTCCTTGCCCCCGGCCATGGACAGCTCCTGGTAGAAAACCTCGGACTGGTCCGGTGAGTAGAGCGGCACCTGCTCGAAGCCCAGCTCGTCCAGCACCAGGCGGTGATAGCGGTGGTACTGGCCGAAGCGGCAGGGACCGGTGCCGCCGGGCATGAAGAAGGCCGCCCGGTCGGCCGCGCCGGGATCGTCCAGCAAGAGCTTGAGCAGGTCGCCGGTGGTCAGGGCGCAGGGATAGCACTCCTTGCCGCTGGTGTGCCGCCGGCCCAGCTCCAGGGTGCGGGCGTCGCTGTCGGGCAGGACATGGGCCTCCACCCCGCAGGCGGCGAAGGCGGCGGAGATGGCCAGGGAGTGATCGGTCATGGGCGGGATGTAGATCACCCGGCCCTGGGCGGCGGCGTTGCGCCGGGGCGCGGCCTTGGCCGCCGGCGGGGGCGGGGTCACGTTGCGCAGGGAGTCCAGGAAGGCCTCCAGGCGGGTGATGGCCCCCACGTCGGCCGAGTGCTCGTCGATCTCGATCTGGAGGTAGGGCTTGCCCTCCATGACCTGGTTGAAGAAGTGCTCGATGAAGCTGTCCGGCCCGCAGCCGAAGTTGCTGAGGTAGACCGCCTGGAGCCGGGGATCGGCGCGCACGATGGCCCCGGCGGACAGGATCTTCTGGCCGTAGCGCCAGTACATCTCCCCCACCTGGGGGCCGCCCACCACCGACTCCAGGTCCAGGAAGTCCATGGGCAGGGCCAGGACCCCTAGTTGGGCCATCTTCTGGGGCAGGCCCAGGTTGAGGCCCGGGTCGGCCCCGTTGTAAGGCCGGCTGACCACCACCATGGCCAGTTCGTCCGGCCCCAGGGCCTCCAGCACCTCCCGGCCCCGCTTCCGTTGGCGGGCCAGGAACTCGCCCTGGGCCAGGTGGCCGGCGCGGATGGCCGGCTCCACGTCCCAGCCCCGGCCGCCCAGGCGCTCGGCCAACTGGCGCAGGTCGGAGCGCAGCACGTCCGGGCCGTAGCCGAAGTGGACCGGCCCGGTGACCAATTCCACGCCCGCGCCCTTGAGGTCCAGGGCCGCCGGGGCGGTGTAGCACAGGGTCTGGGCGTAGGGGCAGACCTGGCCGTAGCCCAGCTCATGGTTGGGCGAGGCCAGGTTCACCACCGCCGGCAACAGGATGCGGTCCACCCCGCGCTCCATCAGCTCGGCGATATGACCGTGGGCCACCTTGAGCGGGAAGCAGGGCTCGTTGACCACCGCCTCCACCCCGCGGTGGATCATGCGCTTGTTGGTGGGTCCGCTGACGATCACCTCGAAGCCCAGGCGCTGGCAGAAGGCGGTGAAAAAGGGCAGCAGTTCGCGGAAGAACATGGTGCGGGGAATGCCGATCACCCCGCGCTTCTTCTCCGGCGGCACCGGGGCGATGGCGGCCAGGAGCAGGGTCTCGCGCTCGGCGAAGAGGTCGGGCAGGTGGGCGAAGCGGGCGGCCGCGCCCCGGTCCACGTCGTACTTCTCGCAACGGCTGCCGTAGAAGAGCGGCCGCTTCTCACCCTGCACCTTGACCTTGCGGATGGCGCAGGCGTTGGGGCAGCCCTTGCACTCGAAGGTGCTGATCTCGTAGCCCTGCTCCGAGGCGGCGAAGCCCTTGAACTTGCTGGTCTCCCAGGTGCGTTCCCGGGCGGCCAGGATGGCCGCGCCGATGGCCCCGGTCACGTCGTGGTGGGGCGGCACGGTGATGTCCCGGCCCAGCACCGCCTCGAAGGCCGAGACGATGCCGTGGTTGGCGGCGGTGGCCCCCTGGTAGAAGACCTTTTTCCCGACCGGGCGGTCCTCCACCACCTTGTTCAGGTAGTTGTAGACGATGGAGTAGCTCAGGCCGGCCACCAAGTCGTCGATCTCGGCCCCGGCCGCCTGGTGGGAGACCAGGTCGGATTCCATGAAGACCGTGCAGCGTTCGCCCAGGCGCACCGGGCTGGGGGCGTCCAAAGCCCGCCGGCCGAACTCGCCCTTGATCTGGATGCCCAGCTTCTCGGCCTGCTCCTCCAGGAAGCTGCCAGTGCCGGCGGCGCAGACCTTGTTCATCATGAAGTCGACGATGGCCCCGTTTTTGAGCGAGATGAACTTGGAGTCCTGGCCGCCGATCTCGAAGATGGTGTCCACCTCCGGGTCGATGGCCGCCGCGGCGGTGGCCTGGGCGGTGATCTCGTTGCGCACGATGTCCGCGCCGATGAAATCGGCGGTGAGATAGCGGCCGCTGCCGGTGGTGCCCGCGCCCAGGATCTCCACCCGGTCGCCGATCTCCTGGCCCACCCGGCGCAGGCCCTCCTTGACCGCGTCCAGGGGCCGGCCGGCGGTGGCCAGGTACTGCCGGCTGAGCACCCGGAACTCCTCGTCGATCACCACCACGTTGGTGGAGATGCTGCCCACGTCCACCCCCAGGTAGCCGCGCAGGGGGCCTTCGGGCACGGTGATGGTCTTCTTGTCCTCCAGGTGGCGCGGGGCCAGGTCCAGGCGGGGCAGGCGCTTGGTGTCGCGGCTGGTCTCGGCCGCCCGGGTCTCCAGGGCGGCCAGGTCGGCGATGGCCCGCGCCAGGCCCTGGTCCCGGGCCACCAGGGCCGCGCCCAGGGCGCCCACGCAGGCGAAGAGCTCCGGCACGATCAGGTCTTTGGCGCTGATCTCCATGATCTCCACCAGGGCCCGGCGCACCCCCTGGTTGGCCGCCACCCCGCCGC
>CALERA010000158.1 GCA_937908275.1 uncultured Desulfarculaceae bacterium | reverse complement strand
TCCTGCCCGGCGGCGTCATCGCCAAGCGCGACCTGGCCAAGGTCATGGCGGTGGACACCGGCAAGATCACCGAGGAGGTCAAGCGGGCCTGGTACAGCGACGGCCCGGCCCTGCACCCCAGCAAGGGCGAGACCAAGTTCATCAAGCCCGACTACAACTACGACGGCAAGTACAGCTACTTCAAGGCCCCGCGCTACGACGGCATGGCGGTGGAGGTCGGCCCCCTGGCCCAGGTCCTGGTGGCCTATGGCAAGGGCCACGCCCAGACCAAGGCCATGGTGGACGCGGTGCTCAAGCACCTGTCCATCCCCGCCGCCGCCCTGTTCAGCACCCTGGGCCGGGCCGCGGCCCGCTGCATCGAGACCAAGGTCATCGCCGACACCATGGCCGGCTGGGTGATGGAGGTCATCGAGGAGGTGAAGAAGGGCAACCTGGCCACCGCCGCCGAGTGGAAGTGGCCGGGCGAGGCCATGGGCGCTGGCCTGATCGACGTGCCCCGTGGCGCCCTGGGCCACTGGATCCACATCGACGGCAAGAACAAGATCCAGAACTACCAGTTGGTGGTGCCCTCCACCTGGAACCTGGGTCCGCGCGACGCCAAGGGCCAACTGGGCCCGGTGGAGGAGGCCCTGGTGGGCACTCCGGTGGCCGATCCCAAGCAGCCCCTGGAGATCATCCGCACCGTGCACTCCTTCGACCCCTGCATCGCCTGCGGCGTGCACGTCATCGATCCCCAGACCAACCAGGTGCACAAGATCAAGGTGCTCTAGGCCTGGACTTTCGCGTTCCACCACCGGGGCGGCGGGGCTCTCCCGCCGCCCCGGCGGCTGATGGCCCCGGGCCTCGCCCGCCGGAGCGCTTTCTGCTAAACTTCAACTTGTGCCAGAGCCAATGCCGAAAGAACCCGTCATGGAACCAACCGCCAGCCAACGCATCGTGGTGATGGGGGTGGGCAATGTCCTGCTCAGCGACGAGGGCGTGGGCGTCCGGGTGCTGCGCGAGCTGATGGCCCGCTATGACTTTCCCGCCAATGTCCGCCTGGTGGACGGCGGGGTCCTGGGGCTCAGCCTGACCGGCACCTTCATGGACGCCGACCAGGTGATCGTCATCGACGCGGTGCGCGGCGGCGACGAGCCCGGGACCATCTATCGCTTCGCCTGGGAGGCCAAGCCCGAGCACGTGCAATACAAGGACAGCCTGCACCAGATCGACCTGATGGAGACCATGGCCCTGTTGCCCCTGGTGGGCCAGCCGCCCGCGGTCCTGGTGGTGGGGGTGGAGTACGAGGACATCGACAACTGGGGCCTGACCCTGACCCCCAAGGTGGAGCGGGCGGTGCCGCACCTGGTGGAGCTGGTGATCCAGGAGCTGGCGACTTTGGGAGTGGCGGTCCGGAAGCTCGACAACCCGCGCGAGGTGGGAAATGTGTTTGGCGGTCCCGGCACGGATAATTGAGATCAACGGCGAGATGGCCAAGGTGGACGTCGGCGGCGTGCACCGCATGGTCAGCCTGATGCTGGTGCCCGGCCTGAGCCTGGGCGACTACGTCATCACCCACGCCGGATTCGCCCTGCACAAGGTGGAGGAGGCCGACGCCCAGGCCTCGATAGCCCTGTTGCGCGAACTGGTGGAGAAGGTTTCCAACCAGGGCTGAGCCCCCAGCGGGCCAAGGAGAAAACGCGTGAACGACACGGCCATGAAGGAAAAGGTCTGCCGCGAGGAGGACTGCCAGGAGCAGTGGAACGCCATCAGTCCCGACCTGCGCCAGCAGTGCGACAACTTCGTCTACTGCCCCTTCTGCTCCGGCGAGATGGTCACCCGCTGCTCGGTCTGCGGCGAGACCATCTCCGATTCCGACTACCGCTTCTGCCCCTGGTGCGGGGCCGACTTCCAGGGCTGAGCCCCTAGCCCGGCGGACCCCGGCCACCCGGCGCCGAAACGACCGCGGGCCCCCGAATCGGGGACCCGCGGCGGCTTTTGGGGCGCGAAACCCCGGCGAAGGGCCTAGCCCTTCTTCAGGGGGAAGTTGCCCGCGACCAGGTCGTAGTAGGCCTTCTCGGAGACGGTGCCCCAGGTGCCGACCTGCTTCTGGAACTTGGTGAAGTCGTCGTGGACCTTCTTGGCGATCGGGTCCTTGGCCGTGATCTCCTCCAGGACCTCCTTGGCGAAGACCCGGAGCTGGTCCATCACCGGCTGGGGGAAGGCCAGCAGGGTCACGTTGTGCTTGTCGATCAGCTCCATCAGGGCCGCGGCGTTCTCGGCGTCGTGGTTGGAGAGCATCCAGGTGTAGGTCTCGGTGCAGGCCACGTCGATGATGGCCTTGAGGTCCGGGGGCAGGGCCTCATAGGCCTTTTTGTTGAAGAAGGCCTCCAGCACCGTGCCCGGCTCGTGCCAGCCGGGGTAGTAGTAGTACTTGGCGACCTTGTAGAAGCCCATGATCTTGTCGTGCAGGGGCCCGACCCACTCGGTGGCGTCGATGACGCCGCGCTCCAGGTTGGTGAAGATCTCGCCGCCGGGGGTGAGCTGCACCGCCACGCCGGCCTTGGCCAGCACCTTGCCGCCCAGGCCGGGGATGCGCATCTTCAGGCCGTTGAAGTCGGCGATGGTCTCGATCTTCTTGTTGAACCAGCCGCCCATCTGCACACCGGTGTTGCCCAGGGGCCGCGGCACCAGGTTGAAGGGGGCGTAGACCTCCTCCCACAGCTTCAGGCCGTTGCCGCCCCACATCCAGGCGCTCATGCCCTGGGCGTTGAGGCCGAAGGGCACCGCCGAGAACCACTGCGCGGCCTGGCTCTTGCCGGCCCAGTAGTAGGCCGCGCCGGAGCCGGCCTCCACGGTGCCGTTGCCCACCGCCTCGAAGGCGCCCATGGCCGGCACCAGCTCGCCGGCGGCGTAGACCCGGATCTTCATCCGCCCGCCGCTGAGCTCCTCCACCCGGTCGGCGAAGCGCTCCACGCCGGTCTGCAGATAGGGCAGCTTGGGAGGCCAGGTGGTGACCATCTTCCAGGTCACCTCGGCCTTCTTGGCGGCATGGCTTTTGGGCGCGCCCACCACGGTGGCGGCGGCGGCCGCGGCGGCGCCCAGGCCCGCCTTTTTCAGGAAATCGCGTCGTTCCATGGTTTACTCTTCCT
>CALERA010000157.1 GCA_937908275.1 uncultured Desulfarculaceae bacterium | reverse complement strand
GCCCAAGCTGGAGGGCACCGAGCATGTCAACATGGCGCTGATCATCAAGTTCGTGAAGAACTACTTCTTCGGGCCGCAGGAGTACCCCCCGGTGCCCCGGCGCGAGGACCCGGCCGACGATTCCTATCTCTTCCACCAGTACACCGGCGGCCTGGGCGAGATCCGCTTCCCGGACTACCGCCTGGCCTACCAGGGCGTGGAGCTGGGCAACGTCAAGGTCTTCCGCCAGCAGGCCGAACTGCTGCGGCGATTGCTGATGGAGGCCCCGCCCAGCCCGGAACAGGCCGCCAACGTGGACTACATGCTGGCCGCCGGCGAGCTGTTCACCCTGGTGGCCTACGCCCAGTTGATCCTGGAAAACGCCCGCCTGCTGGGCGAGGACGACGCCCTGGTCAACGAGATCTTCAATTTCATGATCCGCGACTTCAGCAACGGCGCCCTGCGCATGGTGCTCAACTACTCCAACTCGGCCGCCCAGGAGGACCTCTACCGGTCCATGTTGCTCAAGCCGGTGGAGGACGCGGCGGGGTTCGAGGCGGTTTGGAGCCGGCAGGTGCTGCCGCTCAAGGACGCCTACCCGCATAATTAGAGAGGAGCCCGACTCCGGGAGGGACGGAGGAGGGGAGGGGAGGCGGGAAGCCCGCAAGGGCTTCCCGCCTTTTTTTTGCCTTTTGCGGCGCGAAATGACCTTGCCCGCCCCGGCGGACCGGGACGGGCAAGGGGGCAAGACGGGAAGCCAGGGAGAGTCGGGGCTAATCCCGCTTGTTGCTGCGACGCCAGATGCCCTGCTTGCCGGCGGCGGCGATGAGCTCGTCGCGGAAGTCGGGGTGGGCCAGGTTGATGATGGCCTCGGCGCGGTGCCAGGTGGGCTGTCCGTGCATCTGGGCCGCGCCGTACTCGGTGACCAGGTAGTCCACCATCTGGCGGGGGACGGTGGCGATGCTGCCCGGGGCGAAGTGGGGCACGATCCGGCTCATGCGCTGGCCCTTGCCGTTGGTGAAGGTGCTGGTCAGGCAGATCAGGCTCTTGCCGCCCTTGGACCACTGCGAGCCCAGCACGAAGTCCCACATGCCGCCGTTGCCCGAGATCTGGGTGAAGCCGTTGGACTCGGCGTTGACCTGGGAGTAGAGGTCCACCTGCACCGCGTTGCAGACGCTGACCATGTTGTCCAGGCTGGCGATGGTCCGGGGGTGGTTGGTGTACTGCACCGGATAGGAGGCGCAGGCCGGGTTCTGGTGCAGGAAGTCATAGACCCGCTGGCTGCCCACCGCGAAGGTGTAGGCCACCCGGCCGCGGTCAAAGGCCTTGCGCGAGCCGCTCATGCGCCCGGACTCGATCATGTCCACGTAGGCGTCGCAGAACATCTCGGTGTGGCCGCCCAGGTCCTTGAGGTCGCTCTCGGCGATGAACTTGCCCACCTGGTTGGGCAGGCCGCCGATGCCCAACTGGACGCAGGAGCCGTCCTGGATGAAGCCCATCACCCGCTGGGCGATCTGGATCTCCTCCGGGCTGGCGGCGGGGCTGGGCATGGCGAAGGGGCGCTGGTCCGGGCCGCCCTCCACGATCATGTCCACCTCGCTGATGTGAACGCTCTCCTCGGCCCCGCCCAGGCAGACCGGCATGTTGGGGCAGGTCTCGAAGATGACCACCTTGTCGGTGGCGATCTTGGCCCGGGCCTCGGAGTTCTGGGGGCCCAGGTTGAACCAGCCGTTGTTGTCCATGGGGCAGACCTGGTAGATGCCCACGTCGCGCTGGGGGCCGATGCCCTCGCGCAGCAGGCCGGGGGCCAGGTGGTAGAGGATCGGCACGTAGAAAACCATGGGGTTCTGTTTGGCGATCATCCGGGTCAGTTGGCTGTACTGGAAGTCATGGTAGGTGAAGGTCTGGGGGGCCATCACCACCGCCGGCACCGGGGGCAGGCTCACCGCGGCGTAGATCTTGATGTCCTGTAGCTCCCCGGCCCGGGCGGCCAGGGCCTGGTCGCAGAGCACCGGCTTGCCGTTGAAGAAGCCATAGTCCACCAGGTCGCCCGATTTGACCACCTGCACCGCCTCGGCCGGAGTCCTCAGCTTGCTCTTGTATTCTGCCTCGTAGGCCATCTGCGCGATCTCCTTGCTGTATTCGCGGCGGGGGTGCGGGCGCCCGCTTGGTGCCATAATTCACAATCTCGGCTACGCCAAAAATTCTCCTCGCGGAGCGGCCGCGCCTCAGACGGCCGGCGGCGGATGGCCCAGGCCCTGGAACAGGGCCTGTTCGATGGTGGCCAGGGATTGGTCCAGGGAGATCTGCCCCTGGTTGAACAGCCATTGGGCCAGGAAGACGTTGATCACCACCCGCACGAAGAGCACGGCGTCGTCCGGGGTTTGCGACCGGAAGCAGCCCTGGGCCATGCCGGCCACCAGGGCCTGGCGGGCCTTGTCGGTGCAGGCCCGGTAGCGGGTGGCCAGGTCCTCGGGCAGGCCCCGGGCCAGGTCGAAGCTCAGGCCGATGGTCTCGCGCAGGTAGAGGGCCATCTCCCGGGGGTGGCTGGCGTAGACCTGGGCGCTGGCCCGCAGGTAGGCCTTGAGCTGCTGGCAGGGGTCGTCCAGGTTGCGCAGGGCAAAGGCCAGCTCCTGCTCGAAGGCCGCCACCACCCGCTGCTTCAGGGCCAGGTAGAGTTCTTCCTTGCCCCCGGCGAACAGGCGGTAGAGGGTGCCCACCCCGAACTCGGCCGCCTGGGCGATCTCCTGCATGGAGGTGGCGTCATAGCCCTGTTGGGCGAACAGGGTCAGGGCCGCCTCCAGCACTTCGCGCCGGTGGCGGGTCTGTTCGCGCTCGCGCCGGGTCAGGGCCTGGGCGGCCGGCATGGCTCCCTCGACAGAATGAAAGTTCGGATATGGAATAACTATTCCAATAATATAATTGCCGCTCCGCTGTCAAGGGCCTGGGCCGGTCCCGGCCAAAAAAAACAACCGGCCGGGGAGCGCCCCGGCCGGTTGGAATGAAAAACCAGATAGTTGTCAGTCCGGGATCCCCATCACCCGGCGGAAGTGCTCCACCAGTTGGGCGTCGTCCAGGCGGGCGCGCAAGGCCAGGAACTCCGGCGCGATCGGCCCCACGGAGTAGGAAGGCGCCGGATCGGGATGGTTGACCGCCTCCAGGATCACCGCGGCCACCTCCCCGGCGCTGCTGGAGCCCTTGCCGCCGAACAGATCCAGGAGCAGGGCCGAGAGGCGCTGGTAGACCTGCTGGTAGCTGGACCGGGGTTGCGCCAGGCGATCGCCGGTCATGGCCTGGGAGACGGCGATGAACTCGGTGTCCACCGGACCGGGGCGCACCACGATCACCTTGATGCCAGTCTCCAGCAATTCCAGGCGCAGGCCCTCGCTATAGCCTTCCAGGGCGAATTTGCTGGAGGAATAGGTGGCGTTGCCCGGCAGCACCACTCGGCCGGACATGGAGCTGAGGTTCACGATCCTTCCCCGGGCCAGATCGCGCATGCCGGGCAGGCAGGCCTGGATCAGGCGGATGGGGGTGAAGACGTTGACCTCGTAGAGCCGGCGGGCGTCGGCCGGGGGAACCTCCTCCACCGCCCCGCGCAGGGCGTAACCGGCGTTGTTGATCAGCACCTCGACCGGCTGGGGTTGACCGGCCAGCCAGGCCGCGAAGGCTTCCACCTGCTCCGGGTCGGCCAGGTCCACCTGGCGCGGGAGGATGTTGGGCTCCTGGGCGGCCAATTCCTCCAGACGCTCCCGGCGTCGGGCGACGGCAATGACCCGCCAGCCCTGGCGGGCCAGGCCCAGGGCGGTTTCGCGGCCGATCCCCGAGCTGGCCCCGGTCACCAGGGCGACTCGCTGCTCACTCATGTTGTTCATCTCCCAGACTCGGTTGCGGGAATTACGGGCGCGCCGGACCAGGACCGGGGTCTCGGGCCGGCATGATCAGCGATTATGGCGGGACATTGCGCCCGCCGCTCAGAGTTGGATGGGGTGGGCCCGGCGCGGAATGCCGGCTTGGGCCACCAGGCGCGCCAATTCCTCGTAGGGTTGGGCCCCCACCAGGCCCCGGGCGTTGAGCACGAAGGTGGGCACCGCGCTGAGGCCCAGGGTGCGGGCCAGTTGCCAGTCCTGGTCCACCGCCGCCGCGAAGCTCTGGTCCCGCACCACCTGTTCGGCCTGGTCCGGGTCCAGGCCAACCTGCTGGGCCAGGTCACGCAACACCGCCAGATCATGGAGGTTGCGTCCCTCCCCGAAATAAGCCCGGAAGGCGGCGTGGTGAAAAGCCTCTCCCTGCCCCTGGGTCTCGGCCCACTTGCCCAGCTCCTGGGCGCGGCGGGAGTTGAAGGTCATGCTGCGCGCGCCAAAGGGCAGGTTCTCGGCCTTGGCCACCCCCTCCAGGCGGGCCAGCATGCCCGGGATGTCCATGCCCCGGCCGGCGAAAAGCTGCTCCAGGGATTGGCCCTCGGGCGGGGTCTCCGGGTGCAGGGGAAAACAAAGCCAACGCAGATCGATTTGATATTCCTGGCGCAACCGTTCCACCCGCCGGGTGATGAAATAACACCAGGGTCAAACGTAGTCGGAGAAGATTTGCAGGGTCGCGGGTGCTTCCATGTCCGGCTCCAAGGGGTGGGTGGTCTCCGGGTTCAGGGCTGCCCGCCGGGCAGTCCGCAGAGGCTGGCGATTCAGGCCGGCAGGGGCAAGAGCCGCCACCACCAGGCGGCGGCCAGCCCGGCCAGAACCAACCACGGGATCCAGGCGCGCATCATCGGCCTCCCCTGTCGGCAGACCGGGGTTCGCAGCGGCCTTGCCGATGAGTCAAGCATAGCACGCCCGGCTCCGGGGCGCGGGAAAGGCTTGCCGGCGGCGCGGGCGGTCTTAATTTAGGGAATATACGCGGCGATGACCGCCGTCGGGGGAGAAGAAGCCATGGAGTCCAACCTGCATCTGGTTTGTCCCCGCTGCCAGGCGGTCAACCGCGTGCCCGCCGCCCGCCTGGGCCAAGGTCCCAACTGCGGCAAGTGCCACGCCACCCTGCTGGACCCCCATCCCTTGCCCCTGGACCAGGTCGGTTTCCAACGGCAGGTGGAAAAGAGCGACCTGCCCCTGCTGGTGGATTTCTGGGCCCCCTGGTGCGGCCCCTGCCGGATGATGGCCCCGGCCTTTGAGCAGGCCGCCGCCGCCCTGCACCCCCGGGTGCGTCTGGCCAAGGTCAACACCGAGGAGCAACAGGCCCTGGCCGCGCGCCATGGCATCCAGTCCATCCCCACCATGGTCCTGTTCGCGGGTGGTCGGGAGCTAGCCCGGGTTTCCGGGGCCATGGCGGCGAACCAGATCGCGGACTGGGTCCGCTCCCACCTGCGCTGAGACCACGACGGAGGGGCGAATAGGGGCGGGGGAAAACCCCCGCCCGCGTCTTTGGGCGGCCGATCTTCCAGGCCGGGCTCAGTCCTTGAGGACGTCCTCCACCCAACTCAGCCCGGCGGCGATGGTGGGGAAGCCCACGGTGCTGGTCAGGGCGATGATCGCGTGCCGGATCTCGCCCGGGGTGGCTCCGGCCTCCAGGGCCCGACGGGTGTGGCTGTGCACCGCGCCCTCGGAGCGGGTGGCCACCGCCCCGGCCAGTTGCAGCAGTTGCAGGGTCTTGGCGTCCAGCGGCCCCTGCTGACCCACCGCCTCTCCCAGGCGATCCAGGGCCTCCATGTAGGCCGGAAAATCCTGGCGTAGACGGCGGTAGTGCTTGGGCAGCTTCTCGTGCTCGCTCATGGGGTCCCTCCCGGGTGGCGGGTGGTGTTGGCGCTCGATCTTCCCAAAACCAACGATCTCAATCTCAATCATGCCCAAACCTCTCCCGGCCTGGCAAGGTCCTGGCTCGGCCTCCTAGATTTGTCCGGAGCCTGGCAGGTGATGATTGACACCTGAGCATGGCTTGGCTAATCTGTATCAGTAACACATTTTCGCCATGCGTAAAGGTAGCCATGGAGTTCGCCAGCCAGGACAACCACCGCTACTTCCTGCAATCCCTGGCCAAGGGCCTGAACGTCCTGCAATGCCTGGCCGCCTCCGAGCAACCCCTGAGCCTGTCCCAACTGGCCCGGGCCGTGGGCGTCAACAACGCCACCGCCACCCGCTGCTGCCACACCCTGGCCCGCCTGGGCTACATCACCCGGGACGCCAACCTGCGCTTCCACCTGGCCCCGGCGGTGCTGACCCTGGGCTATGCCGCGGTGCGCCGCCTGGGCTGGCGGCAGGTGGCCCAGCACTACATGGAGCGGCTGTCGCGGGAGATCCACGAGACCGTGAACCTCTCGGTCCTGGAGGGGGTCGAGCTCATCTACGTGGGGCGGATCAACACCGACCGCATCCTCAGCTACGACCTCCAGATCGGCTCGCGCCTGCCCCTGCACTGCACCTCCATGGGCAAGGCGCTCTTGGCCCACACCCCGCCGGAGCGCCTGCGCGGCCTGCTGGAGAGGATGAAATTCGAACCCCTGACCCACCGCACCATCACCAATCCCGACGCCTACCTGGCCGAGTTGGAGCGGGTGCGCCGCCTGGGTTACGCGGTCAACGACGAAGAACTGTCGGTGGGCCTGCGCTCGGTCTCGGCCCCCGTCTTGGACGGCCTGGGCTGGGCCCTGGCGGCCCTGAACATCGCGGTGCCCACCAGCCGCTACACTCGCCGGCAGGTGGAGGAGCAACTGGCGCCCCAGGCCGTGGCCACCGCCCGCGAGATCAGCCAGGCCCTGGCGGCCATGGATCTCTCGGCCCCCGGGGTGGAGACCGCCGGGTCTTCAGCCCGGGCCACCGGCCACCACCCCTGAGGCATTTCCCCAACCTATCGCGGAGCGATCAAGCCATGCACCAGGTTCCCGGGCACAATTTCCCCCGCAAGCTCACCGGCCCCCTGCCGGTGGCGGTGAAGGCCGAGGGCGTCTGGATCACCGATCAGGAGGGCAAGCGCTATCTGGACGCCAGCGGCGGCGCGGTGGTGGTCAACCTGGGGCACGGCCGCCAGGAGATCGCCCAGGCGGTGTACGACCAGATCATGGCCCTGCACTATGCCCATCCCACCATGTTCACCACCGGCCCGGTGGAGGAGCTGGCCACGGTGCTGGCCGGCCACGCGCCCGAGGGCCTGAGCCGCTTCTATTTCCTCTCCGGCGGGGCCGAGGCGGTGGAGACGGCCATCAAGCTGGCCCGCCAGATCCACCTGGCCAACAACCGGCCCCAGCGCATCCGGCTCATCGCCCGCTGGAAGTCCTACCACGGCCTGACCCTGGGGGCCCTGGCCGCCACCGGCCGCACCACCTTCCGCGCCCCTTACGCCCCCATGCTGCCCGAGGTCTTCCACATCCCCGCGCCCTACTGCCTGCGCTGCGCCTTTGGCCTCAAGCCGGCCGACTGCGGCCTGCGCTGCGCCCGGGCCCTGGAGGAGGCCATCCTGGAGCTGGGGCCGGAGACGGTCAGCGCCTTCCTGGGCGAGACGGTCAGCGGGGCCACCATCGCCGCGGCGCCGCCCCCGCCGGGCTACTGGCCCCTGATCCGCCGGATCTGCGACCGCCACGGGGTGATACTGATCCAGGACGAGGTGATGTGCGGGCTGGGACGCACCGGCAAATGGTTCGCCAGCCAGCACTATGACGTGCTCCCCGACCTGGTGACCTTTGGCAAGGGCATCAGCGGCGGCACCGTGGCCCTGTCGGCGGTGGGCTGCCGCGAGGAGCACTTCCAGGCCGTCTGCCGGCACGGGTCCTTTGTCCATGGCGGCACCTACAGCCACCACCCGGTGGCGGCGGCGGCCGGTCTGGCGGCCATGCGCATCCTGGAGCGCGAGAAGCTGGTGGAGCGGGTGGCGGAGCTGGGCGGCCACCTGGGCCGGCTCCTGGCCGCCCGCCTGGGGGACAACTCCCACGTGGCCCAGGTGCGGGGCCTGGGCTACCTCTGGGGGGTGGAGCTGGTGGCCGACCGGGCCAGCCTGAGGCCCTATCCCCGCTCCGAGCAGGTCACCGAGCGCCTGTGGACCAAGCTGTTCACCTCGGGGCTGATCACCTACAAGTCCACCGGCCTGGCCGGCGCGGATGGCGACGCCCTGGTGGTGGCCCCGCCCTACGTGGCCGGGCCGGACGAGCTGGAATTCATCGTGGACCGCCTGGGGGGAGCGGTGGAGGAGATGCTGGGCGATTGAGGCTGTCGGCCGGGGGGCGGCGGCTTGATCCTTGGGGAGCGGGTGCGGCGGTTCGCGGGACGGCGCGCACCAAGTTCGGTCACACTCAGCGTGGAGGTTTGGCTATGAAAATGACGACTTGGCGCAAGACGGCGGCCTTGGCGGCGGGCGCGGCGATGCTCCTGGGCCTGGCCGGCCTGGCCTCGGCCGATGACACCATCAAGGTGGGCGTGGTGGGTCCGCGCACCGGCTCGGCCGCGGCCACCGGCACCGCCTTCGAGGAGGGCATCGCCCTGGCCCTGGAGCGCATCAACGCCAAGGGCGGCGTGCTGGGCAAGAAACTGGAGGTGGTCTTCGAGGACACCGCCGGCGATCCCCAGAAGGCGGCCAGCGGCCTGGAGAAGCTGATCACCAAGGACAAGGTGGTGATGGCCATGGGCGAGAGCCACTCCTCGGCGGCCCTGGCCGAGATCGACGTGGCCGATCGCTACAAGCTGCCCTTGATCATCGCCGAGGCCTGGCACGACGACATCACCAAGAAGAACTTCAAGTACGTCTTCCGGGCCGGCCCCAGCAACAGCGGCGTGGTCGACGACGCCATCCTGGGCTTCATCAAGGCCAACGGCTTCAAGCGGGTGGCCATCGTGGCCGAGAACACCGACTGGGGCATCGGCATCAAGGACCTGGCCGAGGCCGGCCTGAAGGCGGCCGGGGTGGCCACCGAGGTCTTCAACACCGAGCGCAAGAGCCAGGACCACTACACCGAGCTGAACAAGATCAAGAACTTCAAGCCGGACCTGGTGCTGGCCTTTGTCTACGGCTTCGGCGTACACTACCTGATCGCCCAGAGCAACGAGGTGGGCCTGGTGCCCCAGACCGCCCTGCTCTTGGAGGGCGCCGGTCCGCCCAGCCTGTGGCCCGATTTCTGGAAGAACGTGGGTGACGCCGGCAACCTGGAGCTCTTTGTCAGCAGCATGCACAAGGACGTGATGCTGACCCCGGTGGCCAAGGAGTTCCAGGACGCCTACGTGAAGAAGTACGGCAAGGAGCCCGCCGACTACAAGAGCCGCTCCATGTTCAACACCCTGCTCATCGCCGCCGACGCCATCAACCGGGCCGGCTCCACCGACGCCGACAAGCTGGTGGACGCCCTGGAGAAGACCGACCTGACGGTCTGCAGCGGCCAGGTGAAGTTCGGCACCGAGAAGGGGTCCTACCGCTACCATCAGTGGCAGCCCCCGATGCTGATCATCCAGTGGCAGGACAAGCAGCAGGTGGTGGTCTATCCCAAGGACGCCGCCACCGGCCAGTTGAAGAAGTAGCACCATCCCTGGCCGGGGCGGCCCTCGCCCCGGCCGGGCCATCCCCCCCGGACCCTCGGGCCGGGACCGGGCCTTCCCCCGGAGGCGCGATCCATGAGCGATCTGTTGATGTATCTGACCAACGGCGTGGTGATCGGCATCATCTACGCCCTGTCGGCCCTGGGCGTCTCGCTCATCGTGGGCATCATGAACGTGGTCAACTTCGCCCACGGCGAGCTGTATATCCTGGCCGGATATTTCAGCGCCATCTTCGCCAGCGCCCTGGGCCTGGGGCCGATCCCGGCCATGGTCCTGGCGGTGGCGGCGGTCTTCGTCCTGGGACTGCTGCTGGAGTGGACCCTGATCCGCCCCACCTACGGCGATGACATGTATTCCTTGATCATCACCTTCATCCTCTCGATAATCCTGCAAAACGCCTATCTGTTCATCTTCGGCCCCTATCCCCAGAAGCCGCCCAACTGGATCAGCGGGGCCAGCAATCTCTTCGGCCTGTTCTTTTATGGCAACCAGCGCCTGCTCTGTCTGGCGGTGGCGGTGGGGGTCATCGCGGGCTTCTTCCTGGTGCTGCACAAGACCTGGTTCGGCCGGGTGGTCCGGGCGGTGAGCATGGACCGCGAGGTGGCGGCCATGCTGGGGGTGAACCCGGTCAGGGTCAACCTGCTGGCCTTTGGCCTGGGCTGCGCCCTGGCCGGCGCGGCCGGGGTGATCCTGACCCCCATCTTCCCGGTCACCCCCACCGTGGGCGTGGGCGTCAGCCTCACCGCCTTCGTGGTGGTGGTCCTGGGCGGCATGGGCTCCTTCTCCGGCTGCGTGGTGGGCGGTCTGATCCTGGGCCTGGTGGAGAACCTGGGCGCGGCCTACCTGGACAGCGGCTACAAGCACCTGTTCGGCTTCGTGATCCTGATCATGGTGCTCTTCTTCCGTCCGGCCGGGCTCTTCGGCCAGAAGCAGCTGTGAGGCCCCGGCCATGACCATGCGACACCCGAAAGATTCATCCGGCCGCCAGGAACTCCTGCCCTGGCTGGCGGTGCTGGCCCTGTTCCTGACCTTCCCCGCCTGGTTGGGCGAGTACTGGCTGGGCAGCGCCATCGTGGGCCTGTTCTACGTGATGATGGCCGCCAGCTGGAACCTGCTGGCCGGGTTCACCGGCCAGGTCTCCTTCGCCCACGCCGCCTTCGCCGGGGTGGGGGCCTACACCTCCGGCATCCTGGCGGTGAAGCTGGGCCTGCACCCGCTGTTGGGGGTGCCCATCGGCGTGGCGGCGGCGGCGCTGTTGAGCCTGGGCCTGGGGGCCTTGTGCATCCGCATGGGCGGCATCTACCTGAGCCTGACCACCCTGGCCTTCAGCGAGATCCTGCGCCTGGTGATCAACAACGAGTACCAGGTCACCCGGGGCACCATGGGCCTGAAGGTGCCCTTCATCCTGGGCGACTACAGCAAGGCCACCGCCTTCTACCTGATGCTGGCCGCGGCGGCGGTGGTGCTGCTGGTCATCCGCTGGCTGCTGAAAAGCGACCTGGGCCTGATGTTCCGGGCGGTGCAGAACGACGAGGTGGCGGCCGACAGCCTGGGGGTGCCGGTGACCCGGATCCGGGTCACGGCCTTTGTGGTCAGCGGGGCCATGGCCGGCCTGGCCGGCGGGCTCTACGGTCACTACCTGACCCTGATCACCCCGCACATCCCCAGCCTGGACCTGATGTTCCTGGTCCTGGCCATGGCGGTCATCGGCGGCATGGGCACCTTTGCCGGGCCGGTGGTGGGGGCCTTGTTCCTGGAGGTCCTGGCCGAGTACATCCGGGTCTGGGGCGAGTTCCACGTCCTGATCTTCTCCTTGGTGGCCCTGGGCTTCGCCCGCTTCCTGCCCGGTGGCATCGTGGGCCTGGCCGGCGCCTGGCTGGCCCGGCGTGGGACCCCGGCCGGCAAGGGAGGTGCGGCATGAACGAGTTGCTGCGGGTGGAGGGCATCAGCAAGCGCTTCGGCGGGGTCCAGGCCCTGGGCGAGATCAGCTTCAGCCTGGGTGAGCACGAGCTCCTGGGCCTGATCGGACCCAACGGCGCGGGCAAGACCACGCTCTTCCATCTCATCGCCGGCACCCTGCTGCCGGACACCGGCCAAATCAGCTTCGCCGGCCACGACGTCACCCGGCTCAAGGCCTACCAGACCTGTCGCCTGGGCATCGCCCGCACCTTTCAGGTCACCCGGCCCTTTGCCAAGCTCTCCTGCCTGGAGAACGTGGAGGTGGCTTTGGTGGGGGCGGAGGCCCCGGTGGCCCGCGAGGACCGCGGCGAGCGCTGCGCCGAGCTGTTGGGCCTGGTGGGCCTGAAGGGCAAGGAGCGCCTGGACGCCGGCCAGCTCAACCTGATCGACAAGAAGCGCCTGGAGATGGCCCGGGCCCTGGCCACCAACCCCCGCCTGATCCTGCTGGACGAGGTCCTGGGCGGGCTCAACTCCCTGGAGATGGGCCAGGCCATGGACCTGATCCGCCTGATCCACCAGGACATGGGCGCCACCGTGATCTGGATCGAGCACGTGATGGGGGCCATCATGCGCCTGAGCCAGCGGGTGCTGGTGCTGGACCAGGGCGAATTGATCTTCGCGGGCACCCCGGAGCAGGTGGCCCAGGACCGCCGGGTCATCGAGGCCTATTTGGGAGAGCAGGATGCTTAAGCTGGAGAATGTCGAGGCCTTCATCGGCGAGAACCAAGTCCTGCGCGGGGTGAGCCTCACGGTGCCGGCCGGCGGCAGCGTGGCGGTGCTGGGGGCCAACGGCGCGGGCAAGAGCAGCATCATCCGGGCCATCCAGGGCCTGCTAAAGGTCCGCTCCGGCCGGATCCTGCTGGAGGGACGCGAGATCCAGAACCAGCCGGCCCACCAGATCGCCCGCCTGGGCCTGGGCTGCGTGCCCGAGGGGCGCCGGGTGTTCAAGGACATGAGCGTGCTGGACAACCTCAAGATGGGGGCCTTCCTGCCCCAGGGTCGCCGGGTCATGGACCGCACCCTGGAGGAGATCACGGCCATGTTCCCCATCCTGGGCACCCGCCTGCACCAGCGGGCCGGCACCCTGAGCGGCGGCGAGCAGCAGATGCTGGCCATGGGGCGGGCCCTGATGGCCAAGCCCAAGCTGCTGTTGGTGGACGAGCTTTCCCTGGGCCTGGCCCCCCTGGTGGTGCAGGACATCTACCGGGCCTTGCGGGTGGTGCGCGAATCGGTGACCCTGCTCCTGGTGGAACAGAGCGTGGAGCAGGCGCTCAAGAACAGTGAACAGGCCTACATCCTGGAGACCGGCCAGGTGGTGCGCCAGGGGGCCTCGGCCGAGCTCATGGCCGACCCGGCGCTGAAGGAAGCCTATCTGGGCATGTGATCCGGCCGGCAAGGGCGGCCCCAGTCATTGTTTGCGGAGGAAGTCATGAGTCAGGAGCAATGCCAGGCCAGTGGCGGGGACGCCAACTTCAAGCTGACCTACGCCACCATGTTCTCGCCTCCGGAGGAGCTGCACCAGCGCTTCGACCAGGCCCTGGAGCGGACCCGGGCCAGCCTGGGCCATGAGTACGGCCTGATCATCGACGGCCAGGAGGTGTTCACCGAGGCCAAGCTGGAGGACCGCAACCCGGCCGACACCGGCCAGGTGCTGGCCCTGTTCCAGCAGGGCGGGGCGGCCCACGCCGACCAGGCCATCACCGCGGCGGCCCGGGCCTTCCCGGTCTGGAGCGCCACCCCCTGGCCGGAGCGGGTGGCCCGTCTGCGCCGGGCGGCGGCCCTGATCCGGGAGCGCATCTTCGATATCTCGGTGGCCATGTGCCTGTCGGTGGGCAAGAACCGCATGGAGTCCCTGGGCGACGTGGCCGAGAGCGCCGACCTGGTGGACTACGCCTGCGACCGGATGGAGGCGGCCCAGGGCTTTATGGTGGAGATGGGGCGCGACCCCCTGCCGGGCTGCACCGCGCGCAATCAGTCGGTGCTCAAGCCCCATGGGGTCTGGCTGGTGGTGGCGCCCTTCAACTTTCCGGCCGCGCTCTGCGCCGGACCGGCCGGGGCGGCCCTGGTGGCGGGCAACAGCGTGGTGCTCAAGTGCTCCTCGGACACCCCCTGGCCGGCCCGCCTGATCGCCGAGTGCTTTGCCGAGGCCGGCCTGCCGGCCGGGGCCTTCAACTTCGTCAGCGGGCCGGGCGGCGGCCTGGGCCAGGCCCTGATCGACGATCCCCGGGTGGCGGGCGTCACCTTCACCGGCTCCCTGGGGGTGGGCATGGCCATCCACCGCGCTTTCGCCCAGGGGCCGTACGTGCGGCCGGTGATCCTGGAGCTGGGCGGCAAGAACCCCACCATCGTCTCGGCCCGGGCCGACCTGGACGTGGCCGCCCTGGGGGTGATGCGCTCGGCCTTTGGCCTCCAGGGCCAGAAGTGCTCGGCCTGCTCCCGGGTTTTCGTGCAGGCCGCGGTGTATGATGACTTCCTGGAGCGCCTGGCCGCCCTGACCCGTCAGCTCGTGGTGGGCGATCCCGCCCGGCGCGAGGTCTACCTGGGGCCGGTGGTCAACGCCAAGGCCAAGGCCACCTTTGCCGCCTGCTGCGCCGAGCTGGCCCGGGAGGCCCGGGTGATCAGCGGCGGGGCGGTGCTGGCGGAGGGCGACCTGGCCCGGGGCCATTTCTGCGCCCCCACCGTGGTGGCCGACGCCCCGGCCGGGCATCGGCTCTGGGTCGAGGAGATGTTCGCGCCCATCACCATGGTGGCGGCGGTGGCGAGCCTGGAAGAGGGCATGGCCCGGGCCAACGACACCATCTACGGCCTGACCGCCGGGTTCTACGGCGTGCCGGAGGAGGTGGACTGGTTCTTCCAGCACATCCACTGCGGAGTGGCCTATGCCAACCGGCCCAGCGGGGCCACCACCGGGGCCTGGCCCGGCTATCAGCCCTTCGGCGGCTGGCGGGCCTCCGGGGCCAGCGGCAAGAATTCCGGTGGGGAGTATTATTTACAACTCTACCTGCGCGAGCAGATCCAGGCCCGTCTCCTGCCCTAGGACAGGGACGGGGCCAGGCTGGGGAAGGGGCGGATGCGGGTCGGCGAGTTGATGCAAGCGGCGGTGGAACTGCCCCCGGACTGCGACCTGGCCCGGGCGGCCCGGCTGCTCTTGTCCGGCCAGGCCCAGGCCGGGGTGGCCCCCGGGGCGGGGCCGGACCTGCCCCCCCGTCTGCTGACCCGCGAGACCCTGCTGGCCGCCCTGGCCGCCGGCCGGGGCGGGGCCGACCTGGTGGAGCCCCTGTTGCAGGCCGCCTCCGGGGTGCTGGGGCCGGAAGACTCCTGCCCGGAGGCCGAGCCCGGGGTCGGGACCTGGGTGGTGGAGTCCCAGGGCCGGCCGGTGGGGGTGCTGACCCTGCCGCCCTCCTGCCTCTCCCTGACCCTGGAGCGGCCCGAGGCCATCCTGGACGCCCTGGACAACCCGGTGGTGGTCATCGACGCCCAGGGCCTGGTCACCTACGGCAACCGGGCCTTCCTGCTGCTGGCCAAGCTGCGGCGCGAGGAGGCCCTGGGGCGGTCTCTGAAGGCCATCCTGGCCGACTCCCAGCTCAGCCGCATCATCGAGACCGGCCAGGCCGAGAAGCTGGCCTGGATCTGGGTGGACGGGGTGCCCTACGTCTCCAACCGCGGCCCGCTCCGCGCCGGGAGCCGGACCGTGGGCGCGGTGGCCCTGCTGCAGGACGTCTCGGAGCTGGAGGCGGTGACCCAGGAGCTGGACCGCGCCCGCCAGGTCTCCGGCGAGCTGGACGCCATCATCGAGTCCTCCTTTGACGGCATCTTCGTCACCGACGGCCAGGGGCGCACCACCAAGGTCAACCAGGCCTACGAGCGCATCACCGGCATCTCGCGGGACGAGGTCCTGGGCCGCTTCATGCGCGATCTGGTGGCCGACGGCTTCTACGACGAGTCGGTGAGCCTCAAGGTCATGCAGACCGGGGCGCCGGAGACCATCGTCCAGACCATCAAGCGCACCGGCAAGACCATCATGGTCACCGGCAATCCCATCCGGGACGAGGCCGGCGACATCCACACCATCGTCACCAACGTGCGCGACATCACCGAGCTCAAGCGCCTGGAGCTGGAGTTGGAGCGGGCCGAAGAGCTGCGCAGCCAGTACGAGCTGGAGCTGTCGCGCACCCGGGCCTCGGGCCACATCGGCCCCAAGCTCCTGGTCAAGAGCCGGCACATGCGCGAGGTGCTGGAGCTGGCCCTGCGCCTGGCCCGGGTGGACTCCACGGTGCTGATCCAGGGCGAGTCCGGGGTGGGCAAGGAGCTGTTCGCCGAACTTATCCATTCCCACTCCAAGCGCGAGGCCAAGCCCCTGGTCAAGATCTCCTGCGCCGCCATTCCCGAGACCCTGCTGGAGTCGGAGCTTTTCGGCTACGCCCCCGGGGCCTTCACCGGGGCGCTCAAGAGCGGCAAGGCCGGCCTGTTCGAGGTGGCCGAGGGCGGGACCATCTTCCTGGACGAGATCGGCGAGATGCCCTTGTCCCTCCAGGCCAAGATGCTGCGGGTGTTGCAGGACCGCGAGATCGTGCGCCTGGGCGGCGGCGCGCCCCACCGGGTGGACGTGCGCATCGTGGCGGCCACCAACCGCGACCTGGCGGCCATGGTGCGGGAGCAGAGCTTCCGGGGCGACCTGTTCTACCGCTTGAACGTGGTGCCCCTGACCATCCCCCCCCTGCGCGAGCGCCGGGAGGCCATCCCCCACCTGGCCCGCCACTACCTGGAGCGCTTCAACCAGCAGCACGGCCTGGACAAGCGCCTCAACCCCCGGGTGGTGGAGTGCTTCGCCCGCCACGACTGGCCCGGCAACGTGCGCGAGTTGGAGAACCTGATCGAGCGCCTGGTGGTGACCACCCCCGGGCCGGACATCGGACCGGAGCACCTGCCCGAGAGCCTGGCCTGTCTCAACGGAGCGGAGTCCGCTCCCGGGCCGAGCTCGGCCCGCAGCCTGCAGGAGACGGTGGAGGCGGCCGAGCGCGCGGCCCTGGAGACGGCCATCGCCAGCCTGGGCAGCAGCCGCAAGGTGGCCCAGGTCCTGGGGGTGAACCAGTCCACCGTGGTGCGCAAGGCCCGCAAGTACGGCCTGCGCCTGGATAGCTAAGCGATGCCATATTGCATCAATGATGCTTAATTGCATCGCCAGCAAAAATGTTAATGAAAACGCGCAATAAATTATTATTCCCCTTGCTGCTTCTTACCATTGTGATGCAACATGGCATCGCAATCTTCGAAGATCGGATCCAGCCTGCCGGAAGCCTCTCTGCCAACTTAGCGTAATCACGAATCAAAGCGGAAAAATCCCCTCCCTGGCGGCCGGGCTGGAAGCAATGGTCGGGCTGGCCCGGGCTTTGCAACCTCCATGGCCAAACAACCCGCATCCCCGCAAACGCCTTGAGGAGGCGTCTCTCATGCCCGATCACGAGCCCCAGGCCCGTCCGCGTCAGGCCCAAGGCCGGGGTTCATCCGCTTTTTCGCAACGGAGGTGAATGTCGATGATAACCGCCGAGCAATACATCCAGAATCTGCGCGACCTGGGCGACCGACGCATTTACCTGATGGGCCAGAAGGTGAGCGATTTCACCGAGCATCCCATGATCCGTCCCTCGATCAACGCCTGCGCCATGACCTACAAGCTGGCCGAGCAGCCCGAGCACGAAGACCTGATGACCGCCACCAGTCATCTGACCGGCAAGCGCATCAACCGCTTCACCCACGTCTTCCAGTCCCCCCAGGACCTGGTGGCCAAGGTGAAGATGCAGCGCCTGTGCGGCAACATGACCGGCGTCTGCTTCCAGCGCTGCGTGGGCATGGACGCGCTCAACGCCATGTGGTCCACCACCTATGAGATGGACCAGAAGCACGGCTCCACCTACCACCAGCGCTTCAAGGAGTACGTGAAGCAGTGGCAGGAGGAGGACTGGACCGTCGACGGCTGCATGACCGACCCCAAGGGCAACCGCGGCCTGGCCCCCTCGGCCCAGGCCGACCCGGACCTGTTCCTGCGGGTGGTGGAGCGCAAGAAGGACGGCATCGTGGTGCGCGGGGCCAAGATGCACCAGACCGGCGTCATCAACAGCCACGAGATCCTGGTGATGCCCACCCAGACCATGCGCGAGGCCGATGACGACTACGCGGTGGCCTTCGCGGTCAAGGCCGACGACCCCAGCCTGATCTACATCTATGGCCGCCAGTCCTGCGACACCCGCAAGCTGGAGAAGACCAAGGTCGACGTGGGCAAGATCGGAAGAGCACACGTCTGAACTCCAGTCACGGCTACATC
>CALERA010000156.1 GCA_937908275.1 uncultured Desulfarculaceae bacterium | reverse complement strand
ACCGTGGTCTCCAGGCGCAGGTCGCTGCTGCCACTGAAGTAGAGCTTGCCCTGGCTTTCGGCCCCGTTCAGCCCGCCCAGGAGCGAACCCGAGACGCCGAGGTTGACGTTGCTGGAGGTCAGGGCCAGGTTGCCGGCCATGCCCGCGTCCCTGGCCTCTATCTGGACCGTGGCCCCGGTCCCGCTGGCGCTGACGCTGGCGATGACGTCGCCGCGGTGGCTGTTCAGGAAGTTGGCCAGCGCGCTGGCGTATTCGGCGGCGGTGGCCGGGGCGGGGGCCACGCCGTTGGTGATCTGGGTCCAGGTGTAGGTGTCGCCGCCCAGGGTCAGGGTGTCGGCGCCCAGGGGCAGGTTGGCGTCGTCCAGGTGCACCGAGCCCATGGCCTTGGCCCCGCTGTTCATGGCGGTGGTCAGTTCGGACAGGGTGGTGTCGGCGTCCACGCTCATCACCGCGCCGGGGTCGGCGGTCTCGGTCAGGGTGTAGCTGGTGCCGTCCTTGGACATCACCACCACGTCGGTCCCGTTCTCGACATAGGCGTAGTAGCCCCGGGCCGGGTCGGAATTGATCTGCTCCACCAGGTCGGCGGCCGAGTCGGCGGCGGTGGCTCCGGCCACGGTGTAGGTGTCGGCGCCCACCGTGACCTGGGCCGCGCCGGCGGCCCCACCGGAAAAGCTGACCAGGCCCCGGGTGCGATAGGTCTGGACCCCGGCCCCGCCGTCTCCCACCCAGTTGAGCACCTCGCCCACCCGGTCGCTGACCAGGTCGTTCAGGGAGGTGAAGGTGACGTCGCTGCGCCAGATGTCCTCCTGGTCGGCGCTGGCGGTCTGGACCTGGGTCCAGGCGTCCAGGTCCAGGCCCAGGCCCACGCCCAGGGTGTTGGTCAGGGCGTCCTGGGGCACGGTGATGGTGTTGGCCGCGCCGGTGGTGTCCCGGGCCAGTTGCAGGCTGTAGACGCCGCCGGACAGGTAGGCCGAGGTCAGGATGCCGGTGCCGGTGGAGCCCTGGTCGTAGACCGTGGAGGGGTCGACCGCGGTCAGGGCGGCGCTCAGCGGCGGGATGTCGGTGCGGGTGCCGCCGAAGATGTAGGCCCCGCTGACCTGGCTGTTGCCCAGGCCCAGGAGCTCGGCGATGAGGTTGCTCAACTCGGCGGCGGTGCTGGCCTGCTGCTCGTCGGTGTAGGTGCCGGTGGCGGTCTGCTCGGCCAGGGTCTTGGCCCGGGTCAGCAGGTCCACCATGTTGTCCATGCCGGTCTCGCTGGCCTTCATCCAGGAGGCGGCCGCCTCCAGGTTGACCCGGTACTGGTCGCTCTCGCGCAGGACCGAGCGGCTGTTGAGGATCGTCACCGAGGAGCTGCGCCCCTCGCTGACCGTGTTGACCTTGTGTGTGGTGGCGATCTGCCGCTGCAGCACGTATTGGCTGTAGTTCAGGCTGAAGATGTCGGTGGTGATGGTGCGGTACTGGCTCGAATCACCTACGCGCATGGCTTTGCTCCCGGGCTGGTTCCTCAGCCCGGAAGGAAAGCAAGCCATGTGCCACCGGATTCAAGAACCGGGCTATCTCGCTAACCAATGGTTATAACATGCTAATTTTCCGGCATTCCCCCGAAGCCTGGCGCGTTCGTCGGCCCGGGACCGGCATTTGTTGCCGGTCTGGCCGTCCGGGAAGGCTCAGACCGTCCCCCTGGCCCGCACCAGGCAGGGCCGGTCCTGGGGGTCCAGGGCCAGCTCCAGGCCGTGGGCCAGGGCCACCACCCGGGCCGGACGCCCCAGGAGCAGGTCCTGTTGGGCCTGGTCATAGCCATAGCGGGCCTCGATGCCCAGGCGCAGGCGATGGTCCAGCTCCAGCCGGGCCAGGGCCGGGGACGGATCGCCGCCCTGGAGGGCCTGGTCCAGGACCTGGGCCAGCTCCGCGCCGGGCAGGCGGGCCTCGTACTCCTCCATCAGGGCCAGGGCGGTGGGGTCGTCGGCGAAAAGCTCGGCCCGGGTCAGGCGGGGCCGGGCGGCCAACTGCCCGGCGTGGCGGCCGGACCAGCACTCCAGTTGGCGGCATTGCAGGGGGCGGTGCGGGTAGACCCCGCAGCGTCCGCCCTCCAGGAAAACGCAGCCGCCCCGGGGGGCCTCGCGCAGCTTGATCAGCTCGCGGGGCAGGGCCTGGCTTTGGCCCAGGCGGGCGGAAAAGACCCGCTCCCCGGCCCGCAGGGCGTAGAGCCCCTCCCGTGGCAGACCGGCCGGACCCAGCCTCTCCAGGTCCTCGGCGTAGAGGGTGGGGCTGCTGACCCGGCAGCAGGTGCCGCAACCCAGGCAGCGGGCCGCCTCGGCCAGGGCCGTCAGCTCCCGGGCCAACTCCGCCAGGGCGGCGGCCGGGGCCTCGGCCGCCAGACAGGCGGCCAGCCGGCGGCCCAGCTCGGGCTCGCCCCGGAGCACCTCCGCCGCGCCGGCCGGGTCCAGGCCGCGGGCTTCACTCAGGGCCAGGCGGCAGGCGGCCTCCAGGCCGGGAGCGCCGTCCTGGTTCAGGGCCTGGGTCAGGGATTCCCGCAGATCAGCCAAGCCGGACCTCCGCGCGCAGGTGGAAGGGGTTGCAGTATATCCAGGGCCGCCAGCCGGCCGGCGCGCGCCAGCGCCGGGCCTCCACCCGCCAGGGTCCGGGAGCGGTCAGGGGCCAGGTGAAGCGCCGGCCCCGCTCCCGCCGCGCCAGGCGGCCCTGGTGCAGCAGACGGGCCTCGCCCCAGGCCGGCAGCTCCAGGCTCAGGCTCAGGCCCGGCCGCCAGGCCAGCTCCGCCCCGGGCAGCCAGTGACCGCCCTGGCCGTCCTCCAGGCGGCAGGACAAGCCCCGGGCCGGTCCCAGGGCGGCGTATCCCCGGCCGGCGGCCAGGGCAGCCAGCACCAGGTCGCGGTCGGCCTCGGCCTGGCCGCTGAAGTCGCGCTCCAGCCAGAGGCCGGTGGTGACCAGGCTCATGTGACGGCGGTAGGAAAAGACCCGGATCGGCAGCCAGCGCCGGCCGCTGCCAAAGGCATGGGCGTCGCCCCCGCCAAAGGCGGGCCAGGCCCGCCGCCGGCTGACGCTGTCCCACAGGGCCAGCAGCAGGGGATGGGGCGGGGCCAGGAAGGCCCGGGGCATGAACAGGCGGGCCAGGGCCAACCAGGCCTGGGTCAGGTCCTGGTTGTAGGCGCTCAGACAGTTCCAGAGCTCCAGGCCCGGGGCCTC
>CALERA010000155.1 GCA_937908275.1 uncultured Desulfarculaceae bacterium | reverse complement strand
ACGAGATGTAGCCGTGACTGGAGTTCAGACGTGTGCTCTTCCGATCTCCCGCATCAGGCGCTCGGCCCGTTCGGCGTCGCGGGCCAACAGCGCCTGCAGGATATCCACGTGCTCCTCGTCGTCGTGGATCAGGTGCCCCCGGGGCTTGATGGTGCGCACGAAGCCCTCGGTGAAATCCATGATGCTGTCCATGATCAGGCCGTACAGGGGGTTGCCGCAGGCCCGGGCGATGAGGCGATGGAAGCGGGCGTTCAGGGTCACCCGCTGGTCGTCGCTGTCGGCGGCGCGGTATTCGTCCAGCATCTCGCTGATTTTTTGCAGCTGCTCCTGGCTGGCGTTCAGGGCGGCCAGGCGGCAGACCTCCGGCTCCAGGTGGGAGCGCACCTGGTAGAGGTGGGCCACCGTCACCCGGCGCAGGCGGATCAGGTCGGCCAGGTTGTCGCCCAGGCCCAGGCGGGTGGCGTCGCCCACGAAGGCCCCACCCTTGATGCCCCGGCGGATCTCCACGAAGCCCGAGGATTGCAGGGCGCGCAGGGCCTCGCGCACCACCGGGCGGCTCACGCCCAGTTGGGAGGCCAACTCCATCTCGCTGGGCAGGGCCTCGCCCGAGTGGTAGCGCCCGGCGATGATCGCCTCCTTCAGCGCGTTGACCACGCCCTGGTAAAGGCTGGGCATTTGCTTGATTTTCTTGAGGTTGCCCGGCATGCGCCCTCCGAGGTCACAGGGTACTATAGCAGACGGCGGCCCCTGGAACCCAGCCTGTTGGCCAGCTCCGGCCTGGGAGAATTCCCCATCGCCGATTGAGGCCACAAACCCATTGACCCGGATTCAGGGTTGGTTTATTAATGTCATACGTTTTACATTTAATCGCCGGTTGGGGCTATTTATTTTATCACCCTCCCGGCGGCAAGGCTCCAAGGCCCTGTTTGAAAGGAGAACCCAGATGCCCAGACGTTTCCTGCTTGCCGCGGCGCTGGCGGCGTTGGCGGTGATGATCATGTCATCGTCCGCCCTGGCGCTGAACCTGCGCCTGAACATCATGTACAACCAGAAGCACCCGCTCTCCAAGGAGGTCTTCCAGCCCTGGGCCGAGCAGGTGGCCAAGGTCACCCAGGGCCGGGTCAAGGTGACGATTTTTTATTCCAATGCTTTGTGCACTTCCGCACAAACATTTGACGCCGTCACCAGCGGCGTGACCGATATCGGCTGCTCCTGCCCCACCTACACCGCCGAGCGCTTCCCCCTGTCCACCATCATGGACCAGCCCCTGATGGCCTCGGAAAGCTCCAAGGACAGCAGCGAGGTGATGCAGGCCCTGTATGAGCAGAACCCCGGCATGCAGAAGGAGTTCGCCGAGGTGGTGCCCCTGTGGTTCTACCTCAACCCGGCCTACCACCTGCACTTCACCAAGAAGGAGGTCAAGACCCTGGAGGACCTGAAGGGTCTGCTGGTGGCGGCCGGCGGCACGGTCAGCAACGCCATGCTCAAGGCCCTGGGCGCGGCGGCCGAGGCCATCCCCATGACCGAGGTCTACCTGGCCCTGCAGAGCGGCGTGGTGGAGGGCTCCATCCTGCCCTACGCCCCCCTGCGCTCCCAGCGCATGACCGAGGTGCTCAAGTACCACACCGAGTGCAGCCTGGCGGCCAACGGCTTCTACCTGATCGCCAACAAGGAGAAGTGGAACTCCATCTCCGAGGAGGACCGCAAGGCCATCATGGCCATCAGCGGCATGAAGATGGCCACCCTGACCGGCCAGATCTTCGATAAGTACGAGGACATCGACAAGGAGTTCATGGCCAAGAAGGGCGACGTGTTCTACAAGCTGCCCAAGGAGGAGCGCGCCCGCTGGGCCCAGCTCCTGAAGCCCCTGCGCGAGGCCTGGGTCAAGGAGGGCGAGGCCAAGGGACTGCCCACCCGCGAGTTGATGGAGATCGCCACCCGGCTGTTGGCCGAGCGCGAGAAGTAAGCCCCCCCTAAGCCCCGGTGGCGGGACGGATGCTCTCGCCGCCGGGGCCCTCCCAATAGCATCCAGCGGAGATCACCAACCCATGTGGCTGGACACCACCGCAGACCGTATGAGCCGGGCGATTGTACCGGTGAGCCGGGGGCTTAACTCCGCCGGCTCCACCCTGGCCCTGGCCATGGTCTTTTTCATCACCGCCAACGTGCTGAGCCGGGCCCTGTTCCGCACCCCCCTGCTGGGGGTGGTGGAGCTGGAAGAAGTCATGCTGACCCTGATGGTCTTCGCGGGCATGGCCTTCACCCAGCTCGAGAAGCAGCACATCGACATAGACTTCTTCACCTCCCGTCTCACCCCGGCCGGGCGCAACCTCCTGGCCTGCGCCACCCTGTTCCTCTGCTCCCTGCTCTATGGCGCCCTGGGCTGGCAGAGCCTGGACCTGGGCTGGACCTACTATCTCAAGGGCATGGCCACCATGTCGGTGAAGATCCCCCTCTGGCCGGTGATGCTGGTCATCGGGGTGGGCTTCATCCTCCTGGCCCTGGCCACCCTGCGCGACACCCTGCTGGCCCTGTCCCAGGCCGGTAAGGACGGCCTGGGCAACTGGGCGGGCATCGCCCTGGCGGGCACCGCCCTGCTGGCCCTTTCTCCCTGGCTGGTGGCCTGGAGCGGGACCGAGGTGGACTCGTTCTGGGTCAAGCTCCTGGGCTCGGTGGGCCTGGTGGTGATCCTGTTCACCGGCATGCACATCGGCGCGGGCCTGGCCTTCCTGGGCGCCCTGGGCATGGCCCTGCTCTACGACCCCACCGCCGGCCTGGGCCTGTTGAAGACCACGCCCTTCTCCTCCACCGCCTCCTACGCCCTGTGCGTGATCCCCTTCTTCGTGCTGATGGGCGAGGTCTGCTTCAACTCCGGCATCAGCGAGAAGCTCTACCGGGCGGCCTACACCTGGGTGGGGCACTTCAAGGGCGGTCTGGCCATGGCCACCATCCTGGCCTGCGGGGCCTTCGCCGCGGTCAGCGGATCCTCCCTGGCCACCACCGCCACCCTGGGCGCGGTGGCCCTGCCGGAGATGCGGCGCTACGGCTATGACGACGCGCTGTCCACCGGGGCCATCGCCGCCGGCGGCACGGTGGGCATCCTGATCCCGCCCAGCGTGATCTTCATCATCTACGGCGTGCTGGTGGAGCAGTCCATCGGCGAACTCTTCGCCGCCGGGGTGATGCCGGGCCTGCTGTTCCTGCTCTACTACTGCATCGCCATCGCCATCTGGACCAAGATCAACCCCCAGGCCGGACCGCCGGGGCCCCGCACCACCTTGGTGCAGAAGATCTATTCCATCCGCGACACCTGGGAGGTGCTGACCCTGTTCGTGGTGGTCATGGGCGGCATCTACGGCGGCATCTTCACCGCCACCGAGGCCGGGGCCATCGGCGCGGTGGGGGCCCTGATCTTCGCCCTGCTGCGCCGGCGGGTGACCAAGGAGAACATGTTCAAGTCGCTCCTGGCCACCGGCCGCACCACCTCCATGGTCTTCCTGGTGGTCATCGGCACCGCCATCTACGGCTATTTCCTCACCTCCACCCAGTTGCCCATGGACCTGGCCGAGTGGGTGGTGAACCTGCCCATCCCCCGGGCCCTGATCTTCCTGGCCGTGATCGCGGTCTACTTCGTGCTGGGCTGCCTGATGGGCACCCTGCCCCTGGTCTTCATCACGGTGCCGATCTTCGCCCCGGTGATGGACACCCTGGGTTTCGACCTGATCTGGTTCGGCGTGATCGTGGTCTTCGTGGCCGAGATCGGCCTGATCACCCCGCCGGTGGGCATGAACGTGTTCATCATGGGCGGCATGGCCAAGGACGTTCCGTTGGCCACGGTTTTCCGGGGGGTTATGCCCTTCCTGGCCGCGGACGTGGTCTTGGTGATCACCCTGCTGCTCTTCCCCCAGGTGGCCCTCTGGTTGCCGAACATGTTGAGATAGGCCGGCGAGCCGCCCTCGGGCGGCTTGCATTTGGCGCGGGTTAAATGTAATACATTTTACAATAAGGCGGACGACCCCGACCGCAGCTGGCAACAGGAGAAAAAATCGTGGCCAATACACCCAACAAGGTCGTAGTGATCGGTCTGGACTGCTGCATGCCCCACCTGGTGGAGAAGCACATCAGCGAGGGCTACCTGCCCACCTTCAAGCGCCTGATCGAGCGCGGGGTGCTGGCGGACAACTGCCACGCTCCCTTCCCCACCGTGACCCCGCCCAACTGGGCCGCAATCGCCACCGGCGCCTGGGGCGGCACCCATGGCATCACCGACTTCCACAACCACGAGCCCGGCGAGCCCCTGGACAACGACGCCAACCTCCAGAACTGGGACCGCCGGCGGGTCAAGGCCGAGTACATCTGGGAGGCCCTGGACAAGGCCGGCAAGAAGTGCGTGGTCCTCAACTACCCCAGCTCCTGGCCCAGCAACCTGAAGAACAGCGTGGTGGTCGGCGGCGTGGGCATGACCATCGGCGAGGACCGCATCGACCAGGCCCACCTGGCCAAGGTCCTGGACGTTTGCGCCGACTTCATCATCACCACCGACTACCTGCCCCAGTCCTCCCGCGGCGAGTTCGCCGAGGCCAGCGGCTGGGAGAACCTGCCCGAGGGCTCCGAGGAGCCCCTGGAGATGAAGGTCGAGGTGCCCTTCCCCATGGCCCGGGTGCGTCCGGTCCCCACCACCTGGTGGGTGCTGGTGGAGCAGAACGCCGATGGCGACTACGTCAAGGCCAGCCTCTGCCCGACCAAGGACTACGCCCAGGCCTTCTGCAGCCTGGAAGTGGGCCAGTGGAGCGAGCGCATCGACACCACCCTGGAGATGAGCGACGGCGCCAGCCGGGACGTCTTCTTCAAGTGCAAGCTGCTCCAGTTGGACGGCGAGGCCGAGGAGTTCCGCTTCCTGGTGGGGGCCATGATCGACCCCACCAGCGGCTGCCATCCGGCGGAGGTGGCGAAGGACCTGGCCAAGTGCCGGGGCTCCTTCCACTTTTCCGGCGGCATGGTCATGGCCATGCTCAAGACCATCGACCTGGACACCTACGTGGAGATGAACCAGAACCTTTCGGCCTGGCTCTCCGACGCGGCGGCGATCCTGCTGGAGACCCAGCAGCCGGAGCTGCTCTATCTCCACTCCCATCCCATCGACTGGATGTACCACCTGCTGGTCAGCGACCTGGAGAACCCCGACCCGGCCATCAGCCAGAAGGCCTGGGAGGTCCACCGGCGGATCTATGAGTGCGAGGACGCGCTCATCGCCCGCATCCTGGAGGCCTGCGACCGCAACACCCTGGTGGTGCTGGTCTCCGACCACGGCGCCACCGCCGACGGCCCGGTCTTCGATCCCTACCAGGCCCTGGTGCCGGCCGGACTGGCGGTGCTGGCGGAGGAGCAGAAGCCGCAGGAGGAGGGCCTGAACCTGGCCCAGAAGATCCTGAGCCTGTCCTCGGCCAAGATCGACTTCTCCCAGACCAAGGCCGTGGCCAACCGCGAGATCTACATCTACGTCAACCTCAAGGGCCGCGACCCCGAGGGCATCGTGGAGCCGGCGGACTACGAGACGGTCCAGCAGCAGATCATCGACGCCCTGCTGACCTACGTGGACCCGGCCACCGGCAAGCGCCCGGTGGCCCTGGCCTTGAGCCGCCGCGACGCCCGCATCCTGGGCCTGCACGGCGACCGGGTGGGCGACGTGGTCTACGCGGTCTACCCCTGGTTCGGGGCCCAGCACGGCCAGATCCTGCCCACCGCCGAGCACGGCGTGGGCAAGCTCAAGAGTCTGTTGGTGCTGCAGGGCCCGGGCCTGAAGAAGAACTATCGCCTGGAGCGCACCTGCTGGCTGCCGGACCTGGTGCCCACCCTGTGCTACCTGATGGACTGGCCCCTGCCCGAGACCGCCGAGGGCGCGGTGATCTACCAGGCCCTCAAGGACCCGGACATGAAGTCCAAGGAGATCGTCAAGCTCAAGGAGAGCCTGGCCCGCATGGAAGAGGCGGTCAACCGCGAGAGCCGCCAGCCCTGGGACCACCACGACTGCGCCTAACGCCAAGGCCGGCGTCCGGGCCGGGGAGCGCTCGGACGCCGGAGTGGCGCGGGAATGAAGCGTCCGCGCCACGGGAGAAATGATCATGGGCATCAGCCTGACCTTGGAGCGCAAGGGCAACCAGGGCTACACCATCGCGGTGGGCTCGGCCGCCCTGCCGGAGATCAAGATCGACATCGCCGCCCTGACCCCGGAGCAGAAAGCCAACGAGCATCTGGGCGGCCGCCTGCTGCTCTGCGCCGCTTTGGCCTGCTTCACCAACACCCTGGCCGCCGACCTGACCCAGGCCGGGGTGGAGTTCAACACCATCAACGCCCGGGCCGACATCGAGAAGGAAAAGGACAGCGCCCTGCGCACCCATTTCAGCCACGTGGACCTGGAGGTCAGCGTGGACGCGCCCGAGGCCCAACAGGAGGCCTTCGAGGGCGTGCGGCGGGGGCTGATGGGCGGGTCCCTGGTCACCTACTCCCTCGAGCAGGGCATAGAGTTCGATTACAACATCAATCGGGGGCCCTCCCGCCCTTTTGACCATGGCTCGGCTCCGGAGGCCTCTCCCCCCCCGAGCGCACCGGAGCCGGTCAAGCAATACCAGGGCGGAGAGGGCCCCCTGTTCCTGATCACCGCCGCCGATTCATCCCACCTCCAGCGCTTGAAGCTGATGGCCGGCGACGAGGAGTTCAACCTGCTCCTGGCCTCCGACGGGGTTTACCACGCCCGGAGCGAGGTTCTGGAGGCCTTGAAGGCCATGGGCGCGGACAAGGTCTTCGTGCAGGCCGACGCCCTGGCCCCCCGCGGTCTGGAGCCGATGGCCGGGGTTGAACTGGTGGACTACGACCGCATGGCCTCCCTGATCCTGGAAGAGGCCGGTCGCATCGTGGTCCTGTAGCGGCCGGGCAAGGAGAAGAACATGGGCAAGACCCTGACCATTGTGCTGACCGCCGGCAGCCAGGAGAACGAGGACGCGGTGCTGGCCGTGAGCCTGGCCGAGGCGGCCATCCGCCGGGGCCACCGCGTGAACCTCTTCCTCTATGGCAACGGCTGCAACCTGGCCAACCAGGAGGTCCCCTTTGGCGGGCCCTTGGGCATCCGGCCCAACCTCCAGGAGCACCTGGACGCGCTGAAGGTGGGTCAGCGCCTGACCCGCCTGGCCCAGCAGGGAGCCCAGGTGGTCACCTGCCACACCACCGAGTACGCCCGGGGCACGGAAGGCCTGGCCTACCAGCCCGGGGTCAAGCGCGGCGACGTGGGCCACGTATTCACCGATCTGCTGATGGGCTCCGACGTGCTCATCGGCCTGGGACGCTAAAGGGAGGCCCGTCATGATCGAGAGCGTCTGCGCGGTGCTGACCCGCCCCCGGGGCGAGGAGAAGGCGGTCCTGGGCCTGCGCTTGGCCTGGGCCACCCACATGGCCGGCCTGGGCACCAGCCTGCTCTGCCTGGAGGATGGTGTATACAATTTGTTGCCCGGCCCGGGCTATCCGGCGGAAATGCTGGTAAACTTCATCAAGGAATCGGGACGGGTGCTGGCCGTGGCCGGCAGCCTGGCCCAGCGCCAAATCGACCCCTCCCAACTGGTGGAGGGCGTCGAGCTGATCGAGGAGGCCGAGGTCGCCGGACTGATGGAAGAACATCAGTCGGCGCTGGTTTTTTAACCCCCTTGGGACGCGACGCAACTTTCCGGCGGGAAGGCCATCCGCCTTCCCGCCGTTTGCTTTCATCGACAACCAGGTTCGAGACAACATCATGGCGGATCCCACTTACGGGCCCAGCGCCCCCCAAACCCTGAGCACCACCACCTCCCCCGACCCGGACGCGGTCGCCGGCCAAGGCCTCAATACCCTGGCCTGGCGGCGGGCCCTGGTCTTCACGGTCCTGGCCGGGGCCTATCTCCTGGTCTTCTTTCACCGTCTCTCCCCGGCGGTCATCGCCCTGGATCTGATGCGCGACCTCTCGGTGGGCGGGGCGGCCATCGGCCTGCTCTCCTCGGCCTACTTCTACCCCTACGCGGCCATGCAACTGCCGGCCGGCCTGCTCTCCGACTCCTGGGGTTCGCGCCGCACCGTCACCGTCTTCTTCCTGATCGCCGGGGTGGGCTCCCTGCTCTTCGGCCTGGCCGGGGGCTGGGGCCTGGCCCTGACCGCCCGGGTGCTGGTGGGGGTGGGGGTGGCCATGGTCTTCGTGCCCACTCTGAAGATCCTCACCCAGTGGTACGCCCCGGCCCAGTTCCAGGGCATGACCGGCATCCTCCTGGCGGTGGGTGGCAGCGGGATGTACGCCGCCGCCGCGCCCCTGGCCTGGCTCAGCGACCTCTGGGGCTGGCGGGCCAGCATGGAGCTGATCGGCGCGGCCACCCTGGTCTGGTCGGCCCTGATCTGGCTGCTGGTGCGCAACCGACCCAGCGAATTGGGCTTCCGCGATCCCGAGGGCCTGACCGCCCCGGCCGGGGAAGAAGTGGGCATCTGGGAGGGGACCAAGCTGGTGCTGGGCACCTTCGCCTTCTGGCCCCTGGCCCTGTGGTTCACCGCCAGCGCCGGCACCTTCTTCTCCTTCGGCGGCCTGTGGGGCGGCCCCTTCCTGATGCAGGTCTACGGCCTCAGCAAGGCCCAGGCCGGCGGGGTGCTCTCCATGCTGGCGGTGGGCATGATCGCCGGCTGCCTGGCCATCAGCGCCCTGGACCGCCACCTGTTGGGCCGCCGCCGCCAGGTGCTCCAGGTCAGCAGCCTGATTTTGCTGGCGCTTTGTCTCTGGTTGGCCCTCTGGCCACGCTCCCTGAACCTGCCCCTGCTCTACATCTGGTGCCTGCTCTTCTCCACGGTGGGCAACGCGGTGGGGGTGCTGGCCTTCGCGGCGGCCAAGGAGCTTTTCCCGGTGCACCTGTCCGGCACCTCGGTGGGCCTGATCAACATGTTCCCCTTCGTGGGGGCCATGATCATGCAGCCCCTGGTGGGCTGGCTGTTGCAGGTGGCCAAGGCCGCCGAGGGCGGGGCCGAGGGCGTGTACTCGGTCAACGCTTACTCCTTCGCCTTCATGGCCTATGTAGGGGCCTCGGTGGCGGCCTTCGTGGGGGCCAGCCTGATCCGCGAGAAGCGGGCCCGGGCCTGAGCCAAGCGCCCGCGGGCCGCGGGGAAAGATTGTCGCCGACCTGCGGCCTCCCGGGAGCCCTTGGACCCGGGGGGCCGCGCACGCCTGGAGCCGGACCGGTATGAACAGCGTTCAGGTCGGGTAACCGGTATACTGTATCCACTTGCGACGCGCCCCCGGTCCGGCCGGGCGGGCGACAACCTGGCGTTATCAACGCGGATTGGCGAATAAGATGGGTCAGTTCAACCTCGACAGGATTTTCGCGCCCCAGGCGGTGGCGGTGGTGGGGGCCAGCGATCGCCCCGGCTCCATCGGCCGTTCGGTGCTGGAGAACATCGTCGCCGGCGGTTTCGCCGGCCCCATCTATCCGGTGAACCCCACCCGGGACCAGATCCTGGGCCTGAAATGCCACCCCGACCTGGCCGCCATCAAGGCCCCGGTGGACCTGGCGGTGGTGGTGACGGCCATCGCCCGCGCCCCGGAGATCATCGAGACCTGCGGCCGCCTGGGCATCTACGGCGTGATCGTGATCAGCGGCGGCGGCAAGGAGGCCGGGCCGGAGGGCGAGGAGATCGAGCAGCGGATGCTGGCCGCGGCCCGGGCCCAGGGCGTGCGCATCCTGGGTCCCAACTGCCTGGGCGCCCTGTCCAGCGGGGCCAAGCTCAACGCCAGCTTCGCCCACCTGATGCCCACCCCCGGCTCCCTGGCCTTTGTCTCCCAGAGCGGGGCCACCTGCACCGCGGTGCTGGACTTCGCGGTGACGGTGGGCATCGGCTTCAGCCATTTCGTCAGCATCGGCTCGATGTTGGACGTGGACTTCGGCGACCTGATCGACTACCTGGGCGACGACCCAAACACCAGCGCCATCCTGCTCTACATGGAGTCGGTGACCAACCATCGCAAGTTCCTGAGCGCGGCCCGGGCGGTCAGCCGCATCAAGCCCATCGTGGTGCTGAAGGTGGGGCGCTCGGCCGCCGGGGCCAAGGCCGCCAAGAGCCACACCGGGGCCATGGCCGGCGAGGACGCGGTCTTCGACGAGGCCTTCAGCCGGGCCGGCATCGTGCGGGTGGACACCGTGGGCGATCTTTTCGACTGCGCCGAGCTGATGGCCAAGCAGCCCCGCCCCAAGGGGCCGAACCTGGCCATCATCAGCAACGCCGGCGGCCCGGCGGTGATGGCCGCCGACTATCTGGCCAGCCACGGCATCGACCCGGTGGAGCCCAGCCCGCGGACCATCGCCGAACTCGACGCCTTCCTGCCGCCCTTCTGGAGCAGGGGCAACCCCCTGGACATCCTGGGCGACGCCTCGCCCGAGACCTTCAAGCGGGTGGCCGAGGTCT
>CALERA010000154.1 GCA_937908275.1 uncultured Desulfarculaceae bacterium | reverse complement strand
CTTGGCAAGGCCGCGAGGCGGAAACCTTGCTGACAAGCAAGCGCGCCTGGACTCCTCATGAACATGGCGATACGCGCGTTTCCCTCCGCCGCAGCGCGGCGGAGGGAAACGCGCGTATCGCCCAAAGTTCTTTGAGGGGGTCCGGGGGAACTTTCTTCCAAGAAAGTTCCCCCGGCTCCGGCGTCTTACTTGCCCAGGCAGGCGGCCAGGTCGGCCTCGGGGGTGGAGATGGGCATGATGTTGAAGTTTTCCACCAGGACCTTGAGCACGTTGGGGGTGACGAAGGCGGGCAGGCTGGGTCCCAGGCGGATGTCCTTGATGCCCAGGTGGAGCAGGCTGAGCAGGATGGCGCAGGCCTTTTGCTCGTACCAGGACAGGATCATGGACAGGGGCAGGTCGTTGACCCCGCAGTTGAAGGCGCCGGCCAGGGCCAGGGCGATCTGGACCGCGGAGTAGGCGTCGTTGCACTGGCCGATGTCCAGCAGGCGGGGGATGCCGCCGATGTCGCCCAGTTGCTTGTCGAAGAAGCGGAACTTGCCGCAGGCCAGGGTGAGGATGACGGTGTCCTGGGGGGCCTGCTCCACGAAGTCGGAGTAGTAGGAGCGGCCGGGCTTGGCCCCGTCGCAGCCGCCCACCAGGAAGAAGTGCTTGATGGCCCCGGACTTGACCGCGTCGATGACCGCGCCGGCCACCGAGAGCACGGCGTTGCGGCCAAAGCCCACCATCACCTCGCCCTGGTCCGCGTCGCTGGCGAAGCCGGGCAGGGCCAGGGCCTTGGCGATGACCGGGGAGAAGTCCTTCTGGCCGCTGGCGTCGGCCTTGATGTGGCTGACGCCGGGCCAGCCCACCAGGCCGGTGGTGAAGATCTTGTCGCCGGTGTCGCCCTTGGGGCGCTGGATGCAGTTGGTGGTCATCAGGATGGCGCCGGGGAACTCCGGGAACTCCTTGATCTGGTTCTGCCAGGCGGTGCCGTAATGGCCGTAGAAGTGGGGGTGCTTCTTCAGCTCGGGATAGCCGTGGGTGGGCAGCATCTCGCCATGGGTGTAGACGGTGACGCCCTTGCCGGCGCTCTGCTCCAGGAGCATGGCCAGGTCCTTGAGGTCATGGCCGCTGACCAGGATGGCCTTGCCGGCCTTGTGGCCCAGGGGCACCTTGGTGGGCACCGGGTGGCCGTAGACGCCGGTGTTGCCGGCGTCCAGCAGCTCCATGGCGCGGATGTTGACCTCGCCGGCCTTCAGGGCGATGCCCACCCAGTCGCCCAGGCCCAGGCTGGAATCCTGGGTGGCGGCCAGGGCCTGGTGCAGGAAGGCGTAGACCAGGTCGTCCTCCTGGCCCAGGATGGCGGCGTGGTCGGCATAGGCCGCGATGCCGCGCAGACCGAAGATGGTCAGGTGCTGGAGGGAGGTCACGTCCGGGTCGCCGCCGGCGGCCTTGAAGCTGAAGGCCTGGGGGGCCTGGGCGATCATGCCGGCCTTGTCGCCGGCCGGGATGAAGGCGGCCGCGCCGGAGAAGGCCTGGCCGGGCAGCTTGGCCTTCAGGCGCTCGCGCAGGGCCACGGCCTGGTTGATCAGGGGCGGGAAGCGGTCGGGGTCGAAGTCCACGTTGGTCAGGGTGCTGAACAGGCCCTCGGCGGTGAAGCGGTTGACCTGGTTGTCCACGATGCCCTTGGCCCGGGCGGCGTGGGCCACCTGGCCCAGTCCGATGAGGGCGTAGGTCAAAAGATCCTGCAGGGCGGCGACCTCGGGATCCTTGCCGCAAACGCCCTGGATGGTGCAGCCGGTGCCCTTGGCGGTCTGTTCACACTGATAGCAGAACATCTCCATCGCAAATCCTCCCTTGCAATTGATTCCTGATAGTCTACTTGTTTGATTACATTTAGTCTGACCGAAGCTAACCCCAGAGTCTAGAGCGAGATTTCCAGGGGCTGACCCAGGCCGGCGGCCAGGTCGCCCAGGGTGGTGCGGGCCAGGTAGGCGCGCACGTCATCCCCCATACGGCGCAGCAGGCCGCCCAGGGCGCAGGGTCCGGCGCAGGCCGGCCGGCCCAGAAGACAACCCTGTTGAGCCAGGGGGCCTTCCACCGCCTCGTAGACCTCCAGCAAGGTGGTGGACCGGCCCCTGCCCGCCAGACGGAAGCCGCCCCGGGGGCCGCGCTGGCCCTCCACCAGGCCGGCCCGGTTCAGGCGCTGCATCACCTTGGACAGATGATGGTCCGAGACCCCCAGGCGATGGGCCAGGTCCTTGGTGGCCCGGGGCTGGCCCGGGCCGCCGGCCAGCAGGGCCATGGCGTGCAGGGCCAGGGAAGCCGCCTCGGAGATGCGCAGGTTGAAGGGCATGAGCCGTTCTCCAAAAATGCATTGTGGTACCAGAATACCAAAACAACGCCCGGCGTCAACCCCCAAGCGCAAAAAAAATCGCGCTGAGGTGGTTGGCGATTCAACCGGCTTTAACAACTGTAAAAATCTGGTGGCTTGCCGCCGCGGGCGGACGAGTGAAAAACGGACCGCCGGGGGCTGACCCTGTCGGGAGGCTAAAAAAGCGGACTAGAGACTGTAGGGCTGGGCCGGCAGGTGGGAGCGGGAAAGAGGGGAATGGCGGGCGCTGGTCTCCGGGGCCTGGGGACGGTGACGCTGTTGTTTGATGGTGTTTTCCAGGCCGAATTTCTTGATGCGATAGCCGATCTGGCGCAGGGTCAGGCCCAACTCGCGGGCGGCGTGGGATTGCACCCAGTTGTTGCGTTCCAGGGCCGCCACCACCTCGCGCAGCTCGATTTCCTCCAGGCGCGAGAGGGCGGCCTCGGCCGCGGGCAGCTCGCCGGCGGCGGGGGGGTGCGCCAGCAGCGGACCCAGGTCGGCCAGGTCCACCAGGCCCTGGTCGCTCAAAAGCAGCAGGCGTTCCACCAGGTTGGACATCTCGCGCAGGTTGCCGGGCCAGGCGTAGCGCAGCAGGGTCTCGCGGGCCGGGGGGGTGAAGCTCAGGCTGCGGCCGACCTCGCGCGACAGGCGCTCCACGAAGTGGTCCAGCAACAGGCCCACGTCCTGGCCGCGCTCGCGCAGGGGCGGCAGGGCGATGGGGAAGACCGCCAGGCGATAGTAAAGGTCCTCGCGCAGGCGGCCCTGGTCCACCAGACGGGCCAGGTCGCGGCTGGTGGAGGCGATCAGGCGCACGTCGGCCCGGCGCACCCGGCCCGAACCCACCGGCTCGAACTCACGATCCTGCAGGAAACGCAGGAGCTTGGCTTGCAGGGTCAGGCTCAGCTCGTCGATGCCGTCCAGGAACAGGGTGCCGCCGTCCACCTGCTCCAGGCGGCCGGGCTGCAACTGCTCGCCACCCTCGCCGGAGCCGGATTCATAGCCGAAAAGCTCGCGCTCCAGGACCTCGCTGGGAGCCGAGGCGCAGGCCAGCCGGCAGAAGGGGAAGCCGCTGCGGGCGCTGTGCTCGTGGATGATGCGGGCCACGGTGGAGCGCCCGCTGCCGCGCTCGCCCACCAGGAGCACCGAGGCCCGGCTGGGGGCGACCTTCTCGGCCAGGCGCTGCACCTCCAGGATGGCCGGGCAGCCGCCCACCAAAAGATAGCGATTGTGGGCCTCGGCCAGTTCGCCGCGCAGGAAGCGGTTGCTGCGCCGCAATTGGGCCTCGCGCAGGCGCACCTGGCGCTCCAGGCCCGCCATCTGGCCGGCCAGACCGGCCAGGCAGGCCAGGAAATCCAGGTCCTCCTCCGGCGAGCGGGGAGGGCTGAAGACCGCGTCGGCGTAGATCAGGCCCAGGCTGCCCCCCTGCCAGATGATGGGCGCGCCCAGCCAGGCCAGGCCGGCCCGGTCCAGGGACTGGGCCCCCGGCTCCTGGGCGAAGATCGGTTCACGACTGTGCCCGGCCAGGTAGAAGGGCTGGCCCACCCGCAGCAGGCGCTGCCAGAGTTCGGGCTCCAGGTCGGGCGGACCCACCAGGGCGGGCAGGGGGGGATCCAGGCTGGCCACCAGACGGGGCGAGGCGGATTCCTGGCCCCGCAGGACCAGGCGGGCGCGGCGGGTGGCCAGGCGCTGGGACAAGAGCTCAAGCAGTTGGGGGCCGGCCTCCTCCAGGTTGAGGGCCTGGCCCAGGAGGCCGGCGGCCTCCAGCCAGACTTGACATTTGATGTCCACGGCCTGCTCAGTCATGCCCAGCAAGGGAGCAAGAAGCGTGCCCCGGACGGGGCGGGTCTCGCCCCAGGCGGGGCATGCGCGAGCGGGCATGACAACACCTGGCAATCGCATGACAAAAGCTGGAAATCTCCGGGAGTGGTCCTCAAGGGACCATTTGCCCGGCCCACCAGCCGGTAGCCGGGCCGGGGAGGCTGCCTACAAAATGGTAGGTTTACCGTGCATTGTCACCATGTGGTAGGGGATAGCTGGCTTTTGCGCGCGCGAAAAAAGCGCCCCGTCCTCCCGGGTTGAGAGGGTTCGAGCTGTGCAGGTTGGCGTCGGGCCTGCCGCCCGGGGGAAGGGCCGGGAGGCCCTGGGGAGTGGGGGCCAGGATTGCACAAAAGGGACGGGCGGCATCCGGTATTAGTATTTAAAACTAACGTATTATTGCTACGTTGAAGCCTAGTTGCGCGCTTGCTATTATCTTCTTGCATGTGGCGCTGGTTCTGGTAAATTGTGCAATCAGGAAAGCGATCGGCAGGCGTCCGCGTGGCGCTCACGATTGCACAACGGGCTGGTTCCCCAGCCGGCCCGTGGGGACCAGGCGGGATTTCGGCGGGCGCCATGCCCGGAAGCCCCGAAAAACGCCGGCGGAACTCCCCATGTTCGCGGTCCCCTGATTTCCTGACCTCCTCTCCCCCGGCCCCGGGTACCCCCACACCCGGGGCCCTTCCTTTTTCTGGCCGTGGCTTTTCTCCCCTCATGACGGAATCCCGGCCCAGGATGCGGACCGCCAAACAGCGCGGGCGGCCGGATCGCTCCGGCCGCCCGCGGGTGCTGACCGATCGGTCGGGTTAGAAGCCGGCCTTGGCCATCATGTTGGCCAGGTCCGACACCCGGCAGGAGTAGCCCCACTCGTTGTCGTACCAGGAGACCAGCTTGACCAGGTCGCCATGCTGCACCTGGGTGAACTCGGCGTCCACGATGGAGGAGTGGAAGTCGCCCTTGAAGTCCATGGAGACCAGGGGCTCCTCGCAGTAGCCCATGATGCCCTTCAGGGGGCCCTCGGCGGCCGCCTTCAGCAGGCCCCGCAGCTCCTCGGTGCTGGTCTTCTTGGCCACCACCGCGGTGAGGTCCACCACGCTGACGGTGGGGGTGGGCACCCGCAGGGAGTAGCCGTCCACCTTGCCCTTGAGGTCGGGCAGCACCAGGCCCACGGCCTTGGCCGCGCCGGTGGTGGTGGGGATGATGGAGCAGGCCGCCGCCCGCGCCCGGCGCAGGTCCTTGTGGGGCAGGTCCAGGATGCGCTGGTCGTTGGTGTAGGAGTGCACCGTGACCATCATGCCCTTGATGATGTCCAGGTTGCGGTGGATCACCGCCGCCGGCGGGGCCAGGCAGTTGGTGGTGCAGGAGGCGTTGCTGACGATGTGGTGCTTCTTGGGGTCGTAGTCCTGGTGGTTCACGCCCAGCACGAAGGTGGCGTCCACCTCCTTGCCCGGGGCGCTGATGATGACCTTCTTGGCCCCGCCTTCCAGGTGAACCCCGGCCTTGGGGCCGGTGGTGAACAGGCCGGTGCTCTCGATCACCAACTCCACGCCCAGGTCGCCCCAGGGCAGCTGGGCCGGGTCGCGGAAGCTCAGGCTCTTGACTTCCTTGCCGTTGATGATGAAGCCGCCCTCGTGGTAGTCCACCGTGCCGTCGAACCGGCCATAGTTGGTGTCGTACTTGAAGAGGTGGGCATTGGTGTGAACGTCGCCCAGGTCATTGACCGCCACCACTTCGAGGCTGTCAGGATAGCGTTCCAGTATGGCTTTGAGCACTTGGCGGCCAATGCGCCCGAAACCGTTGATGCCAACGCGAACCATTTTCTCCTCCCGGGGTCTAATTGTCGTCCAGGCGGTACTCGTGAGCAACCAAGAGATCGTAATCCTTCTTCAGGGCCTGGTGCAAGCGGGCATTGTCCAGGGCGATGGCGCTCAGGTTGGCCGCGGCTTCCAGAAAGCGGACCTCGTCCTCACTGAACTGGCGCTTGGTGGCGGTGTAGACCCTCAGCACTCCGATGGCCTTCTTGTCGCGCACCAGGGGCACCGCCAGCACCGAGCGGATGCCCTCCTCCTTGGCCCGCTGGCCGTACTGGAAGTTGGGATCGGTCCCGGCGTCGGCCAGGTAGACCGCCTCGCCTTTCAAGGCCCGCTTGTCTATGCCACTTTCATTTACCAGCACCGGGCCCTTGCGTAAATACCCTTGGCTCAGGCCGTGGCAGGCGCCCATCAGCAGGCGCTTGCGCTGGGCCCCCAGGATGCGCAGGCAGGCCGCCTTGACCCCCATGGCCTCGGCCACGGCCTTGACGATCTCCCCCAGCACCTGCCCCGGGTCCAGGCTGGCGTTGATGACCCTGGCCACCTCGTAGAGCGCCGCGAAGTACTGCTTGTCCTTGTTGGGCATGACATCCTCCCTGTCTGTGGCGGCCCTGGGGCCGCGGTTGGCCTTACGCCCAAAATGACCGCAATGCCGATCAGATTACATTGTGACAAAATACCGGGGCGGAGGGGAAGGATTGTCGCGCCCCCTGGCGCCAAGGCGGGCGTCATGACGCGAAGGGCTTGCGGCGGGATCGGTCAGGAGCGCTTGAAGTCCTGCTTGTCCAGGTGGTGCTTGCCCATCAGCTTGTGCAACTGCCGGGTGGTGATGCCGGCGGCCTCGGCGCTGGCGTTGATGCGGCCCTTGTGGGTGAGCAGCAGTTCGCGCAGGTACTCGCGCTCGGTGTGCTCCACCGCCCGGCGGCGGACCTCGGCCAGGGTCAGGCGCACATCCGGGGTGGGGCGGGAGCCGCGCCCGTCCAGCACGAACAGGTCGCTGGGAAAGCCGTCCGGACCCAGCTCCGGACCGTTCTCCAGGATGTAGGCCCGCTCCACCAGGTTTTCCATCTCGCGGATGTTGCCCGGCCAGGAATAGCCCTCGAAGGCCTCCAGCACGTTGGGGTGCACCGAGCGGATGTTCTTGCCGTAGTAGCGGTTCAGGCGCTCCAGGAAAAGATCGGCGAACAGCGGGATGTCCTCGGCCCGCTCGCGCAGGGCCGGGATCTCGATGGGGAAGACGTTGAGGCGGTAGTAGAGGTCCAGGCGGAAGCGCCCCTCGCGCACCATGCGCAACAGGTCGGAGTTGGTGGCGGCGATGATGCGCACGTCCACCTCGATGCTCTTCTCCCCGCCCACCCGCTCCATGGTGCGGTCCTGGAGCACCTGCAACAGCTTGATCTGGGCCGGGGCGCTGATGGTGCCCACCTCGTCCAGGAAGATGGTGCCGCCGTCGGCGATCTCGAACTTGCCCAGCTTGCGCCGCACCGCGCCGGTGAAGGCCCCCTTCTCGTGGCCGAAGAGCTCGCTCTCGATCAGGGTGTCGGGGATGGCCCCGCAGTGGACGCTGACAAAGGGCTTGTTCTTGCGGTGGCTGTGGCGGTGGATCAGCTTGGCCAGCACCCCCTTGCCGGTGCCGGTCTCGCCAGTCAGGAGCACCGTGGAGCGGGTGGGGGCCACCGAGCGGACCTTCTCGAAGGCCCGGCGCATCAGGGGGCTGTGGGTGCGCACCAGCTCCAGGCTGTCTTCCTGCCAGAAATGGTCGCGCAGGTATTGCAGCTCCGACTGCATGCGCAAGGATTGCTCGATGCTCTCGCGCACGTGGCGGATCTCGCTGGCGTCGATGGGGTAGGTCAGGTAGTCGCTGGCCCCGGCCCGCACCGCGCTCACCGCCTCGCGGATCATCTCCTGGGGGGCCATGGCCACCACGAAGGCCCCGGGGAACTTCTCGCGCAGGGTGGTGAGCGCCGGGGCGTAGTCCGGCTTGCCCTCCACCAGGGCGGCGCGCCCCAAAAGGCGCAGGTCCACGAACAGGTATTCATAGCGCCGGTGGCCCTGGGCCCAGAGGTCCTCGGGGCTGTCGGCGGTGTCCAGGCTGAACTGGTCGCCGAAGCTCTGGCGGATGGCCGCGATGGCCTCGGCCTCGTTGGCCGCGATCAGGATACGGTTCATCGCAAGGAATGCTCCCACCCCAGGGAGGCGGCCGGTCTTGGCAGGCAGCCGCGAACTGGCATATTATAACACCCTGACGCCAAGGTTCAGCCCCGGCGGGGGGCCATCTGGCAAGCGCGGATGACACCACCGACGAGGAGGGCGGACTTTGGATTCCAGGCGAGCCAGCCAGGGAGAACCACAGGATTTCGGCCGGATGGCGCCGGCCCTGCTGATCCTGATGGGCATCTTCCTGCTCAACTTCCTCTCCCGCATCATCCTGGGACCGATGCTGCCCACCCTGGAGGCGGACCTGGGCCTGACCCACGCCGAGGCCGGGGCCCTGTTCCTCCCCATCACCCTGGGCTACTTCACCACCCTGATGGCCTCGGGCTTCATCGCCGCCCGCCTGGGCCACCGGCGCACCATCATCTTCAGCGCCTGCGCCGTGGGCGGGGCCATGCTCCTGGCGGCGGCGTCCCCGGGGCTGTGGGGCCTGCGCCTGGGCATGCTGCTGTTGGGCCTGGCCGCCGGACCCTACCTGCCCTCGGGCCTGGCCACCCTCACCGGCCTGGTCAAGCCCGAGCACTGGGGCAAGGCGGTGGCGGTGCACGAACTGGCCCCCAACCTCTCCTTCGTGGCCGCCCCCCTGGTGGCCATGGGGCTGCTGGCCCTGCTGCCCTGGCGCGGGGTGCTGGCGGTGCTGGGCCTGGCCTCCCTGGCCTGGGGGATATTTTTCTCCCGGCGGGGCCAGGGCGGCTATTTTCCGGGCCTGGCCCCCAACCTGGGCAGCCTGTCCACCCTGGCCAAGCTGCCCAGCTTCTGGATCATGATGTTCCTGTTCTGCGTGGGCGTGGGCGGGTCCCTGGGGGTCTACAGCATGATGCCGCTCTACCTGGTCAGCGAGCGGCACATGGACCAGGAGACGGCCAACCTCTGGGTGTCGCTCTCGCGCCTGACCGGCCTGGGGGCGGCCTTCGTGGCCGGCTGGGCCAGCGACCGCCTGGGGCCCAAGCGGGCGGTGACCGGGGTGCTGGTCCTGGCCGGGCTCTCCACCCTGGGCCTGGGGACCACCAGTGGCGGTTGGCTGCTGTTATTCCTCTTCCTCCAGCCCATGCTGGCGGTCTGCTTCTTCCCCCCGGCCTTTGCCTCGCTCTCGCGGGTGGGGCCGCCCGAGTCCCGTTCGGTCACCGTCTCCCTGAGCCTGCCGCCGGCGTTCCTGGTGGGCGGCGGGTTGCTGCCCACGGCCATGGGCTGGACCGCCGAGCACCTGTCCTTTGGCTGGGGCATCGGCCTGTTTGGGGTGGTGAGCCTGGCGGCGGTGCTCCTGGTCCCCCGTCTGGACCTGGGCCCCGGCCCGGGCGCGAAGTAAAGGCCCAACCGCCGACCCTAAAGCCTTCTCGCCCGCCAACCATTCATTGTCCCGGCCACCCTGAGCTAGATCTGGGAGGGGAGATCGCCACGGCGTCTGGCGACGCCTCGCGATGACAAAGAGAAATTCACCTGGTTCCCGGTGACGCTTTCACGTTTCAGCGGACATGACCGCCAGGGCGTCTGGCGACGCCTCGCAAGGACAACAAATTGTATTTATTGTCATTGCTAGCGCAGCGAAGCAATCTCCGGAAACCGAATCCCCAACCCGTTGTCAGCCACGCGCATCCCTTCAAGCGTCGGTCAGCCTGCCGCCCCTCAGGCCCCGCACCAGCGCCGGGCCATCTCCAGGTAGATGCGCGCCGCCTGGTCCAGGCGCTCCAAATCGCACCACTCGTCGGTCTGGTGGGCCTGGCTGGGCTCGCCCGGCCCCAGGATCAGGCAGGGCGGGTGGCCCAGGGCCGGCGCCAGGTGGGCGGCGTCGGTGAAATAGGGCGCGCCCCCCGGGCGGGGCTCCTGGCCGGTGATGGCGCGCACCAGGTCCCAGCTCTCCTGCACCCAGGGATGCCCGGGGTCGGTCCACAGGCTCCGGGTGTCGTCCAGCACCTCCCAGGCGGCGGCCTCCGGCGCGGCGGCCTGGACCATCCCCAACAACGCGGCGTGGTCCATCTCCGGCAGGGTGCGCAGGTCCAGGGTCAGCTCGGCCGCGTCGGGCACCATGTTGATGCGGGTGCCGCCGTTGATGGTGCCCACGTTGCGGGTGGGGCCGCCCAGGTCAGGGTGGTCCCAGGCCGACAGGTCCAGCTCCGCGAAGGCGGTCACCGCCCGGGCGGCCTTGTAGATGGCGTTCTCGCCGGCCTGGGGCATGGAGGCGTGGGCGGCCTTGCCCTGGAAGCTGGCCCGCAGCCAGAGCACGCCCTTGTGCCCCAGCCAGGGCTGGTTGGCGGTGGGCTCGGCCACCACCAGGGCCCCGGCCGGACCCACCCGGGCCGGGTCCTGGGCCAGGAAGCGCGAGCCCTGGCAGCCGTTTTCCTCGTCGGCGCAATAGACCAGGGTCAGCCCGGCCCGGGGGCGGGGCAGGGCGGCCAGGGCCAGTCCGGCCCAGGTCAGGGCGGCCAGGCCGGATTTCATGTCGCTGGAGCCCCGGCCATAGAGCCGCTCGCCTTCCACCCGGGGCTCCAGGGGCGGCCGGCTCCAGGGGGCCGCGCCCAGGGGCACGGTGTCGCCATGGCCGCAGAACATCAGGGGTGGGGCCTCCCCTCCGCCGGCCAGGCGGGCCACCAGGCTGACGCGGCCCGGGGCGTGCTCATAACGCGAGAGCGCGAAGCCGGCCGGCTCCAGCAGCGAGGCCAGCAGGTCGCTGAAGACGTCCTCGTGGCCGGGCGGGTTGCAGGTGTCTCGGGCGATGAAGCGTCGGGCCAGGTCCAGGGGCGTGGGTGTCGCGGACATCGGGATGGTTCCTTGCCGGTGGTTGGGCGGCCGGCGGTTAGGGCGTGGGATTTTCCACGAGATAAGGGCTGAACTTGAATTGGGCGACGATGGCCTGCCGGGCGGCCTCGGCCCGCTGGGGGTCGGCGAAGGGACCCACGTAGACCCGGTAGCGCACCGAGCCGTCCGGGCGGGGGTCTTCCCGCACCCAGGCCGCGAAACCGGCCTGACCGAGCTGCTCGGCCAGGCGGCCGGACTGGATCGGACCCACGAAGAGCCCGGCGTGCAGGAGATAGGTGGTGGGCGCGGTCCCGGCCGGGGGGGCGGTGGTTTCGCTCGCGCTCGGGGCGGCGGGCGGAGACGGGCTGGCGGGCCTGTCCGGGGCCTGGGTGATGGTGGTGGCGCTGGAGGCCGTGGTCTGGCTGGTGGCCGTGGTCCGGGTGGTGGTCGGCGCGGTGGTCGGCGCCGTGGGGTGGGCCGTGGCGGGGGCTCTGGTTTGGCGAGGGGCCGGGGTGGCGGCCGGGGCTCCATCCACCTGGGCCATGGCCTTGGCCGCCGGAGCAGGGGTGGACGCGGCCGGTGAATCGGCCGTCCGGGGCGGCAGCAGGGGCTTGAGCAGCTCCTCCAGGGCGGTTTCCTCGGGTTGGTCGGTCTGTCCGTCGTAAAAGATCATCGCGCCCAGGCCCAGGGTGAAGAGGAAGGCCAGCACCGCCAGGCCGCCGGCCAGCAGGTAGCGCAGGTCCCGGGGCCGGGGGCAGGCCTCGGGCGCTTGGGCCGTTGCGCCCGCCGAGGCTCTCGCGGCGGGCGTCTCCGGGGCGGGGGCCGGGTTGGACGCGGGCAGGGGGGTGAGGCTGATGGCCTGGGCCGGCATGGGGCCGTTGCCGGATTCCAGGCCCGGCAACCGGGTCAGGACCCGTGACTTGATCTGTTGCAGCTCGGGATCGCTGGGGTGGTAGCAACCGCAGAAGCCCAGGGCCAGGCAGAGATAGTGCACCGCCAGCACGTCCTTGGGCAGGTTTTCCAGGCTGTCCAGGAAGTCGAAGAAGCGGCGGGGGCCGTCCTGGCTGCCAAAGAGCCGGCGCTCCCAACCCCGCTGGCCCCATTGGGCCTGGTGGGGCCAGAGGGAGGTGAGCACCACCTCGTCCACCAGGGCGGCCAGGCTGTAGCGCACCTGCTCGAAACCCTTGGCCAAGAGGGGATTGTCCTCCGCCTGGTCCTGCATGCGGGCGAAAACCGCCTCCAGGTCCGCCTCCACCTTTTCCAGGGTGGGGGGGCGTTCGCCGGCGGCCTGCTCGCGGAAGCGCACCAGATAGGTGAACAATTCCTTGGTCAGGTCCAGCAGGGTCAAGACGGCCTCGCGCTGGGGTTGGCGGCGTTCTCTCGCCCCGGGCGCCGGGAAGGCCTAACCCGAAAGTAGCGGAGAATTGGAGGCAGTATAGCACAGCCCCCCCCGCACCTGGCCAGGGGATGGCGAGCTTGGCCACCGCGCGGAGGGGGGCTTGCCTGGCCGTCGGTGTTTCAGCTACACTGCCCCAGCGATGGCGCCCGCACGCCTGGCCGCTTTCGGTCCACCCTCCCCGGAGGGGAAAGAACCCGCTGGCGATGAACCTCATCCTGCGTCTGATCAAGGTCCTGGTCATGGCCCTGACCGGCCGATCCCTGCCACCCCTAGGCGAGTCGGTGGTGCGCTTCCGGGTCTGGCCCCATGACCTGGACCTGAACCTGCACATGAACAACGGCCGCTACCTCACGGTCATGGACCTGGGGCGCACCGACCTGATGATCCGCTGCCGCATGCTGGGCGTGGTGCTCAAACACCACTGGCGGCCGATGCTGGCCGCGGCCACCATCCGCTACCGGCGGCCCCTGGCCCCCTTCAAGCGTTATGAGCTGCGCACCCGGCTGGTGGGTTGGGACGAGAAGTGGTTCTTCATGGAGCAGCGCTTCATGGTGGGGGGCGATCTTTACGCCTACGCCCTGGTCAAGGGCGTGTTCAAGGACGGCCGGGGCGCCGTGCCCCCACTGCGCGTGGCCCAGGAGATCGGCCACCAGGGCGAGAGCCCGGCCTGGCCCGAGGCCCTGTCCGCCTGGCTGGCCTGGGAGAAGCCAGGGGCCGTGGGCGAGGGCCAGACCCTGGACGACGCCGAGCAGGGCGTCTGAACCAACCACCCGGGCCGACCCGAGGGGGAGCCCGCACCCGCACGCGCCTGGAGGGAGTCATGGCCGAGCACCCCTGGCTTAAACACTACGACCCCGCCGTCCCCCACCACCTGGACTACCCCGAGATCGACATCCACGGCCTGATCCGCCGCACCGCCGACCGGCGCGCCGACCAGACCGCCCTGCGCTTCATGGGCCTGACCCTCAGCCACGGCCGCCTCTTCCAGTTGGTGGACCGCCTGGCCACCGGCCTGGCCGCGCGCGGGATCAAGTCCGGCGACCGCGTCATCCTGCTGCTGCCCAACTGCCCCCAGTTCGTGATCAGCTACTACGCCCTGATGCGCCTGGGGGCCACCGCGGTGCTGGCCAACCCCCTGAACGTGGAGCGCGAGCTGATCTTCAAGTTCCAGGATTCCGGGGCCAAGGTCCTGATCGCCCTGGATCTGCTGAGCCAGCGAGTGAACAACGTGCGCCAGGAGATCAAGCTGGACCTGGTGGTCTACACCGGGTTGCAGGACTTCCTGCCCTTCCCCAAGAACCTGCTCTACCCCCTCAAGCGCGCCCTGGACAAAAAAATGCCCAAGGTCCAGGTCCCGGCCGACGGGGTGACGGTCTGGCTCAAGGACCTGCTGAAGTCCCCGCCCAGCCCGCCGCGCGTGGCCATCGATCCCAACGCCATGGCGGTGCTGATCTACTCCGGCGGCACCACCGGGGTCAGCAAGGGCATCATGCTCAGCCACAAGGCCCTGGTGGCCAACGCCATGCAGGCCTGCGCCTGGGGCAGCATGGGGCCGGACGACTCCCTGCTGGCCGTCCTGCCGCTTTTTCACGGCTTCGGCATGAGCGTGTGCATGAACGCCCCCCTGCTGCACGGCGGGCGCATGATCCTTTTGCCCCGCTTCGACGCCCGCGAGGTCTGCCAGACCATCAACGCCGAGAAGCCCAGCCTCTTCGCCGGCGTGCCCACCATGTTCATCGCCATCAAGGAGCTGCCCGACGTCGACCGTTACGACCTCAAGAGCTTGCGCGGCATCTTCGTGGGGGCGGCCCCCCTGCCCCTGCCGGTGATGCGCGAGTTCGAGCAGCGCACCGGCGCGGCCCTGATCGAGGGCTTCGGGCTCACCGAGGCCGTCACCGCCGTGGCCTGCAACCCCTTCCACGGCGTGCGCAAGCCCGGCACCATCGGCATCCCCTTCCCGGACGTGGAATGGAAGATAGTGGACCTGGCCGACGGCAAGAAGGAGATGCCCCTGGGCGAGGCCGGCGAGATCGTGCTGCGCGGGCCGGAGCTGATGCTGGGCTACCTGAACCAGCCCCAGAAGACCGCCGAGAGCCTGCGCGACGGCTGGCTCTACACCGGCGACATCGGCATCATGGATCCCGACGGCTACATCACCCTGGTGGACCGCAAGAAGGACCTGGTCATCGTCAGCGGCTTCAACGTCTTCCCCAGCGAGATCGACGAGGTCCTGCACGGACACCCCAAGGTGGCCGAGGCCGTGGCCGTGGGCCTGCCCCACCCCAGCAAGGGCGAATACCTCAAGGCCTTCGTGGTGCCCAAGGCCGGCCAGACCATCGATCCCCAGGAGATCATCGCCTTCTGCAAGGAAAACCTCTCCGCCTACATGGTCCCCAAGGAGGTCGAGGTGCGCGAGGAACTGCCCAAGTCCATGATCGGCAAGGTCCTGCGCCGCAACCTGCGCGAGGAAGAAGAGAAAAAGTGGGAGGCGGGGAGGTAAGAGTTCACGGGGGAACCCTTTTTGCTGCGCAAAAATGGTTCCCCCGCACCCCCTCCGAAAAAAGCGGGCCAAATGCGCGCTGCGCATTTGGCCTCGTCTTTTTTCTCCCGCTTGGCATGCTAGCTGGACGGCGGTATGCTGGTGAAAGCGAAAATATTCCGTCCTTTTAGGAGGGGGTCCGGGGGAACCCTTTGGGGACCCCAAAAGGCTTCCCCCGGCAACTCTCGCGGGAATGACCTCCATGCTCCAGCGCGGTCTTGGCGTCTTGTTGCACCTCACCAGCCTGCCCTCGGCCCATGGGGTGGGCGACCTGGGGCCGGAGGCCCACGCTTTTGCCTCCTGGCTGGCCGAGGCCGGGGCCGGCACCTGGCAGATGCTGCCCCTGGTGCCCACCGAGCCGGGCCGGGGCAACAGCCCCTACAACAGCTCCAGCACCTTTGCCGGCAACCCCCTGCTCATCAGCCCGGAGTTGCTGGCCGAGGATGGCCTCCTGACGCCAGAGGACCTGGCCGCGGTCCCGGATTTCCCGGCCGGCCGGGTGGACTACGAGGCCGTTTGGCGCTGGCGGGGGGAATTGCTGCGCCGGGCCGGCCGCCGGGCCTTGGAGCAGTTCAGCCTGCGTCAGGAGATCGAGCGCTTCGCCCAGCGCGAGGCGGCCTGGCTGGAGGACTATTGCCTGTTCTCCTGCATCGCCCGCGACCAGGGCATGCGCCTCTGGAGTCAATGGCCCTGGGAGCTGCGCGACCGCCAGTCCGAGGCCCTGGACGGCGTCCGCGAGCGCCTGGGCCGGGAGCTGGACCTGGAGCGTTTCCAGCAGTGGGCCTTTGACCGCCAGTGGCGGGGCCTGCGCGCCCGCTGCCAGGCCTTGGGCGTCACCCTGCTGGGCGACATGCCGATCTACGTGGACCAGCAAAGCGCCGACGTCTGGGCCAATCCCCAGCTCTTCAAGCTGGACGGGGCCAGGAATCCCTGGGTGGTGGCCGGGGTGCCGCCGGATTATTTCTCCGCCACCGGCCAGCGCTGGGGCAATCCGGTCTACGACTGGGAGGCCCACCGCCGCGAGGGCTTCGCCTGGTGGGGCCGCCGTCTGGACCGCCACCTGGAGCTGTTCGACCTGGTGCGGGTGGACCACTTCCGGGGCCTGGTGGCCTATTGGGAGATCCCGGCCCTGGAGCCCACCGCCATCAACGGCAAGTGGGTGCCGGCCCCGGGCCTGGAGCTGTTCAAGGCCCTGGCCCGTCGCCACCCGGCCCTGCCCATCGTGGCCGAGGACCTGGGGCTGATCGACGCCGAGGTCCGTGAGGTCAAGCACCTCCTGGGCCTGCCGGGCATGGCCATCCTGATGTTCGCCTTTGGCGAGGACAACCCGGCCAACCCTTATCTGCCCCACAACCACCGGCCCGACCTGCTGGCCTACACCGGCACCCACGACAACAACACCCTGCGCGGCTGGCTGGCCCAGGAAGCCGACCCGGCCACCAAGGAGCGCATCCGGCGCTACCTGGGGCGGCCGGACCTGGAGGATGCCGCCCTGGCCGAGGCCATGCTCCGCCTGGCCCTGGCCTCGGTGGCCGACCTGGCGGTCCTGCCGGTGCAGGACATCCTGGGCCTGGGGGCCGAGGCCCGCATGAACACCCCCAGCAGCCGGGAGGGCAACTGGGTCTGGCGGCTCAAGCCCGGACAACTGGGCGCCGACCAGGCCCGGCTCCTCTGGGACCTGGCCGGCATCTACGGCCGCCGCTAGTCGCGTGCCGCGACAGGCGTATACGAGTCGGAGCCGGGTGCCCCCGGCTGGGCGTATACGGGTCGGGTGACGTTGGGTTTATGTCCAGGCCTCGCCCGCTCCCGTAGGAGCCTCGCACCAAGTAGAGCCAAGACGGGCGGGGATAAACCCCGCCCCTACGAAGAATATGCGGAAATTTATTATGATTTCGTAGGGGCGGGGTTTATCCCCGCCCGTGCATTCATTCTCCTCATGGCCTCCCCACCCACCGCGCGGCCCACGGCGGCCCGTGTTTCTCCCCTCCCCCCACGAGCCGCCCCCCGCGCCTTAGCCCGGGACCGCCTCTCGACGCACCGGCAGGGCCTTACCCCCAATGGCGGCCGGGTGATGGGATTATGAGAGCCGGAGACGGCCGCGCCCGGACCTTGACCCCGCATCGCAGGCACGACGACCCGAGGCCAGAGGCAAGGTGCGGGACGGCAGGGAGGCTCCCTGGCCGCAGGCGTCCGCACCCGGCAGGCGCGGATGCGGACCGGGCGTGGGCGCGGGGGGCAGGAAACCGCCCTCGCAACGCCGGTCGCTCGTGGACTACGGTGGTTGACGGCCACCAAAAGAAGGAGGACCAGAGATTGCCACATCGCCTGACGGCGATTCGCAATGACCAATGCGATGGGGATCGCCCTGGCGTCTGGCACCGCCTCGCGGCGGCGACGTTCCCTCTTTCCTGTCACTGCGAGCGCTGCGCAGCAGTCTCCCGATCTTCTGCTTGGACGGAAGGTGCTGGGAGCGAGGGAATAAATTCGGAGGATTGCTTCGTCGCCTTGGCTCCTCGCAATGACAGCTATAGTCAGTATTTTCAAAATGAAAGGCAAGCGTCACGAGAACCTGAAAGCCGGTGGCGCGGGACGAGGTGACAGGATTTCTCGTGCTTTGCGCCGGGACAATGAATTGTCCCGGCCACCCGGATTAAGGAAGCATGGTGGGGGTTAACCGCGATCGGACCAAAAACCGGGGCGGGAATCAATCCCGCCCCGGTGAAAAACGACTAATCCCGGAGGGCTAGTTCTGGGGCCGGCAGTGCAGCTCCTCGCCCTTGGCCAGGATGGCCAGGCGGCCCTCCAGGCGGCGGGTCATCTCCGGGGAGAGGCGGCAGCCGCAGGCCTCCACGAAGCCCAACACCTCGGGGTCCAACTCACCCAGGCCCTGGGCCAGCTCCAGGGCGCGGCGGGTGTGGGTCAGGGCCTCCCGGCGCTCGCCCAGGACCAGGGCCAGGGAGGAGCGCTCGGCCTCCACCGCCGCCCCACACTGCGCCAGATCGGCCACTTTGCCGCCCAACAGGCGGGTGCTCCGGGGCATGTCGTCCAAAAGCTGCCGGGCGGTCTCCAGCATGCTCACCACGCCGGTGAAGATGGCGACCTGCCGGTAGATGGCGGCCAGGTGCAGACGGGCCGGGAAAAAGTCCGGCTTCAGGTGCATGGCCTGATCCAGGTGGAGCCGGGCCTGATAGCCGTTGCCCCAATCCGAGAGGCGGCGGGCCCGGCGGGTGAGCCAGACCGCCTTGGCCAGGGCCAAGGCCTCGGGATGGTCGGCGAAACTGCGCTCCAGACGGGCGAAGGCGACGGCCTTGGGGCTGAACAGGCCAGTGAAGAGGCCGCGCCAGGTGCTGACGCCGGCGGGCGCGAATTCCAGGTTTTGCAGGGACCGAGCCATTTGGGTTGCCACCAGGTGATATTTTGCTTAACACACGCGCCCAGCAAAAATATAAACCCGACCGCGGGACTTCGCCAGGGGGCCGGGGCGGGAAAAAAGCGACCGCGCCACTTTGCACAAGCGCCTGAATGAGCTATCATCCTGGCCCATGGGCCATCTCAGCCCCGATCCCAGGAGGCTCTCCATGTCCGCCCCCGAAAGCATCGGCGAATTCATCGCGGCGCTGGAGCGCCAAGGCCAATTGCGCCGTATTTCCGAGCCGGTGGACCCCCATCTGGAGGTCACCGCCCTGGCCGAGCCGGTGATGAAGGCCGGTGGCCCGGCCCTGGTCTTCGACCGGGTCAAGGGCGCGGACTGCCCCCTGGCCATCAATCTCTTCGGCAGCCGGGAGCGCATGGGCCTGGCGCTGAACGTGGACGACCTGGACCAGCTGGGCGGGCGGCTCAAGGACCTGATGGAGGTGGACCTGCCCGACGGACTCTGGGGCAAGATCCGCACCGCCCTGCCCAAGCTCAAGGATCTCGCGGCCTTCGCGCCCAAGAAGGTCAAGGACGCCCCCTGCCAGGAGGTGGTGCTGACCGGCGAGAAGGCCAGCCTGGAGATGCTGCCGGTGCTGACCTGCTGGCCCCAGGACGCCGGGCCGTTCATCACCCTGCCCCAGGTCATCACCGCCCACCCCGAGTCCGGCAAGCAGAACTTCGGCATGTACCGGATGCAGGTCTATGACCCGCGCACCACCGGCATGCACTGGCACCGCCACAAGGGCGGGGCGGCCCACTATCGCGCGGCCAAGGAAAAGGGCGCGCGCCTGCCGGTGGCGGTGGCCCTGGGCGGCCCCCCGGCCGCGGTCTACGCCGCCTGCGCGCCCTTCCCCGAGCACCTGGAGGAGACCATGCTGATGGGCTTCCTCCTGGGCAAGCCGGTGAAGCTGGTCAAGGCCCTGACCAGCGACCTGATGGTGCCGGCCGAGGCCGAGGTGATCCTGGAGGGCTACGTGGACCCGGCCGAGCCCTGGCGGCGGGAGGGACCCTTTGGCGACCACACCGGGTTCTATTCCCTGGCCGACGACTACCCGGTCTTCCACCTCACCGCCGTGACCCATCGCCAGAACTTCATCTACCCCACCACCATCGTGGGCCGGCCGCCCATGGAAGACTTCTACCTGGGCCTGGCCACCGAACGCCTGTTCCTGCCCCTGTTGCAGAGCGTCCTGCCCGAGGTGCGCGACTACCACATGCCGGCGGAGGGGGTGTTCCACAACCTGGTCTTCGTGGCCATCGACAAGCAGTACCCCGGCCACGCCTACAAGGTGATGAACGCCCTCTGGGGTCAGGGCCAGATGATGTTCGCCAAGATCATCGTGGTGGTGGACGCCACGGTCAACGTGCAGGACCCGGTGGAGGCCTGGTGGGAGGCCCTGAACCATATCGACCCCCAGCGCGACGTCCTCTTCAGCCGGGGGCCGGCCGACGCCCTGGACCACGCCGCCCACCTGCCCTGGCTGCACAGCAAGATGGGCATCGACGGCACCCGCAAGTGGCCCGAGGAGGGCTTCAACCGCCCCTGGCCCGAGCGCATCGTCATGACCCCGGAGATACAGGCCGCGGCCAACGCCAAGCTGAAAAAATGGGGCCTCCTGGCGGGCGGGAGGTAGGCTTGGAAGCGACCATGATCTGGCAACGGGTGCGCGACTTCGGCGAGCTGGTCAAGTTCAGCCACACCATCTTTTTGTTCCCCTTCGCGCTGTCGGCCCTGGTCCTGGCCCACGCCGAGCAGCCCCTGACCGTGGGGGTGGTCTTCTGGATCGTGGTGGCCCTGGTGGCGGCCCGCAGCGCGGCCATGATCATGAACCGCATCGCCGACCGCCGCTATGACGCCCTGAACCCGCGCACCGCCGCGCGGCCCCTGGTCACCGGCCGGGTGACCCCGTTCCAGGCCTGGCTCTGGCTGGCCGCGGCCGGCGGGCTGCTGGTCCTGGCGGCCTGGAGGCTCAATCCCCTGTGCCTGGCGCTGTCGCCGGTGGCCCTGGTCTGGGTCCTGGGCTACAGCTTCACCAAACGCTTCACCGCCCTGTGCCACCTCTGGCTGGGGATGGCCACCGCCCTGGCCCCCCTGGGGGCCTGGCTGGCGGTCACCGGCCGCTGGGACTGGGGCGCCCTGGCCCTGGCCCTGGCCTGCACCGGCTGGGTGGCCGGCTTCGACGTGATCTACGCCTGCCAGGACATCGACTTCGACCGGGAGCAGGGCCTGAAGTCCCTGCCGGCCTGCACCAGCCTGGAGCGCGGCCTGGGCTACAGCCGCCTGCTGCACGCCCTGGCCCTGGCCGGTTTTCTGGCGGTGGGCTGGCGCTTCGGCCTGGGCGGGGTGTATTTCGGCGGGCTGGCGGTCATCGCCCTGATCCTGGCCTGCGAGCAATGGCTGGTGGCCCGGCGGCTGGCCAACGTGCCCCTGGCCTTCTTCACCTTGAACGGCGTGGTCTCGGTGCTGTATTTCGCCACCCTGGCCCTGGACCGTTGGCTGGCGGGCTGAGCCCGCCCCGGAAAAAAGAACCCGATGCACGACATCGAGCTGGACCTGCGTTATCTGGGGGTGCTGGAAAAGGCCTTGCAGATCGCCGGCGAACTGGGGCCCCAGGCCGCGGTGCGCTACGTGCGCTCCTCCTATCGGCTGCTGAGCAAGGTCTATCATCCGGACCTGCACCAGGCCAACCGGGCCGCGGCCGAGGAGGGGCAGAGGCGGCTCAACGCGGTCAAGGAGCGCTTGGACATGACCAGTGACGAGGATCTGGGGCGCATCCTGGGGGCCGCCGCCCGCCCGACCGAGGGCCATCCCCGGGTGCTGGTGGTGGAGGACGAGGAGGGCCTGAAGGAGAACCTGGCCGAGCTGCTGCAACTGGAGGGCTTCCATGTGGCCACCGCGGCCAACGGCCTCCTGGGCCTGCGGGCCCATCTCTCCTTCCGGCCGGAGCTGGTGATCACCGACGTGGTGATGCCGATCATGGACGGGGTGGAGATGGTGCGCCAGATGCGCGGCCGCGACCCCAACCTCAGGGCCCTGTTCATCAGCGGCTTTTTTGGCACCCGCTCCATCCGCGAGGAGCTGATGGACGAGATCCGCCGCTTCGGCTATCCCATGCTGGCCAAACCCTTCCGCCCCAGCCAGCTTTTCGCCCTGGTGCGCCAGGTCCTGGTCTAGTTAATATGTGAAAGTTATTCCTGGCCTCCCGCAACCTCTGTCGGAAGGAGGACCCATGCCCCTGAAGTTCGTCACCGAACAGCGCGCCGTCAGCTTCCTGGACCCCTTCCGCGAGTTCGCCCGCACCGACCTGACCATCGAGGTGCGCCACGACCCCCTGACCGGCGACACCGCCCGGGTGCTCTCCTTCCGGGCCCGGCCCCTGGAGCTGATCGACCACCAGGTCTTCATCGACCGCTCCCGGGAGCGTCCCTGTCCCTTCTGCCCCGGCAACCTGGAGCGCATGACCACCCGCTACCTGCCCGAGGACCTGCCCGAGGGGCGCCTGACCCGGGACGGGGCCACTCTGTTCCCCAACGCCTTTCCCTACGAGGCCATGAACGCGGTCCTGGTGCTCTGCCCGGAGCACTACCTGCGCCCGGAGCAGTTCACGCTCGAGCTTTTGACCAACGCCCTGCTCCTGGCGGCCGAGGGCTTCCGCCGCCTGGCCAAGGGCCTGAACTACGCCTCGGTGAACTGGAACTACATGATGCCGGCCGGCGCGGGCCTGGTGCACCCCCACTTCCAGCTCGCCGCCGGCCAGAAGCCCACCCGCTTCCAGGGCGAGCTCCAGCGCCGGGCCCGGGCCCACGCCCGCAAGGTGGCCGGGGCCGACCTGGCCGCCGACTACCTGGAGGCCGCCCGCCTGGGCAAGGCGCGTTGGCTGGGCAAGCTGGGTCCCCTGGGCTGGTGCACGCCCTTCGCCCCCCGGGCCGTCTACGACGTGCTGGGCCTGGCCCCGGCCGGCAAGGGTCTGTTGGACCTGAAGCCGGCCCAGGTGGAGAAGGTGGCCCAGGGCATCGCCCGGGTGCTGGGCTTCTTCGCGGCCGAGAAGGTGGGGGCCTTCAACATGTCCCTGTTCACCGGGCTCCAGCCGGGCGGCGACCTGCCCCTGCTGCTGCGCCTGGTCAGCCGGCTGGACATCCCGCCCATGGGCATCGACGAGATCAACTACTTCGAAAAACTGCACGACGAGATGATCACCTTCCTGCCCCCGGAGGAGTCGGCCAATCGCCTGCGGGCGGTCTGGAAGGCCTGAACCGCGGGCGATTTGGGCAAAACACTTGAAAATCACGGCCTAAATCGCTATAAGTGAGGGACTGGCCGCCCGAATGCCTCGGGCGGCGGGGGAGCACGCAGATGGAAGCCGAGGACATCCGCCATCGCCGGTTCGCCCGGACCTGGCGGGGTTACGACCCCGGCCAAGTCCAGGCCCTGCTGGACCACCTGGCCGAGCGCCTGACCGAGTTGCAGGCCGAGGCCGACACCGCCCGCCGCGAGACGGCCCAGGTCAAGAGCGAGTTGCAGGATTACCGCGCCCGCGAGCAGAGCCTGGAAAGCGCCCTGAACCAAGCCCGGGCCGCCTCGGAGAGCATCAAGCAGAACGCCGAGCGCGAGGCCCAGCTCCTGGTGGCCGAGGCCGAACTCCAGGCCGAGAAGATCCTGGGCCAGGCCCACAGCCGCCTGGCCCGCATTCATGACGACATCGCCGAGCTCAAGCGCCAACGGGTCCAGTTCGAGGTGCGCCTGCACTCCCTGGTGGAGGCCCACCTCAAGCTCCTGGACGTGGAGCGCGAGCGCGACCGCGAGTTGGCCGAGCTGGAGGACAAGATCAAGATCCTGCGCACCCCGGCCTAGTCCCCACTGTCCGGCGGCGGCCCCCCGCCGCCGGCCACGCCTCTGCCCGGAGCCAAGCCCAGCCATGACCAGCGCACCCGCCGCCCTCTCGGTCCAGGCCCAGGACGGGGGGGCGGCCTTCGCGGTGCGGGTGACCCCCCGCGCCGGCCGGGACCGCATCGACCCGCCCCGGGAGGGGGTGCTGGTGGTGCGCCTGGCCGCGCCGCCGGTGGAGGGCGAGGCCAACGCCGCCCTGCTGCGCCTGCTGGCCAAGGCCCTGGGGGTGCCGCCCAGCCGGTTGCGCCTGCTCTCCGGCTCTCGGGGGCGCAACAAGCGCCTGTGGGTGGAGGGCCTGGACCCGGACCAGGTCCGGGACCGGCTGGCCGGATGAAACTATTTCTCAGGATCGCCGCCCTCGGCCTGCTCCTCCTGGCCGGGGCCGGACTGGCCCTGGCCGCGCCCGACGGCCCGTCCAGCCCGTCGCCCTTGCCGCCTCCGCCGCCCCTGCCCCGGGTGGAGGTGCGGGCCGCCAGCCCGGAGCTGGCCCAGCACACCCGGGAGATCGTCCTGGAGGCCGGGGCCAAGCTGGGCGTCTGGCTGGGCGCGGCCCCGGAGCGGGTGCGCCTGGTGGTCAGTTCGGACCACGACGAGTTCAAGCGCCTGGTGGCCGAGGTCAGGGGGCCGGAATGGGCCGCCGGCCTGGCCCTGCCCCAGGAGGGCCTGATCCTGCTGCGCTCGCCCAAGCTCCTGCTGGACCCCAACCAGTACCGCCTGCTGACCATCCACGAGCTGACCCACCTCTACCTGGCTGCGGCCCTGCGCCACCGCGAGCACCCCCTGTGGCTGGAGGAGGGCCTGGCCATGTACGCCGCCGACGAGGGCGGCCTGGGCCGGGCCGCGGCCATGACCCGGGGCGTGCTGGGCAAGGGCTTGATTCCCTTTGCCGACTTGGAGGAGGAATACCCGGCCGGCGAGGAGCAGGTGGAGCTGGCCTACGCCCAGAGCTATTACTTCGTGGCCTGGCTCCTGAACCAGTACGGCCCCGGGGTGCTGCGCCAGGTGGTGGGCCAACTGGCCCGGGGCCGGGAGACCACCCAGGCCTTTTACGCCGCCACCGGCCAGGGCCTGGCGGCCCTGGAGTCACGCTTCGGCGAGGAGATGACCAACCGCTTCTCCTGGTTGGCGCTGCTCACCGCCGGGGGCAGTCTTTGGGCCCTGGTCTCCCTGGGGGCGGGGCTGGGCCTGGTGCTGCGCCGCCGGGCCCAGAAGCGCCGCCTGCGGGCCATGCCCGATGGCGAGGGCAATGGCGGGATCTATCCCATGCGCCGTTTGCGCCCGGGGCGGCGTCTGCGCGTCAGCCGGCGCGCCGGGGCGGGCGGACGACCCGGCCCTGGGCCGGACGAAGGCGCGCCGCCAGACGGAGACGACCAGGGATCACGGGCTTGAGGACAGCGCGGGACGGGAAACCGGGTGGACTGGCGTCAGGGCCGACCCCGGGCAGGCGGGGGGCCGTGGGGCAGGGGCCGACCCGCGCGGGAAGGGGCGGGCCGGGCGGAGGGATCAGGCGCGGTGGGGGCAGCCCACCTCTTCCAGGGATTCGTCGCGCAGCTTGAGGTCGAAGATGCGCTCGCGGTGGGCGGCGCACTCGAAATTCAGGCTGCAATGGGCCAGGCACACCTGATCGGTGCGCTCGAACTCGCCGAAGCAGTCGATGCGGTCCTCGAGGTCCTGGGGTTCCAGGCGTCTGGCCAAGGTTCTCCTCGCGGTTGTGGCGGCCCGCCCCAACGGCGGGTCAGTTGATGAAGACCCTGCGGAATTCCTTGATGTTTTGCAGGGCGATGCCGGCGCCCATCACCACGCAGGTCAGCGGGTCCTCGGCGATGCGCACCTTGATGTTCAGCTCGTGCTGGATCAGTTTGTCCAGGCCCCGGATCAGGGCCCCGCCGCCAGCCAGGGTCACGCCCTGCTCGGCCACGTCGGAGGCCAGCTCCGGCGGGGTCTTCTCGAAGGCCCGCCGCACGCTCTCCACGATGACCGCAACCGGCTCGGCCATGGCCTCGCGCACCTCGTCGTCGGTGAGGGTCACCGTGCGGGGGATGCCGTTGACCAGGTCCTTGCCGCTGATGTCCATGGCCAGCGTCTCCTCCTGGGGGAAGGCGGAGCCGATGGCGATTTTCAGGTTCTCGGCCGTGTTCTCGCCCACCAGCATCTGATATTTGCGCTGGATGTGGCGCATGATGGCCTCGTTGGCCTCGTCGCCGGCCACCCGGACCGACTCGGAATAGGCCGTCGAGAATAATGATATCACGGCCACCTCGGTGGTGCCGCCCCCGATGTCCACGATCATGTTGCCCCGGGGTTGGTCGATGGGCAGGCCCGCCCCCAGGGCGGCGGCCATGGGCTCCTCGATCAGGTAGATGTCGCGCGCCCCGGCCTGCTCGGCGCTCTCGATCACCGCGCGCTTCTCCACCTGGGTCACCCCGGAGGGCACGCCGATGAGCATCCGCGGCTTGACCAGGCCGGCGGCGGAGCGGACCTTGAGGATGAACTCCTTGATCATCAGGCGGGTGAGGTCGAAGTCGGCGATGACGCCGTCCTTGAGCGGACGGCTGGCCAGGATCTGGGGGCTGGTGCGGCCCAGGTACTCCTTGGCCGCGTGGCCCACGGCCACGGTCTTGCCGGTGTCGCGCTGGATCGCCACCACCGAGGGCTCGTTGAGCAACACGCCTTTGCCCTTGATGAAAATCAGGGTGTTGGCCGTGCCCAGGTCCATGGCCATGTCTTTGCCGAATAGACCCAGAAGCTTGCCGAAAACCATATCCCTCGCCCTCCGCTATGCCGAAAGCCCGACGCTCAGCCCTTGGCCGAGCCCAGGCGGTAATGTTCGATGGTGGCGGCCACGCGGTTGCCTGCCAACTGCAAGGCCCGCTCCTCCTCGTCGTCGATCTGGCGCTCGGTGCGTCCGGCGAAGGCCCAGACCCCGATCAGGCTGCGCCAGGCCAACAGCGGCACCCCGATAAAGGCATTGTACCCCCGCATGGGCTCTTCCGGCGACACCAGGTAGGATTTTCCCGGCAGGGGGCTCAGACGGGAATGGGTCAGGGGCTTCATCTCGCGGAAGACCCAGCCCACCAGCCCCGAGCTGACCGGGAAGGACCGGCCCCGCAGGGTGCTGAGCGAGGGACCCTCCACCGCCTCGACCATGAACTGCCGGCGGCCCTGGTGCAGCAGGCACAGCAGGCCCATGGACAGGCCGGTGTAGCGCCGGCCGGCGTCCAGCACCTCGGCGAAGTACTGGCGGGGATCGCCAAAGGCCAGGGTGGAGTTCTCCACGTCGTAGAGCAGGTCCAGGATGCGGCCGTACATCGCCTCGCGGGAGCAGGTGTCCTGCTGCACCACCAGGTGGGCGAAAAAGGCCGCGAAGTCACGGATGGTCTTTTTCTCGCGCTCGCCGAAGATCTGGCGGGCCTTGGTGTCCACGAACAGCACCCCGAAATCGCCCACCGGCAGGGCCAGGAAGGCCTTGACCCCCTCGTCGGCGCCGTAGACCTTGGTCACCTGGGACGGCTGGTGATAGCGGTCCACGTCGGCCGGCACCCCGTGCTTGGCCACGAAGCCCACCACCCCCTCGCTGGGGCGGATGGCGGCGTCGTGGCGGAAGGAGTTGGCAAAGGAGTGCCAGACCGCGGCGCGCAGGTTCTCGCCCCCCCGCTCGCGCAGGAACAGGGCGGCGGTGTAGGCCTCGGTGAGATCGGCCAACAGGTTGATGGCGTCTTTGAGTTCGGGACGATGATCCATGCGGCCCTGATCCGCCGGCCGGGAGGGGCTAGCGGTTATCGCGGCAGAAATTGGCATAGGACCTATCGTAGCTTTGCTCGCCCTCGGCGCTGAAGAAGCAGCCCGGGATCTGGCGCATCTGGCGGTGATAGGCCACGCACTGACAGCACAGGCCCTGCTTGTCACAACCGGAATATGAACAGGAGCAATGTTCCAGATTGACTTTCAGGTTGGGGCAGCGGTCCTTCATGGCGTCGTATTTGGACACAGCTTGATCTTCCCAAGGTCGAAAATCGAGTGAATCCATTGGGGATTTTCTTTGTCATGTGTACTGTATATAGGTTGCCTGCGGGTGTCAACCACAGAATAGTGGGGTTTTGGACAGATATTCCGGCCGCCCGCCTTGCCCGCCGCGCCGTCCGGCCTTATAACTATGACCATGCCTGAACTGCCCGAAGTCGAATCGGTGCGCCGCACCCTGATGCCCGGAATCCTGGACCGCCAGGTGGCCGAGGTCGTGGCCCCGCCCAGCCGGGTGGTGCGGCCGGACCTGGAGAGCTTCCGCCGGGGGCTGGTGGGCCGCCGGGTCAACGGCAGCCTGCGCCGGGGCAAGCTCCTGGTGCTGACCCTGGACGATGGCTCCTATTGGGCCGTCCACCTGGGCATGACCGGCCAACTGATCCTGGCCCCGGGGGAGCTGGCGGCCAACCATGTCCACGCCCGGGTGCTTTTCAATGACGACGGCCCCTCGCTCCACTACCGCGACCTGCGCAAGTTCGGCTACCTGGCCTACTACGCCGACCAGGACGAGCTCATGGCCGGGCTCTACGGTCAGATGGGACCCGACGCCCTGACCATCGCGGCCGAGGAGTTCGTGGCCCGCCTGGCCGGGCGCAAGTCGCCGATCAAGAGCCTGCTCCTGGACCAGCGCCGCCTGGCCGGGGTGGGCAACATCTACGCCGACGAGTCCCTGCACCGGGCCGGCATCGACCCCAACCGCCGCCCGGTGGACCTGAGCCCGGACGAGCTGTTGCGCCTGCACGCGGCCCTGCGCGAGACCCTGGACGAGGCCCTGGCCCAGGGCGGGTCGTCGGTGAAGAACTTCGTGGACGCCGAAGGCCGGGCCGGCACCTTCCAGGAGGCCCACCGGGTCTACCGCCGCACCGGCCAGCCCTG
>CALERA010000153.1 GCA_937908275.1 uncultured Desulfarculaceae bacterium | reverse complement strand
GAAGACAGCATTTTCAAACCGCCACAATCACCCCATTTTCAGACCGCCGCCGACAGGAACAGGATGGCAGTAAGGGGTTGGAAGCTGGGAACGAGGGGAGCAGGAGCCGATCTGGGGCAGCGAACACCCTTCGTCCTGCCTGGTTGCGAAGTCAGGGCGTTGGGCGCAGCGGTTTGAACTTGGCGTCTGCCTCCAGCCCTCCCTTCAACTGGTGTTTAAGCTGATGTGGCAACGTTTGGCCGCCTCGACGTCAAAGTCCTCGGGATCGAAGGCGTGGGTGCGAAAGGCTTCCCGGAGCCGTTCGTAGATCTTTTTGAGCGCGCCCCAGAGGCCCGCTACCGTCTCCTGTCCATATTCTTTAGCCAAGGCTTTATGCAGGCTGCCATGCTGAACTAATTGGTCCATCAGATGGCCGATCTGCAACAGAAAGTAATACGCTTTGGCCCGGTCCCAGTTGAGGCTGTAAGCATGCTCCAAGTTCAAACCGCTGTTTTTTTGTACGTTGAAGCCTTCGTTCTCGATCTTACTGCGAATGCGTCCGCCCTGATTGGCCAGGGGTTGGACGCTGTGCCGGTCGACCGGCAGATTGGTCAACCAGGCGAACGTGGTGGTCTGGCCTTGCGCGTCGGTCTCCCGGCAACGGATGGCGCCAGGTTGCCAGTCGCGGTTCTCGCTGTCGCGATAGTCCAGGCGCTCAACCCAGTCATAGACTTGATGCACGTCCCCGGGCAGGGTGGCCTTTTGCGTGGCGCGGCAGTGCGGCTCCAGCTTCAAGAGCGCTTCAAAATCTTTCCACAGGCTGGGGGTTCGGCCAGGCTTGAAGGTCACCACGTAGGCCCAGCCGTTTTCCCGGCAAATCTCCATGCACGTGCCGCAGCCGTAGATGCTGTCCCCGCTAATACAGATGCGCAATTGGGGAAAGCGGGCTTTGAGTTGGCGGGCCAGACGGGCGAAGGCCTTGAGTTCGCAATCCTGTTTGGTCTGCTCGGTGTATTCGGCCGCCGCGGTGATCGGGCCGGGATTTTCAATAAACTCGGTCGCCACGGACAAGCAGAGCCCCTCCGGAGTGACCAGCTTGGCTTCCAGCACCGGGTGCAGATAAACGGTCTTGTCCCCGTGCTTTTGGGTCAGGCAGTGCGGGCAATGCCGCTGGCCGAAACTCAAGAACCCGGTGCCATCGACGGCGATGACGACGTGGCCCAGCAAGCGAAAGCCGTCCAGCGCTTTCATGCGGATGAGCCGGTGCACGCACTGATGCGCCAGCTCGGCCAGCGGTTGCCAACCGCCCACATGCTGCAACAAGTGATCAATGGTCCGGGCCACCGGCAGTGAGGTTTGCTCGGTGCCGGCCAGCAGGTTCAGATTGGGGAGCACCTCCGACTCCATATCCCGCAGATCCTGATCAAAAGCCCGGCGGCTGCCCAAGCGCAGGGCAAAGAGCAGCATGGCCCCGAAGAGCAGGAACTTGCGATCATAGGTCACTTGCTCTTGGGCGCGCGAGTCGGGCAACTGGTCGATCCAGCAACCCAACTCCGGGAAGAAGTGCCGGAGGGTTTTGATGAAAATGCGGCCCAGCGTCAGGACCTTGTGCCTTTTCTCCGTTTTTCCGCCACATGGGTCCGCACCAGGGCCAGGCTTAACTGGGTCATTTGGGCCAGGAGCTCTTTGAGTCGCCGGTATTCTTGAATCCACTCGCGTACTTGGGGCACCAGGTCCACTGGAACATAGGTGGTTTTAGTTTTGCCCGTTTCCCCGCGGAGGGTCAGGTAAAAACCCGCGTGCTTCTGGCCCCGGGCGCACCGGCAGCGGGGATTGCCACAGCGCCGGCGGATGGTCACCAGACTGGCGGCCAGCACGGGGCCGCGCGCCTGAAGTTCCTTGCGCCGGGCTTCCAGGAAGCGACGAATGAGGGTCGGATGTTGTGGTACCTTCATGAGCTCAGTGGCCTGGTTTTAACAGCCAACACACATGGTAAGCCGATTTTGTTATCAGAAAAAAGGGCAAAATGAGGCGTTGCGACAAATTTTTTGGCCGGCAGCCCCCCCAAGCGAAAGACCGCCCCCCCTGGAGACGCCCTCTTCCGGCAAAGATAAAGGTCTTTCCGTGGGCCTGCTCCCCGACCAAACAGGCCCTTCTTAGCCCTCAAAACCAGGTGTTGGGCGCGTGAATGCATTCGGAGTCGCTTCCGACATCCCTCTGAACCCTCTTACCCTGGCAGCAGCGCAGCCTCAGGCGACAAGGTGGCCTAAAGGTGCGACAAATAATGCATTTCACGGGGCTGGGCACGCCGGAGTACCGGCGAGTACCGCCGAGTACCATCGAGTACTGCCGTGGTATTCCGTGGTATTTGGTGGTGTTCCGTCGCCAAAAGTGAAATTTTCATATTTTTTTGGGTCAGGGTGTGCAGGAGATTGGAAGCCAGGGACCTGGGGCCGTAGTACGAGCGGCAAATTGCGAAAAATGGCGGTGGGAGCGAGAGATACCGGAGCGTGTTCCAAGGCGGGTTTTTGTAATAGTTGAGAGTTGACGGTTGAGAGACGCGGAGGCGGCGGCGCAGCGGCTCGGAGTGCTGGAGTGCTGGAGTGCTGGAGTGATGGATGGCGCGGCATGGTCCTGGGTGGTGATGGTTATTATACTGTTCATTTG
>CALERA010000152.1 GCA_937908275.1 uncultured Desulfarculaceae bacterium | reverse complement strand
CGCTGGCGGACCAGCGCGTTGACCAGCTTGCCGTCGGCGGCGGCCCCCAGGCGGGCCATGGCCGCCTTCATCACCCGGCCCATGTCCTTGGCCCCCTGGGGCTGGACCTCGGCGAAGACCTCGTCCAGGATGGCCGCGATGGCGGCCTCATCCATCTGGGCCGGCAGGAAGGCCTCGATCATCCCCAGTTCGCGCTCCTCGGCGCTGGCCAGGTCCTCGCGGCCGCCCTTGCGGAACTGCTCGATGCTCTCCCGGCGCTGTTTGGCCAGGGTCTTGAGCACCGCCAGGGACTCCTCGTCCGTCAGGGGACGCTGGAGATCCTTTTCCTTGTTCTTGAGGGCGTTCTTGACCAGGCGCAGACAGGAGGTGGTCACCTCGTCACGAGACTTGAGCGCCGCCTTGAGGTCGGCTTCCACCTTCTCGATCAGGTTCATGGCCAACCCTCCCCCCCAGGAAATATCCAACTGTTCCGGGACTTAGGCTTGTGGCGAAATCTACCAGCGATTGTCCCTAGTGTCAAACAGTTGCGCCTTGCCGCCCCCGGCCGGGCGCGAACCGCTCGCATCCGGCTTGCAACCGGCGATGCAAGGGTGCTATCGTGCCTGCTTGAATCCCGTTGTTGCCCAACCAGACCTCCAGGGTGCTGCCATGGCTGAGCCTCTGCCACCCCCGGCCCCGGCGTATCTGTATTCCGAGGAACTCCTGCGCTTCGACTACGGCCCGGCCCATCCCCTGCGGGTCTGGCGGCTGGGTCTGGCCCACGAGCTGATCAAGCTCTGCGGCCTGGACCTGCCGCCCACGCCGATCAAGCCGGCCAGCCTGGACGAGATGTGCAAGTTCCACGACCGGCGCTACCTGGAGGCCCTGGCCCAGTTGAGCCACGGCCAACCCACCGAGGAGCACCAACTGGCCTTTGGCCTGGGCATGGAGGACAACCCCGTCTTTCCGGGTCTTTACGACCTGGCCGCCCTCTCGGCCGGGGGCACCCTCCAGGCCTGCGAGCTGGTGGCCGAGGGCGGCTATCCGGCGGCCTTCAGCATGTCCGGGGGCATGCACCACGCCATGGCCGGCCGGGCCAGCGGGTTCTGCTATGTCAACGACCTGGCGGTGGGCATCAAGCGCCTGGTGGAGCTGGGCAAGCGGGTGGCCTACATCGACATCGACGCCCACCACGGCGACGGGGTGCAGTGGGCCTTTTACGACAGCACCCAGGTGCTGACCATCAGCCTGCACCAGCACCCGGCCACCCTGTTCCCGGGCACCGGTTCGGTGGAGGAGATGGGCCGGGGCGCGGCCCGGGGCTATTCGGTGAACGTGCCCCTGTGGCCGGACACCGACGACGACATCTATTTGCAGTGTTTCGAGGCCATCGTGCCGCCGGTGATCGAGGCCTTCCAGCCGGACTACATCGTGACCCAACTGGGGGTGGACACCTTCCTGAGCGACCCCCTGGCCAACCTCAACCTCACCACCCGGGGCTTTGGCGAGACCATCAAGATGATGCGCCAGATGGCGGCCGGCAAGTGGATCGCCCTGGGCGGCGGCGGCTACCACGTGGTCAACGTGGCCCGGGGCTGGGCCCTGGCCTGGGCGGTGATCCGGGGCCTGGAGGAGACCCTGCCCCAGGAGCTGCCCTGGGATTGGTGCGAGCGCCTGCGCATCCCCCTGGACGAGCGCTGGCTCCTGGACCCCAAGGAGAAGATCCGGGGCCGGCTCTGGAACCGGGCCCAGCGCGACGCCGAGGATGTCATCGACTATCTGCGGAAGAACCTGTTCCCGTTGATCGGGGCGCGGGAATAGCGCCGCCGATACCAGCCAGGATTCAGTTAGAAAGAGATCACCACCGCGCCTGACGGCCCCTCGCAATGACAGCCCCCGCGAGGGGCCGCGCATTTCTGCCCAACCCACCGCCAACCCCTTCTTTTTCCCTGGCCACCCACCGCGCGGCCCAATCAGGTCCCGGTCCTTCCCCTCCCCCCACGAGCCGCCCCCGCGCCTTAGCCCGGGACCGCCTCACGACGCCTCGGCACGGCCCCACCCCCAACCACCGCCGGGTGATGGGCCTCCGAGAGCCGGACGCGGCTGCTCTCCCCGGCTGGCCCCGCACCGCAGGGACGACGACCCGAGGCCAGAGGACATGTTTGGGACGGCAGGGAGGTTCCCTGGCCGCAGGCATCCGCACCCGGGAGGCGCGGATGCGGACCGGGCGTAGGCGCGCGGGGCAAGAAAACCGCCCTCGCAGCGCCGGGGACTCGGTTGCCCCGGTGCTTTGCGGCCACCACAAGAGAGAAGAAAAGAGATTGCCATGTCGTCGGTTGGCGACCCGTAATGACAACGGCAGGGAAGGATGGAAAAGGCGGAGGGAATGAATGCGGAGGATTGCTTCGTCGCCCGGGGCTCCTCGCAATGACGCCTATAGTTCATATTTTCAAAGAGATGCTTTCACGTAGCCCAGAGGAACAGTCGGCGCGCCAGGACGGTGGAGCAGGTTTTCCCGCGCTGGCGCGCTGGGGCGGGCGCATGCCCGCCTGCGGCGGCGGCCGGTGCTGGGTTTCCCGCGCTGGCGCGTCGGGGCGACCGGTTGTCCCGGCCACCGGGAAAAGACCGTGGGGACCTGGCACGGAATGGTGAGGTTATCCCGCTCGCCGGCCGCCTGCGATAACTTTGGCGGCAGGGAAAAAACCGGGAGCGGGGTCGCCCCCGCTCCCGGTCCCGCACTCCCCCGCCCCGGGCGGGGAAAAGCCTAGTCGATCTTGATGAAGCGGTCGCCCTTGGCGTTGCAGATGGGGCAGCGCTC
>CALERA010000151.1 GCA_937908275.1 uncultured Desulfarculaceae bacterium | reverse complement strand
CGGTCAGCGGGTGCTGGACCTGGGCGCCCACCCCGGCTCCTGGTCCCAGTTCGCCGGCGAGCGGGTGGGGCGTGGCGGTTTTGTCTTGGGCGTGGACCTGCAGGAGGCGGGGGTGTCCCTGGGAGCCAACGGCCAGTGGCTGGTGGCGGACCTGATGACGCTCACCGCCGAGCAGTTGCGCGCCCACGCCCCGGCCTTCGACCTGGTGCTGAGCGACGCCGCGCCGCGCACCACCGGGGTGGCCCACGCCGACGCGGCGGCCAGCCTGGAGCTGACCCAGCGGGCCCTGGAGCTGGCCCTGGAGCTCTTGAAGCCCGGGGGCTCGTTCCTGGCCAAGGTCTATTTCGGCCCCGGGGTGGCGGACCTGATCCGCCAGGTGAAGACGGCCTTCAGCCTGGGCAAGGCCCACAAGCCCGAGGCCAGCCGCGCCGCCAGCCGGGAGATCTATCTGCTGGGCCGGGGGCTTAAAAAACGGCCCACGACTTGAAATAAATATTCACTCCTATCGCGGGGATGTAGTTATGTCCGGCCATTCCAAATGGAGCACCATCAAGCGCAAGAAGGGCGCGGCCGACGCCAAGCGCGGCCAGATCTTCACCCGTCTGATCCGCGAGATCGTGGTGGCGGCCAAGTCCGGCGGCGGCGATCCCGACGGCAACCCGCGCCTGCGCACCGCCATCGACGCGGCCAAGGCCCAGAACATGCCCAAGGACAACATCGACCGGGCCATCAAGAAGGGCAGCGGCGAGCTGGAGGGCGTGAACTACGAGGAGATCCTCTACGAGGGTTACGGCCCCGGCGGGGTGGCCTTTTTGATCGAGGTGCTCACCGACAACAAGAACCGGGCCGCGGCCGACGTGCGCCACATCCTCAACAAGCGCGGCGGGGCCCTGGCCAAGGCCGGCGCGGTGGCCTATCAGTTCGAGTCCAAGGGCGTGTTCACCTTCGACAAGACGGCGGCCGACGAGGAGCAGCTGATGGAGGCGGCCCTGGAGGCCGGGGCCGAGGATGTCAAGGACGAGGGCGACAGCTTCGAGGTGCACTGCGCCCCGGGCGACTTCTACGCCGTGAGCCAGGCCCTGGAGAAGGCCGGCCTGACCCCGGCCGAGGCCAAGCTGACCAAGCTGCCGGTCAACACGGTGGAGGTCAAGGAGGTCAAGGAGGCCGGCCAGGTCCTGGCCCTGATGGACGCCCTGGACGAGTGCGACGACGTGCAGGCGGTCTACGCCAACTTCGACATCGACGACGACGTCCTGGCCCAGTTGGACAACTAGCCCTTGGCGGTCAAGGTCACCCCCCAGGACCTTGAAGCCTTCCTGAGCAAAGGCGCGGGGGCGAGTCCGGCGGCCAGGCCCGCGGGCTCTCCCCCGCGTTCCTGTCCCCCGCCCTCCCCTTCTCCCAATCCCGTGGCCCGGGTGCTGGGCCTGGACCCGGGCTCGGTGCGCACCGGCTGGGGGGTGGTGGAGTCCCTGGGGGGAGGGCGTCTGCGCCTGGTGGCCGGCGGCACCATCAAGAGCCCCAGCCGCCGGCCCATGGCCGAGCGCCTGCTGGCCATCCACCAGCAGATCAACCAGGTGATCGCGCGCCACCAGCCGGGCGAGATGGCGGTGGAGGGCATCTTCGCCGCCCTGAACGCCCGCACCGCCATCATCCTGGGCCAGGCCCGGGGCGCGGCCATCCTGGCCGGGGCGGTGGCCGGCCTGGCGGTCTACGAGTATCCCCCGGCCAGCGTCAAGAAGGCCCTGGTGGGCACCGGCCAGGCCGACAAGCACCAGGTCCGGGCCATGGTGGAGGCCCTGCTCAGGCAGTCCCTGCCCCCGCCGGCCGAGTTCTCCCTGGACGCCAGCGACGCCCTGGCCATCGCCGTCTGCCACCTGCACTCGCGCGGCCTGCGCGGAAGGGGCCTGAAATGATCGCCCGCCTGCGGGGGACCCTGTTGGAGCGCCGCCCGGACCAGGCCATCCTGGAGGTGGGCGGGGTGGGCTACCGGGTCTTCATCAGCCTCAACACCTTCTACGAGCTGCCCGAGCCCGGCCGGGAGCTGGCGCTGCTGGTCCACACCAACGTCCGCGAGGACGCCATCCACCTTTACGGCTTCACCAAGGCCGCCGAGCGCGAGGCCTTCCAGGCCCTGATCGGCATCAGCGGGGTGGGTCCCAAGCTGGCCCTGGCCATCCTCTCCGGCCTGAGCGTGGATGACCTCTGGCTGGCGGTGCGCGCCCGCGACGCGGCCCGCCTGACCAAGGCCCCGGGGGTGGGCAAGAAGACCGCCGGCCGCCTGATCGTGGAGCTGGAGGGCAAGCTGCCCCAGGCCGACCCCTCCGCCCCGGCCCCGGCCGGCCTGGCCCCAATGGGGGCCGACGCGGTCAGCGCCCTGGTCAACCTGGGCTATCCCGAGCCGGCGGCCAGCAAGGCGGTGGCGGCCGCCTTCCAGGAGCTGGGGGCGGAGACCGCCCTGGAGGTGGCCCTGCGCCGGGCCCTGAAGCTGCTTTCCAAAAACCTTGCCTGAGCCTCCCGGGCCGGGCCTACAATGGTCCAGGGCGCGAAAACGGTCGCGCCCCTGGGTTGAGTTGGTCATTGGGGAGGTTCGGGGTGAAAAAAGCAGCCTTGGTGGTCGCGGTCCTGGTGGTGGTCCTGGTGGCCGGCCTGTGGTTCTTCTGGCCCCAGGTGCGGGTCTGGCAACTGCGCCAGGCCCTGGACCGGGTGGTCCTGCCGGGTCTCAAGGCCCAGATCGCCGCCACCAGCGGCCAGGAGCCGGTGCTGACCTACCAATCCCTGGGGGTGGAGGGCTCGGCCTACGTGGTGGAGAACCCCGCCCTGAGCCTGGAGGGCGATCCCAAGCTGATCCTGGCGGCCCAGCGCCTGCTGCTGAACCACGTGAACCTGAGCCTGTTCGGCGAGCTGCGGGGCTGCGACCTGGCCCTGCACGAGGTCAGCCTGGAGCGCCAGGGTTTCAAGCTGACGGTGCGCAACTGGGAGGTCAACGGCTTGGCCGTGGCCCAGGGCGGCCGCAAGGTGAGCCTGGCCCGCGAGCTTTTGCAGGGCCTGACCATCCAGGGACCGGAGCTGCCCCGCGCGGTGGAGCTGGCCAGCATCGAGCTGCGCGACTACCACCTGGACCTGGACCCGGAAAAGAAGCGCTATCAGGGCGACCTGGGTGTGCTGACCGCCCAGGGGCATGATTTCACGGTGGGCCTGGAGGGCATGACCTTCCAGGGCGACTTCGTGCGCGTGGTCCAGGGCCGGGCCAGCTACGACCGGGCCGACTTCACGGCCCAGGGCTTCAAGATCGAAAAGGCCGGCGACCCGCCCCTGGTCATCGCCAGCCTGGCCGGAACCAGCCGTCGCAGCGAGAACCTCCAGGGCGACCGCCTGGAGTTCAAGGGGGTTTCCATGACCCCCGACCCCAGCGCCCACCCCGGCCTGGCCCAGATGCTGGGCCAGCTCGATTACCAGGGCCTCAGCTTCGACCTGATCCTGGACTACGCCTATGACCGCCAGGCCAAGACCTTCGAGATCAAGCAACTGAGCCTGGACGGCAGGGACGCCGGCCGCCTGGAGGCCAGCCTGGCGGTGACGGAGCTGGACTACAACCTGGAGCAGGACCCGGCCCACAACCTGCCGGCCCTCAAGGCGGCCAAGTTCCAGGGCCTGAAGGTCCGCTACGACGACGCCTCCCTGACCGACCGGGTGCTGACCCTCTACGCCAAACAGGAGGGCCTGGACCTGGAGGCCAAGCGCCAGCAGTTGCTGGACCAGGTGCCGGCCCTGCTGGACCTGGCCCCGAACCCGGACCAGCCCGACGCCCCCCTGCGGGCCAAGGCCGCGGCCCAGGACCAACAGGCCCGGGCGGCGGTGCGGGCCTTTTTCGCCAAGCCGGGCCGCCTCTGCCTGGCCATCAGCCCCACCCACGAGCTGAGCCTGGGCGACCTGGGCCACCTGAGCGCCGACCTCTGGCCCGGGAGGCTGGAGATCAACCTGGACAACTGCGGCAAGTAGGCGCGCGGGGCCGCCCCCGGCCACGGTCAAGACCCGCCCCCACCCCGACCTCCGCCCTCCGGCGGGGGTTGGTTTTTCCCCGGCGGCGCAGTTGCGGTAAGATAGGGCCAACCCCGCCGGGAGCGCCAACCCGCCCCGGGCGGCCAGAGGGAGCCCATGACCATCCCCGACGATCCGCACTGCCGCCTGGTGGACGGCGCGCCCTGCGCCGAGGACCAGGGCCTGGACACCCTGCGCCCCCAGCGCCTGGCGGACTATGTCGGCCAGGAGGAGGCCAAGGCCAACCTGAGCGTCTTCATCGCCGCCGCCCGCCAGCGGGGCGAGGCCCTGGACCACGTGCTGCTGCACGGCCATCCCGGCCTGGGCAAGACCACCCTGGCCAACATCCTGGCCCACGAGTTGGAGGTGAACCTGATCGCCACCAGCGGGCCGGTGCTGGAGCGGGCCGGGGACCTGGCCGCCATCCTCACCAACCTCGAGCCCCGCGACGTGCTCTTCGTGGACGAGATCCACCGCCTCAACCACGTGGTGGAAGAGACCCTCTACCCGGCCATGGAGGACTTCCACCTGGACCTGGTCATCGGACAGGGACCCAGCGCCCGCACCGTGAAGCTGGACCTCAGCCCCTTCACCCTGGTGGGGGCCACCACCCGGGCCGGGCTCCTGACCCCGCCCCTGCGCGACCGCTTCGGGGTCCAGGTGCGGGTGGACTTCTACACCCCCGAGGAGCTGTCCATCATCGTCGGCCGCTCGGCCCGCATCCTGGGCCTGGAGATCGCGGCCGAGGGCGCCCTGGAGATCGCCCGGCGCTCGCGGGCCACCCCCCGGGTGGCCAACCGGCTGCTGAAGCGGGTGCGCGACTTCGCCCAGGTGCAGGGCGATGGCCGCATCGACCGCGAACTGGCCGACTACGCCCTGGGCCGCCTGGGGGTGGACCAGGCCGGCCTGGACCGCCTGGACCGCGAGATGCTCTCCACCATCATCGAGAAGTTCGACGGCGGGCCGGTGGGGCTCAACAACCTCTCCGCCGCCCTGGGCGAGGAGGCCCAGACCCTGGAGGAGGTCTACGAGCCCTACCTGATCCAGCAGGGCTTCCTGAAGCGCACCCCCCAGGGACGGGTGGCCAGCGCCCGGGCCTATCAACATCTGGGGCTCAAGGCCCGCGCCGCCCACGACCGCTTGTTCTAGGCCCCGGCCGGGGCCGGGGGGCGGTCAAGTTGCGCCATTTCGCGGGCTTCCCCCAAAAAAATTAGCCCGGCCCCTTGCACGCCCCTAAAGGCGGTCTTAGACTATGAACGTCATTAGCACTCGCCCCCGGTGAGTGCTAACAGCGTCCAGGGGGCCGGCTTTCCGCCGGTCCGGCAGTCAGCCCAAGATAAGGCCCAAGCTTTCAACCATACTGTCAAGGAGAGAGCGAACCATGAAGATCAAACCCCTGCAGGACCGCGTCATCGTCAAGCGGATGGAGGAGGAGCTGAAGACCGCCGGTGGCATCATCATCCCCGACAGCGCCAAGGAAAAGCCCCAGCAGGGCAAAATCCTGGCGGTTGGCCCCGGCAAGGTCCTGGAAGGCGGCACCCGCGTGGACATGACCGTCAAGGAGGGCGACCTGGTCCTGTTCGGCAAGTACGCCGGCAGCGAGGTCAAGATCGATGGCGAAGAGGTCCTCATCATGCGCGAGGACGACATCCTGGGCATCATCTCCAAGAAGTAGCCCCCCACGCCGACGACAAGCACTAAAAGACATTAAGCATTTTCCGCGGAGGAATCGCTCATGGCAGCCAAAGAGCTGAAATACGACGTCAAGGCCCGCGAGGCCATCATGCGCGGCGTGGACACCCTGGCCAACGCCGTCAAGGTCACCCTGGGCCCCAAGGGCCGCAACGTGATCATCGAGAAAACCTTCGGCTCGCCCACCATCACCAAGGACGGCGTGACGGTGGCCAAGGAGATCGAGCTGGAGTGCAAGTTCGAGAACATGGGCGCCCAGATGGTCAAGGAGGTCGCCTCCAAGACCTCCGACGTGGCCGGTGACGGCACCACCACCGCGACCATCCTGGCCCAGGCCATCTACCGCGAGGGCTCCAAGCTGGTGGCCGCCGGCCACAACCCCATGGCCATCAAGCGCGGCATCGACAAGGCCGTCGAGTCCATCGTGGCCGAGCTCGAAGCCCTGGCCAAGCCCACCCGCGACCAGAAGGAAATCGCCCAGGTCGGCACCATTTCCGCCAACTCCGACGCCACCATCGGCAACATCATCGCCGAGGCCATGAACAAGG
>CALERA010000150.1 GCA_937908275.1 uncultured Desulfarculaceae bacterium | reverse complement strand
CATGGGACACTTTTATACCTGCCTCCCGCTGGCAAATCCAGCCCCAACCCCAGCGGGGCGGGGGGCCAGGCTGTGCGCAACTATGAATTGCCGCCGGGGGCGGGGGTTTGCTATATTTTCACAAAGGGACATCTGATGGCGCGCGGCGGTAGCCACGGTTGACGACGGGGGGTGCGTCCCTTATAATCCCCTAGTTTGCCGGCCGAGTTAGGGCCGCGCCAGTGGTGCTGATGCGGATGATCAAGCGGAACCCGTGATTCATGTTCGATAACCTCAGCGACCGCCTGGCCGACACCTTCAAACGGCTCAAGGGGCACGGCAAGCTGTCGGAGAAAAACATCTCCGACGCCCTGCGCGAGGTGCGCCTGGCCCTGCTGGAGGCCGACGTCCACTACAAGGTGGCCAAGGACTTCATCGAGCAGGTCCGGACCCGGGCCGTGGGCCAGGAGGTGATGAAGAGCCTCACTCCGGCCCAGCAGGTAATCAAGATCGTGCACGAGGAGTTGGCCGCCCTGATGGGCGGGGCCAACCAGCCGCTGGCCCTGGGCGGGCGGCCGCCCCTGATTTATATGCTGGTGGGCCTGCAGGGCTCCGGCAAGACCACCACCAGCGCCAAGCTGGCCCTGATGCTGAAGAAACGCGGCCGTCACCCCTTCCTGGTGCCGGCGGACGTGCAGCGGCCGGCGGCGATATTGCAGCTCAAGCGCCTGGGCGGCCAGATCCAGGTGCCGGTCTTTGACAGCGACCCGGGCATGAACCCGGTGGACATCTGCGTGCAGTCCCTGGCCGCGGCCGCGCGGGCCGGGGCCGACCTGGTCATCCTGGACACGGCCGGCCGCCTGCACGTGGACGAGGCCCTGATGGCCGAGCTGGCCACCATCCGGGAAAAGCTGCGCCCGGCCGAGGTGCTGCTGGTGGCCGACGCCATGACCGGCCAGGACGCGGTCAACGTGGCCAAGGCCTTCCACGAGCGCCTGAGCCTCAGCGGCGTAGTCCTGACCAAGGTCGAGGGCGACGCCCGGGGCGGCGCGGCCCTGTCCATCCGCGCGGTGGCCGACGTGCCCCTGAAGCTCCTGGGCGTGGGCGAGAAGCTCGACGCCCTGGAGGAGTTCCATCCCGGGCGCATGGCCGGCCGCATCCTGGGCATGGGCGACGTGATGTCCCTGGTGGAGAAGGCCGCGGCGGCCTACGACCAGGACCAGGCCCGGGAAATGGCCAAGAAACTGGCCAAGAACGCCTTCACCCTGGAGGACTTCCGCGATCAGCTCCAGCAGCTCAAGAAAATGGGCTCCCTGGAGTCGATCCTGAGCATGCTGCCGGGCATGGGCAAGCTCAAGCAGCTCAAGAACATCCAGCCCGACGAGGGCGAGCTCAAGCGCACCGAGGCCATCATCAACAGCATGACCCCGGGCGAACGCCGCGACAGCAATATCATCAACGCCTCGCGGCGGCGGCGCATCGCCCTGGGCAGCGGCACCAGCGTGGCCGAGGTGAACCGCCTGCTGAAGAACTTCCAGCAGGCCCGCAAGATGATGAAGAGCATGACGACCCGCATGGGCGGCAAGAAAAAGGGGCTGGGGCGCATGATGCCCATGTGAGGCTTTTGCCCCGGCCTGAGATCACCTGATCACCCGAAACGAGAGAGAACGAAATGGCCGTCAAGATCAGACTGACCCGGATGGGCGCCAAGAAGAAGCCCATGTACCGCATCGTGGCCGCCGACTCCCAGGCCCCGCGCGACGGTTCCTTCCTGGAGATCATCGGCGCCTACGATCCCCACCAGAACCCGGCCAGCGTGACCGTCAAGGCCGAGTCCCTGGCCAAGTGGGTGGCCAGCGGCGCGCAGCCCACGGACACCGTCTACAGCCTGCTCAAGGGTCGCGGTCTCTGGCCCCAGGGCGAGGCCCCGGCGGCGAACTAGAACAGACCTCGCGCTGCCGTTGGGTGGGCCGCCTGCCTGGGCCCGATCCGGACCTTGCCCGTGGCGATAGGTGGCTGGGAGCCAAAAAACCCGCCGTGTAACGGCGGCATGGCCCATACTGGAATCCGTAACCATCGAGCCGGCATGATCTGTCCCCAGGTCAGGCACCCGCTGGAGCAACGGTCTCACCCTCAGGTGGAGGTGGCGCGTGAAAGAGTTGATCAAGTACATCGCCCAGGCCTTGGTGGATCATCCCGAGCAGGTGGAGGTCAACGAGATCGAGGGGGAGCAGACCTCCGTGATCGAGTTGAAGGTGGCCAAGGAGGACCTGGGCAAGGTGATCGGCAAGCAGGGGCGGACCGCGCGGGCCATGCGCACCATCCTCAGCGCGGCCTCCACCAAGATCCGCAAGCGGTCGGTGCTGGAGATCATCGAGTAAGCATGCGCCAAGCCGACCTGATCCTGATGGGTCGGGTCTCGGGTGCGTTCGGGGTCAGGGGCGAGATCAGGGTGTTTGCCCACGGCCAGGACCCGGAGATATTTCTCCGCTCCGGGGTGATCCACCTGGGGCCCAACCCCGAGACCCTGCGCCCGCTCAACGTGGTTTCGCTGCGCGAGCACGGCGGCCGGGTGCTGCTGACCACCCGCGAGGTCGGCAGCCGCGAACAGGCCGCCGCCCTGGCCGGGCAGTGGGTCTACGTGCGGCGGGAGGCCCTGCCCCCCCTGGAGGAGGGCGAATACTACTGGCACCAGCTCAAGGGCGCCCGGGTGGTGGACGCCAGGGCCGGGGAGCTGGGCCAAGTGGTGGCGGTGGGC
>CALERA010000149.1 GCA_937908275.1 uncultured Desulfarculaceae bacterium | reverse complement strand
ACGAGATGTAGCCGTGACTGGAGTTCAGACGTGTGCTCTTCCGATCTTCTCCACGAAGTCCGGGCAGCACTGCCGGGTGATCCAGCGGCCCTCCTCGGCGTAGCTCTGGCCAAAGGCCTTCAGCGACTTGCGGGTGTAGTGGCAGGGATCGTGATAGGTGGTCAGTTGCCGGTGAACCCCCGGGTCGACCCGGATGCGGCCCTCCCGCAGGTAGCGCAGCAGCAGGTCGAAGATCGAGAGCACCTCGAAGCCCTGGGCCTCCTGGGCGAACCATTTTTGCAGGCCCAGGCGGGTGGCGTAGTAGGCGTGGCCGCACTCGGGCAGGAGCAGGGTCTTGCAGTCCAGGCGGCGCATGTTGTCCACGACGCGGCCCACCAGGGTCCGCATGGCCTCGTCGTCGCCGGTGAACAGGCCCCAGTTCACCCCCTCCCAGTCCTGGCTGGGCACGGTCCAGGATTCGCCGGCGGCGTGGAAAATCTTCCACCAGTGCTTCAGGTCGTCCGGCTCGCCAAAGGGCTCCTTGGAGTTGACGGTCACCAGGAGGTTGGCCCCCTGGCGGTCCACCGGCACCGTGAAGCCGGGGCACTCCCCGGCGGCCAGCTCCTGGCCCAGCTCCTCCAGGAGGAACAGGAAGTCCTCGCGCGGGATGCCCAGGTTGTTGCCCCGGTTCAGGCACATCTGCACCCCCTTGTGCAGGGGGCCGGGCACCTGGTCCCGGGGGCGCAGGCCGCGCACCGCGCGGAACATGGCCACCAGCTCCAGGTTCATGGGGCAGGCGTCCTCGCACTTGCCGCAGAGGGTGCACTTCCAGGGCCATTGGGACTCGATCAGCTCATCCTCCAGGCCCAGGGTCACCATGCGCAGGGCCTTGCGCGGGTCCAGGCCGTCCACCCCGCTCAAGGGGCAGGCGCTGGCGCAGGAGCCGCAGGTCAGGCAGGCGTCGGCCCATTGCGGGTTGGGGCGCAGGCGGGTGGAGCGCGGGCCGATGCTGCGCACCTCGGGCGCGGCGAAATCGCTGGCCAGGCCCCCGGGGCTGCGGCTGGGCAGGCGGCGGACCTTGAGCCGGGCCGGGTCCAGGCCGAACTCCTGGCAGACCTTGTTGAAATCGTCCTCCTTGAGCATGTAGCCCTTGCCCGGGGCCGAGCGCGCCGGCAGCTTGCCTTCCCGAATCCAGTTGCGGATGGTGTTGCGGTGCACGCCCAGGTGGTCCGCCAGGTGCCCCACGCCAATGACGATCATGCCTCACCTCGTTCGACCCGCCGGGGTCGGCGGGATGGTTGACAGCCCCTCAGGCCCGCGCGGCGCGGGTCTCCAGCACGGCCGCGGCCTGGTCCAGGGCCTGGCGCACCCAGGCCGCCGCCCGGGGCACCGCGGCCGCCACCGCCGGGCTCAGACCGGGCCGCACCGTCTCCGGGATGGCCCCGGCCTTGACCGCCAGCACCCGCACCGTCACCCCCCCCAGATCGGCCAACTCGGCCAGGAGGTTCAGGGAGGGGAATTGGTGCAGGGAGAAATCGTTGGCCTTGGGCGCGGCGATGTCGTCCAGGGGCAGCTCCCGGAGCTGGCCCGGGGCCAGGTCCGGGGGATCGGCGGCGTCGATGACCAGCAACAGGCGGGGCTTGACCGGGGCCAGCAGGAGGTCGAAGAGCAGCTCGCGGCTGGCGGTGCCCACGTCCAGGACCGCGCACGCCGCCGGCAGGGGCGGCCCGGCCAGGAGGCGGGCGATCACCGCCGGGCCGAAGCCATCGTCGCCCAGCAGGGTGTTGCCGCAGCCGAAGACCAGCAGGGGCTTTGCATAAATTTGGCTGATCACTCCCCACCGCCAGGAGGAAATTGTGCCTGTTGTGCAATGAGTGCTAGTGGTGTTTCATCCATTACCCAGCATCCCGACCTGCGTCAAGGGGCATCTTCACAAACCAGAGCCCCCAGGGAATGCGCGCCATACAACCCGCTGCGATTATTTAGTTATGCTTGTTTGAGAAAAAAAGAACGAATCAGCCAGGAGATAGGTCCGACCACCTGGAATCGGGTCCCGGGGCCGCGCGGGCCATTTCCCCGCACAAGGGCGCATGGAATGGCGCAAAAAACCGCCGGGACCAGAAAGGCCCCGGCGGCGGCATGATCAGAGGCGGGCGCCGTCTTACATGCCCAAATAGGCCTTGCGCACCACGTCGGAGTTCAACAGCTCCTTGGCCTTGCCCTCGTGACGGATGCGGCCGGTCTGCACGATGTAGGCGTAGTCGGAAAGCTCCAGGGCCTCGCGCACGTTCTGCTCCACCAGGATCACGGTGCGCCCCTCCTTGCGCAGCTTGCGCACGGTTTCGAAGACCTCCGAGACCATCAGGGGGGCCAGGCCCAGGCTGGGTTCGTCCAGCATCAACAGCTTGGGATCGCTCATCAAGCCCCGCCCGATGGCCACCATCTGCTGCTCGCCGCCGGAGAGCGAGCCGGCGGCCTGGGCGCGGCGCTCGCGCAGGCGGGGAAAGAGATTGTAGACATACTCCAGGTTGCTCTTCTTGGTGGCCTCGTCGTTGACCACGAAGGCCCCCAGCAGCAGGTTCTGCTCCACCGGCAGCACCTTGAACAGCTTGCGATCCTCGGGCACGTAGATCAGGCCCAGGCGCACGATCTCCTCGGTGCGCAGGCCCTTGATCTCCTGGCCCTGGAAGGTGATGGAGCCCTGCGGCCCCACCTTGGCCGAGCCCATGATGGCCTTCAGCAGCGAGGACTTGCCCGCCCCGTTGCTGCCCACCACGGCCACGGTCTGGCCCTCGGCGACTTTCAGGTTGGCCTCGCGCAGCACCGGCAGCCCGGAGTAGCGCACGGTGATGTCCCTGACCTCAAGCATGGGCGGCCTCCTCGTCGCTGACGATGTGGTCGCCCAGATAGGCCCGGATCACCTCCGGGTCCTTGACCACCGCCTCGGGCTCGCCATCGGCGATCAGGCGGCCGCTCTCCAGCACGATGACCCGGTGGGAGAGCACCATGACCATCTCCAGCATGTGCTCGGTCAACAGCACCGCCACGCCCTTGTCGGTGTTGATCTGCTTGATCAGGGCCACCATGTCCTCGATTTCCGAGCGGTTGAGCCCGGCCGCCACCTCGTCCAGCAGCAGCAGCTTGGGGTCGGTGGCCAGGGCGGTGGCCAGGGCCACCCGCTTCTGCTGGGCCACCGGCAGCTCGGTCATCAGGTGGTCGCCGGCGTCGGCGATGCCCAGGAACTCCAGGGTGGCCTCGGCCTTGGCCCGGGCCTTGCTCCGGGAGGGGTTGTGCATGAAGGCCCCCACCATCACGTTCTCGCGCACCTTGAGGTCGCCGCTGGCCTGGAAGATCTGGAAGGTGCGGGCCAGGCCCCGGCGGGAGACCTCGAAGGCCTTCAGGGCGGTGACGTCCTGGCCGTCGAAGACGATCTGGCCCCGGGTGACCGGGAAATGCCCGGCGATGCAGTTGAACAGGGTGGTCTTGCCGGCGCCGTTGGGGCCGATCAGTCCCATCACCTCGCGCTCATTGAGCACGAAGGAGACGTCGTTGTTGGCCACCAGGCCGCCGAACTCCTTGCTGACGTGCTTGACCTCAAGAAGCGGCATAGCCCCCCCTCCGGCGCGCCCGCACCGCCTCCACCATGCCCCAGACCCCGCGCGGCTGCACCGCGGCGATCAGCATGATGATGCCACCGTAGATGATCAGGTTCAGGCCCTCCAGGCCGGAGGCCGCGCCCAGCCAGTCGCCCATGTAGCTCTTGAGCGGCACCAGGATCGCGGCCCCGATGATCGGCCCCCAGAGGGACCCCGCCCCGCCCAGGAGGGCCATCATGGCGATGAGCACCGACAGGTCCAGGCTCATCACGTCCTCGGGCTCGATGTTGAAGTTGTAGCAGGCGTGGAAGGAGCCCACCACCGCCACGAAGGCGGTGGCCACGGCGTAGGCCTTGATCTTGCACCAGTGGGCGTCGATGCCCAGGCTCTTGGCCACGTCCTCGTTGTCCTTGATGGCCCGCAGCTGGAAGCCCAGGCGCGAATGGCGGAAGGCGTTGAGGTAGAGGATGCCCACCACGAAAAGCGCCAGGAGGATGTAGTAGTAATAGTAGTCGTGCCGGAACTGGAGATAGAGGAAGTCGGGCAGCTTCGAGCGGATGGGAATCTGGAGTCCGGTGGCCGCGCCCACGAAGTCCCAGACCTCGAACAGGTCCTTGAGCACCAGGCTGGTGGCGATGGTGGCGATGGAGAAGTAGTGCCCCTTGAGCCGGAAAAGGGGATAGCCGATCAAGAACGACCAGCCCACCGCCAGGGCCATGCCCACCGGCATGGAGACCCAGAAGGGCACGTCCCAGCGCACCATCATCACCGCGGTGGTGTAGGCCCCGATGCCGTTGTACTGGGCCTTGCCCAGGTCCACCTGGCCCGCGTAGCCGCCGATGGTGTTCCAGCCCATGCCGTAGAGGCTGAACATCAGGAACTGGATCATGGTCGCCATGGCGAAGCTGCTGTGGGGCAGGGCCGGAAACAGCAGCAGGAAGGCGAAGACCGCCCCCGCCAGCGACAGGTCCAGGCGGGGGAAGTCCGAGAAATCTAGCGCGTTTTTTATTGCTTCCATCCGAAGAGCCCCTGCGGCCGGAATACCATGATCAGGAAGTAGATCAGGTAGACAAAGGTGTATTTGAAGCTGTGGATCGACGGCCAGTCCAGGCCGCCAAAGTTGCTCAGCGCATCCCAGGCCGGCGGGAAATAGACGATCAGGCCGATGATCACGCCGGCGTAGAAGGCCCCCCGGATGCTGCCGAAGCCGCCCAGGGCCACGGTGGCGAAGGCGATCATGGTGAACAACAGGCCCACGTTGGGGTCCACCGGCCAGAAGTTGACCAGCAGGCCGCCGGCGATGGAGACGCTGGCCCCGCCGATGGCCCAGGCGGTGGCGTTCATGCGCTCGGTGCTGATGCCCATGTAGCGCGCGCCCTCGGCGTCCAGGCTGGTGGCGGTCAGCGCCATGCCCAGCTTGGTCCGCCGGATCAGCCACCAGACCACCGCGAAGCTGACGATGGACAGCAGGGCCGCCGCCAGCTTGGTGGACTCCAGCACGATGCCCGGGCCGAAGACGTAGCTCTTGCCCACCAACAGGCCCTCGTGGACGATCTGGGGCTCGGAGCCCAGGAACAACAGGGCCAGGTTGCGCAGGGTCAGCATCAGGCCGAAGGTGCCCAGGAGCTGGGCCACCATGGGTCCGCGCAGCAGGAAGCGCACCAGACCGTAGTAGCACATCACTCCCAGGGCCGCGCCCACCAGGCCGGCCAGGGGCAGGGTCACCAGGGGGTCCACCTTGAGGATGGGGCTGGTGAGCAGGGTGGTGTACATGCCGATCATCAGGAACTCGCCATGGGCGAAGTTCACCACGTCCATCACCCCGAAGATGACCGTGAGGCCCAGGGCCACCAGGGCGAAGACCATGCCCATGATCAGGCCCGAGACCAGGGATTTGGCCAGTTCGGCGAAGAGTGTTTCCATGCCTTGTCCGTCACGCGGCCGGTCGAGGGACGGCGCGCGCCGCCCCTCGACCGGTTGATCGATTGGTGCCTAGAATCCCGGGAAGGGGTAGACCAGGTTGGTGGTGGCCAGGTCGAAGGGATAGGCGATCTCCAGGGTGATCTTGTCGCCCTTCTTCTGGTACTGGCCGATCATGCCCATGCCCAGCACGTTCTGGCCGATGTCCTCGCCCTGGGTGGCGAACTTGATGCCGTTCCAGGGCACCACCAGCTCCTCGCCGGGGATGGTGATGCTGTTGCAGGCCTTCTGGATGTCCTCGGGCTTGGTGCTGGCGGCCTTCTCCAGGACGTAGACCCAGGCCTGCAGGCCGGTGAAGGCCCGGGCGCTGGCGCCGGAGAGATCGTGGCCGACCTTCTCCTTGTATAGGTTGTTGACCTGACCGGAGACCTTCTTCACCTGGGCCACCTGGGGGGTGAAGACGGTGCGGGTCAGCACGCCCACGCTGGCGTCGCCCAGGGTGCCCACGAACTCGGGCGCCTCGAAGCCGGCGTCCTGACCCCACAGGATCTTGGGGGCGGCCTTCATGGACTGCAGGGTCTTCATCATCAGGATGGCGTCGGAGGTGTAGGAGGCGAAGAGCATCGCGCCGGGCTTGGCCGCGAGCAGGCTCTGGACCTCGGCCGAGAGGTCGGGGCTCTTGGCCGCGTAGAGCAGGTTGGAGGCCAGGTCGAACTTGTACTCGTCGGCGTAACGCTTGATGGTGGCGCTGACGTTGGTGCCCCACTCGGTCTTCTCGCAGGCCGCGGCCAGGGTCTTCAGGTCGGCCATGGGCACCGCCTTGACGCCCTTGGCCTTGCCCTCGCTCAGGCCCTTGAGGAACTCGAACAGGTCCTTGGTGAACTGGTCGTCATGGGGGGTGGTGCGCCAGAACCACTTGAAGCCGGCCTTGGTCAGGGCCGGGCTGGTGGAGGAGTCGTTGATCATCGGCACGCCGAAGCGCTCGCAGACCGCGGCCACGGTCTTGGTCACCGAGCTGTGGTAGCAGCCCAGGATGCCCACGACCTTGTCGTCCTCGATCAGCTTCTTGGCCAGGTCGGCGCCCAGCTGGGGGTTGCCCTGGTGGTCCTTGAGGATCAGGGTGATCTTGGCCCCGCCCAGGGCCTTGATCCCGGCGTTCTTGGCCATGGCCATGTCGATGTCGGCCATGGCGCTGTTGGCGATCTCCTGGGCCAGCTCGGCCCCGGCCCGCAGCTCGCGGCCCTCGGCCGCCGCGCCGCCGGTCAGGGGATAGATCACGCCGATCTTGATCTCCTTGTCCTCGGCCAGGGCCAGGCCGGGGATCAACAGGGCCGCCAGCAGGGCCGCGGCCGTCAACCAGGCTAGTTTGCGCATCGGAAAACCTCCCACATTTTGGTTGAATTTACTCGGCAAAGCCGGTTCATGACTGTTTGGGCGCGGGGTGCGTCCCCCCCAGCTCCTCGAAGCGCAGGTCGGTGATGAACATGTGGCCGGGGGCGTGGGTGATGGCCAGGGGCGGCTTGGCCTCCATCAGGGCCGCCTGGGGGGTGACCCCGCAGGCCCAGAAGACGGGCACCTCGCCGGGCTTGATCTCCACCGGGTCGCCGAACTCCGGCTGGGCCAGGTCGGCGATGCCCAGGCCGGCGGCGTCGCCCCAATACACCGGCGCGCCATGGGCCCCCTCGCACTGGCCCGAGACCTCCGCCGCCCGGGCCACCAGCTCCGGGGCCATGGGGCGCATGGAGACCACCAGCGGTCCGCCCAGGCGCGCGGCCCGCGCGTTGGGCCGGGTGGTGCGATACATGGGCACGTTGCGGCCCTGCTCCAGGTGGCGCACCGGCAGGCCGGCGTTCTGCAAGGCGAAATCGAAACTGAAGCTGCAGCCCAGGAAGAAGCTCACCAGGTCGTCTTGCCACAGGTCGGCGATGTCCGTGGGCTCGTCCACCAGCACGCCCTGGCGCCAGACCCGGTAGCGGGGCACGTCGTGGCGGATGTCCGCCCCCTGGGCGATGGTCCGGGTCAGGGGGTCGCCGGGGTCCAGGACCTCCAACAGGGGGCAGGGCTTGGGGTTGCGCATGCAAAAGAGCAGGAAGTCAAAGGCCCAATCCTTGGGCAGGATGACCAGGTTGGCCTGGACGTAGCCGGGGCAGAGGGCGCTGGTGTTGCCGGTGATCTCGCCCCGGGCGATGCGCGCCCGGGCGGCGGCGGGGCTGTCGCTAACGGCCTGACTGGTCAAGTTGTGTCCTCACGGCTGGAACTGAAAGGTCGTCCCATCCACGGCTTGGGGTGGGTCGCGGAAAGATTTGTATTATAATTGGTAGGTGACACAATTTCAAACCCGGGATGGCGTTTCGGGCGACTTTATTGAGACAATCCGGTAATCTCCGCCCTATCGTCCCCTGTTACGATTATGGAGCCACACCCGCCGGACTGTCCAGCCCGGGTTGTCCGCCGCCAGCGGTCGAGTATATTTTGGAACTCCCCCAATGGAGCGCGAGACGATGATCGACCTCAACTGTGACATGGGCGAAAGCTTCGGCAACTACAACCTGGGCTGCGACGCCGAGGTGATCCGCCACATCACCAGCGCCAACGTGGCCTGCGGCTTCCACGCCTCCGACCCCCTGGTCATGGAGCGCACCGTGCTCCTGGCCCGGGAGCACGGCGTGGGGGTGGGGGCCCACCCCGGGTATCCGGACCTGCGCGGCTTCGGCCGCCGCCGGGTGGACTGCTCGGCCGACGAACTGCGCACCGACCTGCTCTATCAGGTGGGGGCCCTGGCCGCCATCGCCCAGGCCAGCCGCCTGTCCCTCCAGCACGTCAAGCCCCACGGCGCGCTCTACAACACCGCCGCTGGCGACCAGACCGTGGCCAGCGCCCTCTGCCAGGCCCTGGCCGCCTACGCCCCGGACCTGGTGCTGGTCACCCTGGCCGGCCCCGGCGGCGAGGTCATCCGCCGGGTGGCGGCCGAGGCCGGCCTGACCCGCATCGCCCACGAGGCCTTCGCCGACCGGGCCTACACCCCCGAGGGCCGCCTGGCCCCCCGCAACCTGCCCGGCGCGGTGATCCACGACCCAGAGCTGGTGGCCGCCCGCTGCCTGCGCATGGCCCAGGAGGGCGTGGTCCAGGCCGTGGACGGCAGCCTGGTCCAGCTCAACCCCCACACCATCTGCGTCCATGGCGACAACCCCAGCGCCGTGGACCTGGTGCGCTCCATCCGCCAGACCATGGAGGACCACGGCGTGGCCGTGCGCCCCATGGGCGAGTTTGTCTAATGGGTGAAGAGGAACTGTGGGGGAACCCCCTTTCTTTGGAGGCCCAAAGAAAGGGGGTTCCGTCGCCCCAGTCAGCGGAGCTGGCAGGGGGCCCGCCCCACACCCCCTCCCCAAAAGAAAAGCCGGTGTATGACGACCATTAAG
>CALERA010000148.1 GCA_937908275.1 uncultured Desulfarculaceae bacterium | reverse complement strand
CAAGAAGGGCGAGAAGGTCTACTTCGAGCGCATCATCATCACCGGCAACAGCCACACCCGCGACAACGTGATCCGCCGCGAGCTGGGCGTGGCCGAGGGCGACCTGTTCTCCGGCACGGCCCTGCGCGACGGCAACATGCGCCTGCACCGGCTCAACTTCTTCGAGGACGTCAACATCTCCACCACCAAGGGCACCACCCCGGACCGGATGGACCTGAAGATCGACGTCAAGGAGAAGCGCACCGGCCAGTTCAGCATCGGCGCCGGCTACTCCACGGTAGACAAGGTCATGCTCATGGGCCGGGTGGCCGAGAGCAACCTCTTCGGCCGGGGCCAGCAGCTGGAGTTCCGCGGCCAGATCGGCGGCGTCTCCAACCGCTACACCATCAGCTTCACCGAGCCCTGGCTGTTCGACAAGCCCGTCAGCGCCGGCGTGGACCTCTACGACTGGGACCGCGAGTACTACACCTACAGCAAGGAAGCGGTGGGCGGCCGCCTGCGCCTGGGCTGGCCCACCCCCTGGCGCGCGGTGCGGCTGTACACCTACTACACCTACGAGGTGGCCAACATCTATGACATCCAGGACAACGCCGCGCTGATCATCCGCGACCAGAAGGGCGAGCACACCACCAGCGCCGTGCGCGGCATCCTGCGCCGCGACACCCGCGACAACTCCTTCAACACCACCCGGGGCTCGGACAACAGCATCAGCGTGGAGTACGCCGGCGATCCCATCGGCGGCACCAACGCCTTCATCAAGGTCCTGGGCGACAGCGGCTGGTACTTCCCCCTGTGGTGGGAGCACGTCTTCGTGCTGCACGGCCGCATCGGCTGGTTGACCGGGCACGAGGGCGGAGACCTGCCCATCTACGAGAAGTTCTTCCTGGGCGGCATCAACACCCTGCGCGGCTTCGACTACCAGTCGGTCAGCCCCCGCGACGCCGCCACCAACGACCGCATCGGCGGCGAGCGCATGGCCCTGGTCAACGTGGAGTACCGCTTCCCCCTGCTGGCCAAGGCCGGCCTGGTGGGCGTGGTCTTCTATGACACTGGTAACTCCTGGTCGCAGGAGGACGGCTACAAGCTGGGCGACCTGCGCAAGAGCGTGGGCGGCGGCATCCGCTGGTACTCGCCCATGGGCCCCCTGCGCCTGGAATATGGTTACGTGTTGGATCCCAAGGACGACGACAGCCAGTCCAACTGGGAATTCACCATCGGCAGCATTTTTTAGACAGACGGCCTGAACCACGGCCACCAAGGAGCGTTCGATCATGGTCAAATCCTTCCGGACCCAGTCCACCTTGCTGATTCTGGCCGCCCTGCTGTGCCTGGCCTGGCTGGCCCCGGCCAAGGCCCACGCCGAGAGCGGCATCGCGGTGGTGGACATGGAGCGGGCGGTCAACGAGTGCGCGGCCGGCAAGCGCGCCCAGGCCGACCTCAAGCGGCGGACGGAGAAGCTGGAGCTGGAGTTGAAGAGCCTGGGCGAGGAGATCCAGCGCCTGGGCCAGGAGCTGGAGAAGACCGCCCCCCTGCTCAAGCCCGAGGCCAAGCTCTCCAAGGAGCGCGACCTGGAGCGCAAGGCGCGGCTGTTCAACGACCGCAAGCGCGACGCCCAGCAGGAGTGGCGCGAGGCCCAGCGCGACGCCTTCGCCCCCATCCTGCGCGAGATGACCAAGGTCATCAACGACCTGGGCGCCCGCAACGGCTACGCCCTGGTGGTGGAGTCCCGGGTGGCCCTGTTCTATCCCAAGAGCGCGGACATCACGCCTCAGGTGATCGCCGCCTACGACAAGCAGCATCCGTAGGGCCGCGGCGGGCATGGAAGTCAGCCTGGCGGAACTGGCCGCCCTTTTGGGCGGCCAACTGGAAGCCCCCCCGGAGCGGCGGGTCTCGGGCATAAAGGGCCTGGAGGAGGCCGGTCCCGCGGACCTGGCCTTCCTGGCCAACCCGCGCTACGCCCGCCTGTTGCCCCAGTGCCAGGCCGGGGCGGTGCTGGTCAAGCCCGACCAGCAGGTGCCCGAGGGCCTGCCGGTGATCCGGGTGGCCGACCCCTACCTGGCCTTCGCCAAGGTCCTGACCTTCGCCACCGCGCGGCCCTATCAGGCCCTGGGGGTCCATCCCCGGGCGGTGGTGGAGGATGGAGCCACCCTGGGGGCCGAGGTCAGCGTCCACGCCCTGGCCTATGTCGGAGCCGGGGCGGTGCTGGGCGACCGGGTGGTCCTGCACCCCAACGTCTACGTGGGGCCGGGGGTGACCATCGGCCAGGACACGGTGCTGCACCCGGGGGTGGTGGTCTACCACGGCTGCCGCGTCGGCCAGCGCTGCATCATCCACGCCGGGACCGTGATCGGGGCCGACGGCTACGGCTTCGTGCCCGAGGGCGACCGCCACTTCAAGATTCCCCAGGTGGGGATCGTGCAGATCGACGACGACGTGGAGCTGGGCGCCCTGAACACCATCGACCGCGCCGCCACCGCCCGCACCTGGATCCAGTCGGGCGTCAAGACCGACGACCACGTTCACATCGCCCACAACTGCGTGGTGGGCGAGAACAGCCTGCTGGTGGCCCAGGTGGGGGTCAGCGGCTCCACCAAGGTGGGGCGCAACGTGATCATGGCCGGCCAGGCCGGCTCCTCCGGCCACCTGACCATCGGCGACCGGGCCATCATCGGTCCCCAGAGCGGCCTGGCCAAGGACGTGGCCCCCGGGGCCACGGTGACCGGCACCCCGGCCATGCCGCACCAGCTCTGGCTGCGCACCCGCAAGCTCATCGAACGCCTGCCCGAGCTCTTCGACCGGGTCAGGAGCCTGGAAAAGGCCCGCGACGAGCAGTAGTCCCGCTCTACTGCCGCCCATGGAGACGCCCATGAACCACGCCTCGCTCAACCTGGAGGAAATACTCAAGATTCTCCCCCACCGCTACCCTTTCCTGCTGGTGGACCGAATCCTGGAGATCCAGCCGGGCGAGTACGTGCGCGGGCTGAAGAACGTCACCTTCAACGAGGGCTTCTTCCAGGGCCATTTCCCGGGCCGTCCGGTGATGCCCGGCGTGCTGATCCTGGAGGCCCTGGGCCAGACCGGCGGCGTTTTGGCCTATTCCACCTTCCCCGAGGCCCACGGCCGGATGATCTATTTCATGTCCCTGGAAAAGGTCAAGTTCCGCCAGCCGGTGGTGCCGGGCGACCAATTGATCATGGAGCTGACCAGCCTGCACCGCTCCAGCCGGGCCTGGAAGATGGACGGCAAGGCCCTGGTGGATGGCAAGCTGGTGGCCCAGGCCGAGTTGACCGCCGCGGTGGCCCAGGCCTGAGCGCCGCTCGCGCCCCTTCGCTGACAAACTGGAAGGCGACCAAGACATGCAGATACACCCCACCGCGATGGTGGACCCCAGCGCCAGCATCGGCGAAGGCTGCCGGATCGGAGCCTACGCCTTCATCGGGGCCGAGGTGGTCATCGGCCCTGATTGCCAGATCGACCACCACGCCAGCGTCTCCGCCTACACCACCATCGGCCGGGGGGGGCGCCTGTGGCCCTTTGCCGCGGTGGGCGGCGAGCCCCAGGACCTGAAGTTCGGGGGCGAGCGCTCCGAACTGGTCATCGGGGACAACGTGCAGGTGCGCGAATTCGCCACCCTGAACCGCGGCACCCACCATGGCGGCGGGGTCACCCGGGTGGGCGACAACTGCATGTTCATGGCCTACAGCCATGTGGCCCACGACTGCCAGATCGGCGACCACGTGGTGATGGCCAACGGGGTGGCCCTGGCCGGGCACGTGACCATCGAGGACCACGTGGGCGTGGGCGGCCTGACGGCGGTGCACCAGTTCACCCGCATCGGTCGCCACTGCTTCATCGGCGGCACCAGCGGCGTGGCCCAGGACATGGCCCCCTTCTGCCTCTGCGAGGGCAACCGGGCCAAGACCCACGGCCTCAACACCATCGGCCTCAAGCGGGCGGGCTTCAGCGACGAGACCCTGGCCGCCCTGAAGAAGGCCTATGCCATCGTGTTCCGGACCCGCACCCCCATCGCCAAGGCCCTGGCCCAGGTGGAGGCCGAAGTGCCCGACCTGCCGGAGGTGCGCCACTTTGTCGGCTTCATCCGCGCCTCCGAGCGGGGAGTGGCCCGCTAGCGGCAACGCGCCGGGCAGCCATGCACCAGGAACGCATCGGTCTCATCGCGGGCAAGGGGCAATTCCCCATCCTGTTCGCCCGGGCGGCCCGCGCCCAGGGGCTGGCGGTGGTGGCGGTGGCCATCACCGGCGAGACCCTGCCGGCCCTGGAGGCCGAGGTCGAGCACCTGACCTGGATCCACCTGGGACAATTGGGCAAGCTTATCAAGGCTTTTCGCAGCCAGGGCGTCTCCCGGGCCGCCATGTGCGGCGGGGTGACCAAGCCCCGCATGTTCGGCGACGTGCGCCCGGACCTCAAGGCCCTGACCCTGATCGGCAAGTTGCGCCACCTGGCCGACGACGGCATCCTGCGCACCCTGGCCAAGGTCCTGGCCGGGGAGGGCATCACCATCCTGCCCAGCCATGAACTGCTGCCCGAGCTCCTGGCCAGCGCCGGCACTTATACTAAGCGTGGCCCCAGCCCCGAGGAGCGGGCCGACGCCGAGGTGGGCTGGCAACTGGCCCACGAGCTGGGCAAGCTGGACATCGGCCAGGCCCTGGTGATCCGGGGCCGGGCGGTGGTGGCGGTGGAGGCCATGGAGGGCACCGACGCCTGCATCCGCCGGGGCGGGGAGCTGGCCGGGCCGGGCACGGTGGTGATCAAGCGCTGCAAGCCGGGCCAGGACCGCCGCTTCGACCTGCCGGCGGTGGGCGCGGAAACCGTCGCGGCCATGGCCGAGGCCCAGGCCAGTTGCCTGGTCTTCGAGGCCGGCCGCACCCTGGTGTTCGATCGCCAGGACATGATCCAGCGGGCCGAGGCGGCGGGCATCTGCCTGCTGGCCTGGGCCGGCGGCGAGGAGAAATAATGCAGGCCCCGGTCAAGATCGCGGTGGTCGGCGTGGGATACCTGGGGCGCTTCCACGCCGAGAAGCTCAAGAAGATGAAGACCGCCGAGCTGGTGGCGGTGGTGGACGCCGACCCGGCCCGGGCCCGGGAGATCGGCCAGGACCTGGGGGTGCCGTTCTTCGCCGACTATCACGAGGTCATCGACCGGGTGGAGGCGGCGACCGTGGTCACCCCCACGGTGCAGCACTTCGCGGTGGCCTCGGAGTTCCTGGCCGCGGGCAAGGACGTGCTCTGCGAAAAGCCCCTGACCGCCACCCTGGAGGAGGCCGACCGCCTGGTGGCGCTGGCCGAGGCCGGCGGGCGCATCCTGCAGGTGGGCCACCTGGAGCGCTTCAACCCTCCGGTGGAGGAGATGGTGCGCCGGGTCAAGCGCCCGATGTTCATTGAGGTCAACCGCATCGCGCCCTTCAAGGCCCGGGCCACCGACGTGGACGTGGCCCTGGACCTGATGATCCACGACCTGGACATCATCCTGGCCCTGGTGGGCGAGGAGCCGGCCGAGATCCGGGCGGTGGGGGTGCCGGTGCTGGGCCGACACGCCGACATCGTCAACGCCCGGGTGGAGTTCCCCGGCGGCTGCGTGGCCAACCTCACCGCCAGCCGCCTGGCCCTGAAGGACGAGCGCAAGATGCGGGTCTTCCAGCCCGACGCCTATCTGGCCCTGGACTTCAAGAAGCGCAAGCTGCTGGTGGTCAGCGGGGTGGAGTACCGGCCCGGCTCCCTGCCCAAGGTCACCGCCGACCGGCCCCGCTTCGCCAAGGCCGACCCCCTGGAAGAGGAGCTGAAGGCCTTCGTGGACTCGGTGCGCACCCGCCAGGCCCCCCGGGTCTCGGGCCGCGACGGCCGCCGAGCCCTGGCCGCGGCCCTGGCGGTGCAGGCCTGCGTGTTGGAGGGCCAGTGCAAGCTGGAGCCGGTGCTGGCCCAATCCCCCCGCTGGGTGGACGCCCGCCTGCCCGGGGAGAGCTAGGATGACCAACGGTCGCCGGGTGGTCATCGTCGCTGGCGAGGCCAGCGGCGACCAACACGCCGCGCGCCTGGTGCGCGAGCTGGCCCAGTTGGAGCCGGGGCTCACGGTCAGCGGCATCGGCGGGCCGGCCCTGGAGCGGGCCGGGGCCGAGTTGCTCTATCGCGCCGAGGACCTGGCCCTGGTGGGCTTCTCCGAGGTCCTGGGCAAGCTACAGGTCATCTGGCGCGCCCTGCAGGGTCTCAAGGCCCACCTCCAGGCCACCCGGCCGGACCTGGTGATCCTGGTGGACTTCCCGGATTTCAATTTCCGGGTGGCCAAGGCGGCCAAGGCCCTGGGGCTCAAGGTGCTCTACTACATCAGCCCCCAGGTCTGGGCCTGGCGGCCCAAGCGGGCCCAGACCCTGGCCAAGCTGGTGGACCATCTGGCGGTGGTCTTTCCTTTTGAGAAAGACTTCTACGCCCAGGCCGCGCCCGAACTGCCGGTGACCTTCGTGGGCCATCCCCTGCTGGACGAGGAGGCCGAGTTCCGGGCCCGGGCCGGCGACCCCTTGCCGGTGCCCGAGGGCGCGGAGCTGGTGGGCCTGTTGCCTGGCAGCCGCCAGAGCGAGATCAGCCGCCTGATGCCCCTGCTGTTGCAGGCCGGGGCCATCATCCGCCGCCAGCGGCCGCGCTGCCATTTCGTGCTGCCGGTGGCCCCGGGCCTGGACCGGACCCTGCTGGACCCCCACCTGGAGGCCAATCGCCTCTCCGGCCTGACCGTGCTGCCCGGTCGGGCGGCCCAGGTCATGGCCCAATCCCGCCTGCTCTTGATCTGCTCCGGCACCGCCACCCTGCAGGCGGCCCTGGCCGAGGCCCCCATGGTGGTGGTATACAAGACCGGAGCCCTCAACTACGCCCTGGCCAAGCGCCTGATCAAGGTCAGCCACGTGGCCATGCCCAACCTGGTGGCCGGGCGTGAGGTTATTCCGGAGCTGTTGCAGGCCGAGGCCAACCCCCAGAACCTGGCGGTCAAGGCCTTGGAATTACTGGATAACGAAGCCGCACGCCAGACGATGAGCCAGGCCTTGGCCGAGGTGCGCCAGCGCCTGGGCGGCCCCGGCGGCGGACGCCGGGCCGCGGAGCTGGCCCACCAGATCATGTTGGAAGAAAAGTCTTGAGTAAAAAGCCCCTCAGCGAGGACCGCACCCTGGTCAACCGCCTTTTGGCCCAGGTGCGCCCCTATTGGGGTCGCCTGGCCGTCGCCATGGTCATGATGATCCTGGTCAGCGCCGCCACCTCGGGCATGGCCTACATGGTCAAGCCGGTGATGGACGACATCTTCGTGGCCAGGGACCGCACCATGCTCTACCTGGTGCCCTTGGTGGTGATCATCCTCTACGTGGTCAAGGGCGGCTGCTCCTATGGCCAGAGCTATCTGATGCAGTACGTGGGCCAGCGGATCATCACCCAGTACCGCATCGACCTCTACGCCCATCTGCAAAAACTCTCCCTGAGCTACTACGACCGGGTGCCCACCGGCGAGCTGATGAGCCGCATCACCAATGACGTGAACCAGATCCAGGGCGCGGTGAGCAGCGTGGTCACCGGCCTGCTGCGCGAGCTGTTCACGGTCTTCGGCCTGATCGTGGTGCTCTTCTGGCGGGACTGGTTCCTGGCCATCTTCGCGGTGGGCGTGTTCCCCATCTGCGCGATTCCCTTGGTTAAGTTCGGCCGACGCCTGCGCAAGATCAGCCATCGCTCCCAGGAGACCATGGCCGACGTCTCGGTGCTGCTGCACGAGACCATCAGCGGGGCGCGCATCGTCAAGGGCTTCTGCCGCGAGGAGCACGAGATCGAGCGCTTCAGCCGCGAGGCCTTCCGTCTGTTCGCCCTGCGCATGAAGGACGTCAGCACCCGGGCCATCTCCAGCCCCCTGATGGAATTCCTGGGCGGCATCGCCATCGCCGGCATCCTGTTCTATGGCGGCTGGCAGGTCATCGAGGGCCGCTCCACCCCGGGCACCTTCTTCAGCTTCCTCACCGCCCTGATCATGCTCTACGAGCCGGTCAAGCACCTGAGCGGCCTGAACAACGACATCCAGAACGGCCTGGCCTCGGCCAGCCGGGTCTACGCGGTGCTGGACACCAAGCCCGAGATCCTGGACCTGCCCGAGGCGGTGGAGCTGCCCCGCCTGCGCCAGGGCATCGAGTTCCGGGGGGTGGGCTTCAGCTACCGCCCCGGCGAGTCGGTTTTGGAGCAGATCGACCTCACGGTGCCGGTGGGCCAGGTCCTGGCCCTGGTGGGCAGCAGCGGCGGTGGCAAGACCACCCTGGTCAACCTGCTGCCCCGTTTCTACGAGGTCAGCCAGGGCGCGATCCTGATCGACGGGGTGGACATCCGCCAGGCCACCCTGCACAGCCTGCGCGGCCAGATCGCCATCGTCACCCAGCAGATCGTGCTGTTCAACGACTCGGTGAAGAACAACATCGCCTACGGCCGTCCCGAGGCGACCATGGCCGAGATCGAGGCCGCGGCCGAGGCGGCCTACGCCCTGGATTTCATAAAGCATCTGCCCCAGGGGTTCGACACCAACATCGGCGAGGCCGGGGTGCTGCTCTCCGGCGGCGAGCGCCAGCGCCTGTCCATCGCCCGGGCCTTGCTGGCCGACCGGCCCATCCTGATCCTGGACGAGGCCACCAGCAGCCTGGACACCGAGAGCGAGATGTACGTGCAAAAAGCCCTGGAAAACCTGATGCAGGGCCGCACCACCTTTGTCATCGCTCACCGCCTGTCCACCATCCAGCGCGCCGATCGCATCCTGGTGATGAGCGGCGGGCGCATCGTGGAGCAGGGCCAGCACCAGGACCTGCTGGCCCAGGGCGGACTCTATCACCGGCTTTACCAGATGCAGTTCGCGGTGGACCGGGGCTTGGAGGTCGCGCAGGGTGGCTAAGGGCGGGTGGCGGCGGGCGCTGGTCCTGGCGGGTTTGGCGGCGGGCATGTCGGCCGCCCTGGCCTGGCATTGGGACCAGCCGGTGCACCTGTTCTTTTCCGCTCGCGCGGGCGAGACCTGGTCGATCTGGTGGGCGCAAGCCGCCTACTACGCCGGACTGGGCGGCCTCCAGGCCGGGGCCATGGCCCTGCTGGCCCTGGCGGCCTGGCGGCTGGGCCGGCGCAACCTGCTGCTGGACGGCATGGGCGGCCTGGGCGCGATCCTGGGGGCCGGGGCCTGCGTGCAGATCATCAAGCACCTGGTGGGCCGGCCCCGGCCGCGCATGTCCCTGCCGGCCTGGGAGTTTTTCGGTCCCACGCTTTCCAGCGACCTGCACTCCTTTCCCTCGGGCCACGCCACCACCAGCTTCGCCCTGGCCGCGCTGCTCTGCGCCTTCCATCCCCGCCTGGCCTGGGCCTGCTACCCGGCGGCGGCCTTGATCTCCCTGGGCCGGGTGGCCGGCGGCTCGCACTATCTGAGCGACACCCTGGGCGGGGCGCTTTTGGGGCTGGCGGTGGGCTGGCCCCTGGCCGCCAGCCTGCGGCGCTGGCGGGAGGAGCAGGCATGAGCCCGGCCGGACAGCGTTACTGGCTCCTGGCGGTGCTGGCGGTCCTGGCCCTGGCGGCGGCGCTCTATCTGGCCGACCTGGGCCAGATGCCCCTGACCGACCGCGACGAGGGCGAATACGCGGCCAGCGTGGGGGCCATGTTCCGCGCTGGCGACTTCATGGTGCCGACCCTCAACGGCGAGCACTACCTGGAAAAGCCCATCCTGACCTTCTGGCTCATCGCCGGGGCCCAGGCCCTGCTGGGTCCGGGGGAGCTGGCCGCGCGCCTGCCCTCGGCCTGCGCCGCCCTGGCCCTGCTGCTCTGGCTGGGCTACCTGGGGCTCAGCGTCTCGCGCGGGCCGGCCTTCACCGCCCTGGCTCTGGCCGCGGCGGCCTTCACCCCCCTGATGGCCCTGGTGGGCCGGGCCAGCCTCACCGACATGCCCCTGACCCTGTTCACCACCCTGAGCCTGGGGGCCTTTTTCCTGGCCAACGAGCGCCAGGCCCCGGCCGACCGGCCCTGGTGGTGGCTGGCCTGGGCCGGGCTGGGCCTGGGCTTTCTGACCAAGGGACCGGTGGCCCTGGCGGTGGTGCTGCCCACGGCCCTGGTCTACGCCCTGGTCCAGGGCCGTTTCCTGGTCTGCCTGCGCCGGGCCCAATGGCTGTGGGGTATGCTGATCTTCCTGCTGATCAACCTGCCCTGGTATGGCCTGGCCTTCTGGCGGCTGGGGGACGAGTTCTGGCGGGCCTTCTTCCTCTCCCAGAACCTGCGCCGCTTCAGCGAGGTGCTCCTGGGCCATGGCGGCGGGTACTTCTACTACCTGCCGGTGCTGCTGCTGGGCTTCTGGCCCTTTGGCGCGGCCGGGCTGCCGGCCCTGGGCGCGGCCCTGGCCAGGAACCCCAAGGCCGCCCGCCAGGCCGACCCCCTGGCCCGGCTGCGGCTCCTGGCCGCCATCACGGTCCTGGTGGTGCTGGTGGTCTTCACCCTGGCCGCCACCAAGCAGATCAACTACATCCTGCCGGCCTGGCCCTGGCTGGGCCTCCTGGCCGGCTACCAGCTCTGGCGCTGGCTGGCCGGCGAGGAAGGCGGCCGCTTCGCCCGTGGGGTGCGCCAAACCCTGCACCTGGGCCTGGGCGGTCTCTGGGCCCTGGTGCTGTTGGCCGCGCCGGCCGGGCTTTACCTGGCCTGGCCCAAGATCCAGGCCTCCATCCGCCCGGACAGCAGCGAGTACGCCCTGCCCGAGCAGGCCCCCCTGCTCATCCTCTGGCCCCTGGCCCTGGGCCTGGCGGCCCTGGCCGTGGTCTGGCTGCCCAACTGGCTGCGGCGGCGGGGCCGGGCGCGGGAGTCGGTGCTGGCCCTGTCCCTGGGCGCGGCCCTCTTTTGCGGCGGCCTGATGCTGGGCCTGCTGCCCCAGGCCGCCCGGGAGATCCAGCAGCCGGCCAAGGACCTGGCCCTGGCGGTTCAGCAGCGCCTGGGCGGCGCGGCCCGGGTGGTCTCCTTCGGCCTGTGGAAGCCGAGCCTGCTCTTCTACCTGGACCGCGAGATACCCCGCCTGCGCAGCAACCAGGCCGAGCAACTGACCCAGGAATTGGGCAAGGAAGCCCCCCTGGCGGTGCTGAGCCGGGCCAGCCTGGCGGCGAATCTGGCGGCGGTGCCGGGCTTCGTGGAGCTGGGCCGCTGGTCGGGCTATCTGCTGGGCGGCAACGCCCCAGCCCAGGCCCGGTGGCGGGGACCGGCCCGGGACGCGCAACCAGCGGCCATCACGCCGGGCGCGGGAGATTCCGCCGCGCCGGCCGCCCCATCGGCCACGTTCAGGCTGCCGTGGACGATGCTTTCCAGCGG
>CALERA010000147.1 GCA_937908275.1 uncultured Desulfarculaceae bacterium | reverse complement strand
GCTGGGCGAGGGGAAGTCGTAGATCACCTCGCCGATCACCGCCCGCAGCCCGGCCCGCTCCACCGCCCGGCCCACCTGGGCCGCGAAGAGGTACATGTCGCAAAAGCTGGTGGTGCCGCTCTTGATCATCTCCGCGCAGGCCAGCAGGCTGCCCCAATAGACCGCCTCCGGGGTCAGGTGGCGCTCGGCCGGGAAGATGTGCTCGGTCAGCCAGGTCTCCAGGGGCAGGTCGTCGGCCAGGCCGCGCATCAGGGTCATGGCGGCGTGGGTGTGGCCGTTGATCAGGCCGGGCAGGATCAGCCCGCCCCGGGCGTCCAGGACCCGGGCGTAGCCGCTCAAGGGGGTGGGGTCGGCCTGGTCCGGGCCGCAATATACGATGCGGCCCTCATGGATGCCGACCCGGCCGTTCTCGACGGTCGCGCCCTGGGGGTCCATGGTCAGCACCAGGCCGTGGTGGATGCACAAGTCGCGCAAGGTCTGTCTCCGGCGGGCGAAGGTTGCGGGTGAAGGGCGGGCGGCGCAAGACGGCCAGCGGGGATCAGCCCGCCGGCCGCCGGGGCATCCCTAGGGCTTGATGTAGGCGTAGCCCTCCTGCTGGAGCTTGACCAGCTCGGCCACCCCGGCCGGGACCACGCGCATGGGGATGGCCAGGTCGCGCTCGGGGTCCAGGTGGTTGTCGTTGAGGGTGTTGGCGCAGACCGCGAAGACCACGCCCTGCTCGCCCAGCGACTTCATCTTCTCCACCTGCTCGGGATCGGCCTTGCCCTTGGCCACCATCACCCAGGCCGCGGCGTGGACCAGGGCCACCACCGTGAGCTGGCCCGGGGCCAAGGCCTTGAGGTGGTTCTGGATATTCTTCAGGCCCAGGGCGTTGACCTGGGGGTTGTTGCCGTTGAAGTGGTAGACCACCTTCTGGGGGCCGTAGCCGGCGGGACTGGTCATGATGATGTTCTCTCTCGTGCGGGGCTCGTGTCTTCTGACCCCGGGTTAGGGCCTGTTCACACAAACGTTATTACCAGATTAGTAATTTGAATCGGGGCGGACCAGGAGCCCCGCGCAAAATCCCTTTTTTGTCATTGCGAGGAGCGAAGCGACGCGGCAACCTCTCTATCGTTTTAACCTGGCTAAATAAATCAATAATAGCGCAAGAGATTGCTTCGCTGCGCTCGCAATGACATCCAACAGCGCACGACGTCATGCCAATAGTGTCAACAGACCTAGCCCAGGCGCTCCAGGACCCCCATGATGACCCGGGTCAGGTCCGCGCCGGCCTTGCCGGCGTTTTCGATGACCAACTCGATGGGGGCCGGCTCCATGGCCTCGGGAATATTGACATTGCTGATGGCGGCCAAGCCCAGGACCTTCAGGCCCCGGTGCCGGGCGGCGATCACCTCCAGCACCGTGGACATGCCCACTGCGTCGGCCCCCAGGAGGCGCAGCATCCGGGTTTCGGCCGGAGTCTCCATGGAGGGACCCATCAGGCCCACGTAGACGCCCTCGTAGAGCGCCACCCCCTGGGCCGTGGCCGCCTGGCGGGCCAGGTCCAACAGTCCGGGGTCGTAGGCCTGGCTCATGTCCGGGAAGCGCTCGCCGAACTGCTCGAAGTTCTCGCCCCTTAAGGGGTTGTGGCCGGTGAGGTTGATGTGGTCCCGGATCAGCATCACCCGGCCCGACTGCATGGCCGGGTCCAGGCCGCCGCTGGCGCAGGTGAAGGCCATGGCCTCCACCCCCAGCTCGGCCAGGATGCGCACCGCCCGCACCACCTCCAGCGGGCTGTAGCCCTCGTAGAGGTGGAAGCGCCCGGCCAGGGCCGCCACCGGCTGGCCGGCCAGGTGGCCCAGGATCAGCTCCCCGGCGTGGCTCTGGACGGTGCTCAAGGGCAGGCCGGGGATCTCGGCGTAGGGGATGCGGGCCAGCGGGGCGATGGCCTCGGCCAGGCCGGAAAGGCCGGTGCCCAGGGTCAAACCGACCCGAGGGGTGAAATCCTTGGGCAATCGGCCCCTTATCGCCTGGGCGGCACCTTGGACGATGGACGGCTCAGACATGACATCCCCTGGGAAATGCTGGCTAAATAGCTTGTAACAATCGAAAAAGCAATTTTAGCGGTCTCGCGCGGGTCGCGTCAAAGTTTTTTTGCCGCACTAACGAAGCGGGATGGCGGGTCAATCCCGGCGGCCCCGGCCCGGAGCGGCCGGACGATGGTTGACAGCCTTGGCTTGGCCTTTAGACTAGGGGCTCAGGAGCTTGACCTCAAGTGGCCAAACCCCGAAATACCCGCCCCTGCCGCGGACTCCTATTGGTGGCTGCCCTGGCCTTGAGCCTGGGGTTGCCACTCAGCGTGGGCACCCTGCATCCCCCGCCCGCCCAGATCAAGGATGATCCCTGCCGCCACCGCCTGTCTCGGGTTCGTCTGGAACACGCCCCCTACAGCTTCAGCCCCCCGCAGAGCGCCTGGGAGGATTCCCCCCTGGTCGAGCGCCAGCGCCTGCTCTGGCCCCTGGTGCGCCAGATCAGCGAGGACGAGGGGGTGGACCCCTTGTTGGTGATGGCCCTGGTGCAGGTGGAGAGCCGTTTCGACCCCTGGGCGATCAGCGAAAAGGGCGCGGCCGGCCTGATGCAAATCACGCCCCTGACCAGCCTTGAGTTGGGCCTGGACAACCCCCTGCACCCCGAGGCCAACCTGCGGGCCGGCATCCGCTACCTGGCCGACCTGCGCGAGACCTTCAGCGACGAGACCCTGGTCCTGGCCGCCTACAACGCCGGCCCCCGCCGGGTGCAGGAGGCCGGCGGCGTGGTGCCGGAGATCGGCCAGACCAAGGATTTCGTGATTCAGGTCCAGGCCTTGAAGGGCGAATTCCGCCAGCGCTTCCGCGCCATCACCCGCCGCGAGCCCGGCAAGAGGGCCAACGCAACCCAGCCGCCCGGGTAATCTGGCGGGCCGGTGGCAGGATATGCAGTGGGCGGGGAGCATCCCCGCCCTTTTGCTTGGGGCGCGCTCGGGCGCGGCGGCCAAGGGGGATGGCATAAATTCGGGAGATTGCTTCGTCGCCTGTCGGCTCCTCGCAATGACCCCTATTTTTATATTTCAAGGAAGATAGGTGCGCGACTCTCTCTTGCCCCTCTCTGGGTGGCCGGGACAACTGGTTGTCCCGGCGGCGTCAGCCGCAAGAGGTCCCGGCGCGAGGCAACTACGGGAGCGGGCGAAGTTCGGCCAGGGAGTATCGCTGTCGACCCGTACCCGCCCGTCGCGGCACGCGACCTACGGGAGCGGGCGAGGCCTGGGCGAAGGACGGCGTCCCCCGACCCGTATACGCCCAGCCGGGGGCGCCCGGCCCGATCCGGATGCGGAAGAAATAAATTCGGGAGATTGCTTCGTCGCCTGTCGGCTCCCCGCAATGACCCCTATTTTTATATTTCAAGGAAGATAGGTGCGCGACTCTCTCTTGCCCCTCTCTGGGTGGCCGGGACAACTGGTTGTCCCGGCGGCGTCAGCCGCAAGAGGTCCCGGCGCGAGGCAACTACGGGAGCGGGCGAAGTTCGGCCAGGGAGTATCGCTGTCGACCCGTACCCGCCCGTCGCGGCACGCGACCTACGGGAGCGGGCGAGGCCTGGGCGAAGGACGGCGTCCCCCGACCCGTATACGCCCAGCCGGGGGCACCCGGCCCGACCCGTATATGGGAGCCCAGGCACTGGGCAAACCAATACGCGGATGCCGAGGCACCCAGCCGAGACGTCACGGCCTGACCTGGAAGGGGATCGGGTCGGCTGATTGGGGAGAGGCGGCCGGCGCGAGCGCGCCGGCCGCCGTCAGATTACTTGCGGCGCTGGTGACGAGTCCGCTTAAGCAGCTTGCGATGCTTGTGCTTGCGGATCTTCTTGCGGCGCTTCTTAATGACGCTGCCCATGGGGACCTCGTTTACGAATTGGCGGTCATTGGGGAATTTTCAACTACGAAGGTGCCTATATACCCGATCCCGGACGGATCGGCAAGGGAAAAGGCGTCCGCGGGCTCAACGCACCTGGGTGGTGTGGAGCAATTCCACCCCCGGGCGGGCCTGCATCTGGCGGTAGAGTTCGCGGCAGCGGGTCAGATCCGGGCCTTCCTGGGCCGGCACCAGCAGCACCAGGCGCTGGTACTCGGCCAGGGGCAGCTCCGGCGGCGGGGAGAGCATCAGCAACACCTCGGCCCGGTTGAGGTTCTCCGGGCCATCGGCGATGAGCACCGGCTCCTGGTCCTGGTCCTCCGCCCCGGCCCGGGCGTGGGGGACGAAAGAGGCCGGGTCCAGGGTCCAGAGCAGGCGGTCCACCTCCCCGGCCTGGATCGGGTCCGGGGCCATGACCAGCACCCGCGCCCCGCCGGCCTGGTGGCGGGCGGCCAGCAGCGCGGCGGCCCGCTCCGGGGCCAGGCCGGCCTGCTTGAGATTGACGAACTCCACCTTCATCGACCACCGCCGGAGGGCGGGGCCGACGCTGGCGCGGCGGCGTTCAGGAAGGGGTCCAGCTCCCCGCCCACGGCCCGGTCCAGCTCGGCCAGGGCGGCCAGCACCCCGTAGTGGGCCTGGGCCACGGCGGCCTGGGCGTTGAAGCGCTGGGTGCGGGCCTCGGAGAGCTCCAGGGGGGTGGCCAGGCCGTTGTCGTAGCGGCCCTTGACCAGCCGCCAGTTCTCCTCGGCCGCCGCCAGTTGCGCCGCGCTGACCTCGACCTTGGCCCGGGCCTCCAAGAGCCCCTGCCAGCCCTGGCGCACCTCGCGGCGCACGCTCTGGCGCTGCTGCTCCAGGGCCTTGAGGGCCGCCCGGTGCAGGGCGCGGCGCTCGCTGACCGCGCCGGTCACCCGCCAGCCGGTGAAGATGGGCAGGCCCAGGTAGAGGCCGTAGTCGTGGTATTCGTCGTCCAGGGTGTCCCGGCCGGACTGGCCCAGGTCGGCCTTGAGATCCAGGGTGGGCAGGTGGTAGCCCCAGGCGGCCTCGATGGAGGCGGCCGCGGCCTTGGCCAGGTAATCCAGGCGCTGCACCTCCGGCCGCCGGGCCTGGCCGCTGTCCTCCAGGCTGGCCTCGGCCAGGTCCAGGGGACGGGCCGTCACCTCGCCGCCCACCTCCAGGTCGTAGACCTGGGGCACGCCCACCGCCTCGGCCAGGCTGGCGGCCAGGCGGCGCAAGTTGGCCTGGTCCTCGATCACCTTGCGCCGGGCCTCGGCCAGGTCCAGTTCGGCCCGGGCCAGCTCCGGCCGGGCGGCCAGGCCCTGGTCCAGGAGCCGCCGGGTGCGGTCGCGGAAGGCGCGAGTGTCTTCTTCCTGGGCGCGGCTGACGACCAGAAGCTCCTTGCCGGTCAACAGGTTGAAGTATGCGGACCGCACGTCGGCCACCACCTGGTTGACCACGGCCTGGTATTGGCGGTCGTAGGCCTCCACCTCCCAGCCGGCGGCGCTGGCCTGGCCGTAGAGGGAATAGTCGAAGACCGCCTGGTCCAGGGTCAGGCCGGCGCTGAGCTGGCGGTCGCCGGGATTGCCGGTGAGGTTGCGCTCGTTGCGGGTCTTGACCCAGGAGGCCTCGCCCGCCACCTGGGGCCAGAAATAGGACTTTTGCTGGACCTGGCGGGCGCGGGAGGCCTCGCGGTTGGCGGCGGCCTGCTGGAGCTGGGGCTGATGGCCCAGGGCCAGTTCGGTCAACTCGGCCAGGCCCAGGGGCTCGCCGCCGGAGCCGGCCGCCGGGGCCTGGCTCTGGGCCGCCGGGGATGCCGCCGGCCCGGCCAGGCAGAGGGACAAGCCCAGGACCAAGGCCCATCCCCGCGATCGCTTGCCATGCCGTTTCATGCTCGCCCGTCCGCCGCTGGTGTGGTTTGGCTGGTCTGGGCGAGATTCTAGCACAGGGCCGGCGGCCCCCCAAGGCCGGGCGCTTGTGGCGCGGGCGGCGCGGTGCTAGCATGGGTTTGGTCCAGCCAGGGGGCGAAAGGACAGTTCATGATCCGGCTGCCGGTGGAAAAACTCAGCGAAGGCCAGGTGCTGGCCCAGGACGTCACCCGCTCCGACGGGGTTGTGCTGATGGGCAAGGGCAAGGCCGTGACCGTGGAGACCATCGCCCTGCTGCGGCGGCTGGACATCGAGACGGTGGCCGTGGAGGGCGATCTCTTCGCCAGCGACGAGGAGCGCCAGGAGTTCCTGGCCCGCAAGGAGGCCGAGCTGGAGCAGCGTTTCGCGCGGGTGGCCAACGATCCCCTGCAACGCGCCATCCGCGAGCTGTTCCGCCGCCGCCTGGCCAGCGGCTGCCATCCGCCGGACACCGGCCGGGACGGGAGCGTCTGAGGCCATGACCGACTCGCGCTCCGAGGCCCGCAAGAAGGTCCAACTGCTCAAGAACCTGCCCACCCTGCCGGGCATGATCGAGCAGATCAGCCGGGCGGTGGAGTCCAAGCGCTTCTCGGTGGCCGACATCGGCCGCCTGATCAGCCGGGACCAGGTGCTCTCGGCCAAGGTCCTGAAGCTGGCCAACAGCGCCTTCTTCGGCTTCTCGCGCAAGGTGGGCTCCCTGACCCAGGCCCTGGTGCTCCTGGGCTTCGACGTGGTCAAGGGCCTGATCCTGACCAGCAGCGTCTTCGACCTGATGAAGCACCGGGCCGAGGCCCTGTGGGTGCACTCCATGGGCGTGGCCACCGCCGCCAGCATCATCGCCAGCGAGATCGAGTTCCCCGAGGCCGAGGAGGCCTCCATCGCCGGGCTGCTGCACGACCTGGGCAAGGTCGTCCTGCGCGCCCACATGCCCGAGGACAACGAGGCCATCGCCGCCCTGATGGCCGATCGCGGCCTCAGCGTGCGCGAGGCCGAGCGCGAGGTGCTGGGCTTCGACCACAGCCACATCGGGCAATGGCTGGCCGAAAGCTGGAAGCTGCCGGAAAACCTGATCGATCCCATCCGCTGGCACCACCAGCCCGAGGGCGCGCGCAACGCCCCGGTGGTCACCGCCGTGGTCCACCTGGCCGACCATCTCACCCGGGCCTATGGCCTGGGCGACGGCAACGACTACTGGGTGCCCGAGCTGGACCGCGCCGCCATGAAGCGCCTGAACCTCTCCGGAAAGCAGCTCGAAAACATCGTCGACGCCCTGTGCGACAAGCTCTCCACCGTAGGCGCCGGCTTCGACTAGTCGCGTGCCGCGACGGGCATATACGGGTCGGGTGGCGCTCACCTTCGGCCGGGCCTCGCGCGCTCCCG
>CALERA010000146.1 GCA_937908275.1 uncultured Desulfarculaceae bacterium | reverse complement strand
TCACCGCCTTCATGCTCGACCTGCACACCACCGAGCACGGCTACACCGAGGTCCTGCCGCCGTTCATGGTCAACAGCAAGTCCATGACCGGCACCGGCCAACTGCCCAAGTTCGCCGAGGACCTGTTCAAGCTGGAGAACAGCGACTACTGGCTGATCCCCACCGCCGAGGTGCCGGTGACCAACCTGCACGCCGACGAGGTCTTGGCCGGCGAGGACCTGCCGCTCTGCTACACCGCCTACACCCCCTGCTTCCGGGCCGAGGCCGGCAGCCACGGCAAGGACGTGCGGGGGCTGATCCGCCAGCACCAGTTCGACAAGGTGGAGCTGGTGCGTTTCGTGCGGCCCGAGGAGAGCTACCAGCACCTGGAGATCCTGACCGCCAACGCCGAGGAGGTCCTGCGCCGCCTGGGCCTGCACTACCGCAAGGTCCTGCTCTGCACCGGCGACATGGGCTTCAGCTCGGCCAAGACCTATGACCTGGAGGTCTGGCTGCCCGGCCAGCAGAAGTACCGCGAGATCAGCTCCTGCAGCAACTTCGAGGACTTCCAGGCCCGGCGCATGGGCGTGCGCTTCAAGGACAAGGGCCAGAAGGGCACCACCCTGGTCCACACCCTCAATGGCTCCGGCCTGGCGGTGGGGCGCACCCTGGTGGCGATTCTGGAGAACTATCAGCAGGCCGACGGCACGGTGAAGGTGCCCGAGGCCCTGCGGCCATATATGGGCGGGGTCGAGGTCATCGGACCGCGCCAGGCCTAGACTATCCGCCAGGGAACGGCGGAGGCGCTTGGGGGAGTTTTGAGGGTGAACACGCGCAAACGGATAATCCGCATCCGGCCGGTCCTGCTGGCCCTGCTGGCGTTACTGGTCGCGCTCCCGGCCCTGGCCGCCTCGCCCGCTCCCCCGCCCAGCCATCTCGACAAGCCCCAGTTGGCCCAGATCCTGGGCCCGCGCCTGCGCCAGGTGGTCAGCGGCCAGCCCTTGCAGGCCTACAGCCCCCGCTGGGGGGCCCTGGTGGTGGAGCCCACCATCTCGTCCTATCTGCAGCGCGAGGCCGAGGAGCTCCTGGCCGGGCTCAAGAGCCCCCGCGCCGCCCTGGCGGTGGTGGAGATCCCCAGCGGACGGGTGCTGGCCCTGGCCGGCGAACGCCACGGCCGCCTGGACCCCACGGTGGCCCTGGACGCCAGCTCCCCGGCCGCCAGCCTCTACAAGATCGTCACCGCCGCCGCCGCGGTGGAGGAAACCCAGCTCAACCCCATGAGCCGGCTGTACTTCACCGGCCGGCCCCACAGCCTCACCCCGGGCCAGGTCAAGATCAGCCAGCCGCGCAAGAGCACCCAGGCCACCCTGCGCGAGAGCTTCGCAGTCAGCAACAACCCGGTCTTCGCCAAGCTGGGGGTCTACCACATCGGCGTGGACCTGCTGACCTGGTACGGCAAGGCCCTGGGCTTCGAGTCCCGCCTGCCCTTCGAGCTGCCCCTGGGCGTCAGCCGCCTGGCCGATTGCAGCACCGATTTCGACGTGGCCGGCCTGGCCTGCGGCTACAACACCGACACCACCATCAGCGCCGTACACGCCGCGCTCCTGGCCGGGGTCTTCGTGAACCAGGGCCGCCTGGTGGAGCCCTACGTGGTGGCCCGGGCCAGCGACCCGGCCGGCAACACCCTCTATCAGGGCCGGCCCACCTCCCTGGGCCGCATCGTCAGCCAGGACACCTGCCGGGCCATGCAGGAGATGTTCGAGGCCACCATCACCGAGGGCACCGCCCGCCGGGCCTTCACCCGCCTGGGCCAGGACCGGGTCCTGCGCGACATCAGCCTGGGCGGCAAGACCGGCACCATGGGCGGCCCGGACAAGACCGAGCTCTTCGAGTGGTTCGCCGGCTATGGCCGCGACGAGCAGAGCGGCCGCACCATCGCCGTGGCCGCGGTGGTGGTGCACCACTCCATCCGCTACGCCAACGCCAAGCAGCTCTCGCGCCAGATCCTGCGCTCGGCCTTCGCCGCCGGCGGCACCCACGTGGTCAGCCAGCCCGGCCCCCGGCACGGCCCGCGCCTCTAGGCCCTCCGCCCCGCGGACGACCGCCCCGGCGCGGTCGGTGGAGAAGCGCCCGCCATGGCGGACGGCAGCCCCCAGCCCCTCTCTTGGCGCGACTGGCGCTGGCCCCTGGTCCTGGGCCTGGCCGCCCGCCTGGGCTGCGTGACCCTGCTCTACGGCCTGACCCCCTTTTTCAACGACGCCGGCGACTACCACCGCGAGGCCCTGGCCATGCTGGCGCACTGGCCGGGCAACCTGCCCTATTACTGGCCCCCGGGCGCCGGCTATCTCCTGGCCCTGGTCTACGGAATTTTCGAGCCCTCGCTGGCCCTGGGGCGGGCCTTGTGCCTGCTGCTGAGCCTGGCCTGCGTGCCCCTGGCCCTGGGCCTGGCCCAGCGCCTGGCCCTGCCGCGCCGGGCGGTCCTGGCCACGGGCTGGGTGGCCGCCCTCTATCCCCCCCTGCTGTTCATGGCCGGCCAGCCCTTCTCCTCCCTGCCCACGGCGGTCTATCTCCTGGTCCTGGCCTGGGCCCTGAGCGTCTATCTGGCCGAAAACCGTCCCGGACCGCTGGTGCTGGCCGGTTTCATGCTGGGCGCGGGCGGCCTGACCCGGCCCTCCCTGGTCTCCCTGCTGGGTCTGGCCTGGCTGGCGGTGGCCTGGGCGGCGTGGCGGCGGCGCGCACCGGGCCAGCGACCGGCGGCCTGGCTGGGTCAAGGGTTCCTGGACCTGGCCTGCCTGACCCTGCCGGTGCTGTTGCTGCTGGCCCCGGTGTTCTGGCTCAACCACCAGGCCGGGGCCGGCTGGACCCTGTCGGTCAACAACGAGCGCAATTTCTTTTTAGGCAACAACCCCCACACCCCGCTCTACAAGACCAGCCACCTGGCCAGCCAGAAGCTGGACTCCCTGCCCCCGGCCACGGCCGACTACCTGCGCCGGGTCTATGGCGAGCGGCCCCATTCGCCCGAGACCCGGGCGGCCATGCAGCGCGAGGCCCTGAGCTATATCAAGGCGCACCCCGGGGCCACCCTGCTGCGCACCTTCAACCGCCTGCGGGCCTTCTGGGGCTTCGACTACCAGCTCTCGGCCGAGACCGCCAAGCTGCGGGCCTGGCCGGCCTGGAAGGCGGGCCTGATGCTGGTGGGCGAAGCCGGGGGCTATGTCCTGGTGATGCTCCTGGCCCTGCTGGGCCTGAGCCTGATCGGCCGGGGCTGGCCGGCCCTGGTCCTGCCCCTGCTGCTGGTCCTGGGCTACCAGGCCCCCTACCTGCTGGCCTTCGCCGCCCCCACCTATCATTTCCCGGTCATCCCGCTGCTCTTCCCCCTGGCCGGCCTGGCCCTGGCCCGCCTGACGGAATCGCCGGCCGGGGTTTGGCGGGAGTTGCGCGGGCGCTGGGTCCCGCTCCTGGCCGTCCTGGCCTTCCTCTACATCCAGATCGAGTTCGCCTTCTTCCTCTGGCTGCACCGGGGCTGAGCCCCGCCCGGAACGGCCTCGCCCCGCGGGATTTTCGTCCTGCCTGTCCGCGCGTTTAGCTCTTCAATAAAACGGAACGACTTTTCGCTTGACAGCATAGCTGGTCTGTAGCTATTAATTGGTACTACCACCCTACGACAGGACATAAAACCCCTTGGCCCTTGCGGGCAGGAGTCCCATGTTCAAGACCGTCAAGCCCCGCCGCGTCACCGAGGAAATCGTGCGCCAGCTCACCGAGCTGATCGGCCAGGGCAGCCTGCAGCCCGGCGACCGGCTGCCGCCGGAGCGCGAGATGGCCACCTCCCTGGGGGTGAGCCGCAACGCCCTGCGCGAGGCCCTGAAACGCATGGAGAGCGACGGCTGGGTCACCAGCCAGCAGGGCTCGGGCACCTACGTGCAGGACATCGCCGCCCAGTCCCTGCGCGACCCCCTCTGCACCCTCCTGCGCCAGTCGCGCACCTCCCTGGACGAACTGGCCGAGTTCCGCACCGTGATCGAGTCCTGGGCCGCGGCCCGGGCCGCCCAGCAGATCAGCCCCGAGGACCTGGCCAAGCTCACCGACGTGGTGGCCCGCATGGAGGCCAAGGTGGAGGCCGGCGAGCCGGTGCACCTGGAGGACGCCGAGTTTCACCTGATCCTCTCGCGCGCGGCCAAGAACCGGGTCTACCACCACGTGGCCAAGACCATCTTCTATCTCTTCGCCCAGATCACCCGGGTCAGCCACGAGCGCATCTACACCCAGCGCGTGGACCAGGAGAGCCTCTTCGCCGAGCACAAGGCCATCCTGGAGGCCATCGCCCAGGGCGACGCCAAGCTGGCCCAGCGCCTGATGCACAAACACCTGTCCCACACCGAGCAGTGGTTCAAGCGCCACCGCCTGACCGTCGCGGGAGAGATTTTCGATGGCCTCAACTAAGCCCACCACCAAGGAGATCCTGGCCCGCGCCGCCGGCGAGCCCGGCGCGCCCCTCTACAACCCCCAGGCCCTGGCCCAGATCAAGGCCGGGTTCGAGACCTGGCGCGAGTCCAGCGTGCGCCCGGCCGACCGCGAGGCCTGGGCGCAGGCCCCGGCCACGGTGCTGGGTTCGGAGATCCCGCGCAACATGCTCTACACCCCGCTGGACGTGGCCGACCTGGACTACGCCCGGCAGTTGGGCAACTCCGGCCAGGCCCCCTTCACCCGGGGGGTGCACGCCAACATGTATCGCGGCCGGCGCTTCACCCGCCGCCAGCTGGCCGGCTATGGCGGACCGGAGGACACCAACCAGCGCATCAAGTTCCTGCTGGACCACGGGGCCACCGGCATCAGCATCATCTTCGACCTGCCCACCATCCAGATGTACGACTCCGACGACGCCATCGCCGCCGGTCAGGTGGGCATGAGCGGGGTGGCCATCGACAGCGTCGAGGACATGGACCGCCTGTTCGCCGAGATCCCCCTGGACCAGGTCACGGTCAGCCTGGTCACCCACTACCCCTCCAACTCGGCCCTGCTCTTCCCCATGTTCCTGGCCCTGGCCGAGAAGCGCGGCATCCCCTGGGCGGCCCTGAAGGGCAGCATCCAGAACGACGTGACCCTGGAGGAAGTGGTCCGCTCCGGCCCGGAGTACATCCCGCCGCGCGATTGCTTCCGCATCCAGTGCGACAACATGGAGTTCATCCGCCGCAACGTGCCGCAGTGGAACTTCCAGACCTTGAATGGCTACAACCTGCGCGAGTTCGGCACCAGCGCGGTGACCGAGATGGCGGTGGCCCTGGCCAACCTGGTGGAGTCGCTGGAGGAGCTGATCGGCCGGGGTCTGACCGCCGACGACCTGGGCCAGCGGGCGGCCTTCTTCTGGTCCATCGGCAACGACTTCTTCGAGGAGGTTGCCCGCATCCGGGCGGTGCGCCGGCTCTATGGCCGGATCATGACCCAGCGCTTCGGGGTCGCCAATCCCCGCGCGGCCTGGATGCGCTGCCACGTGCAGACCTCCGGGGTCTCCCTGACCCGCTCCGAGCCCCTGAACAACGTGGTGCGGGCGGGGTTCCACGCCCTGGCCGCGGTGCTGGGCGGGGCCCAGTCGCTGCACGTGGACTCCTTTGACGAGGCCTACTCGGTGCCCACCGAGGAGGCGGCCCTGTTGTCCCTGCGCACCCAGCAGATCATCGAGACCGAGACCGGGGTCTGCGAGGTGGTGGACCCCCTGGGCGGCTCGTTCTACCTGGAGGCCCTGACCAACGAGCTGGAGAGCCGCATCCTGGACGAGCTGGCCGAGATCGAGCAGAAGGGCGGCTACGTGGCGGCGGTGGAGAGCGGCTGGTTGCAGACCCGCATCCGCGATTACTTCCACCGCGAGCGCGAACGGATGGAAAAGGGCGAGATCCGGGTGGTGGGCGAGAACGCCTACCTCAGCGAGGTGAAGCCGCCGGAGATCAGCGTCTTCGAATACCCGGAGGGGGTGGAGGAGCGCATGAAGGCCCGCCTGGGCGAGCTGCGGCTGCGGCGGGACAACGCGGCGGTGGAGGCGGCCTTGAAGGGCCTGGAGGACGCCTGCCGGGGCGGGGCCAACCTGCTGCCGGCCTCGGTGCAGTGCGCCCGGGTGCTGTGCAGCGAGGGCGAGATGTTCAAGGTGTTCAAGCGGGCCTTTGGCCTGTGGCGGCCGCCGGCCCTGTGGTAGGGCCAGGCAGGGAGCGATAACAGCATGGAACGCAAGATCAAGGTCCTGTTGGCCAAGCTCGGCCTGGACGTGCACAACCGGGGCGTCATCACCGTGGCCAAGGAGCTGCGCGACGCCGGCATGGAAGTGGTCTACATCGGCAACGCCCTGCCGGAGCAGATCGTGGCCGCCGCCAGTCAGGAAGACCCGGACCTGGTGGGGGTCAGCTCCCTGGGCGGGGCCCACCTCTCCCTGGGCCAGATGCTGATCGACCAGGCCCGCGCGGCCGGGCTGGCGCCGGAGACGGTCTTCATGATCGGCGGGGTCTTCAGCCCGGCCGACGCCCAGAAGCTCAAGGACCTGGGCTTCGCCGGGGTCTTTCCCCCGGGCTCGGGGCGGGACGAGATCGTGGGCTTCGTGCGCCAGGCGGTGGCCGCCTCCCCGGCCTCGGTCTGATCCTGGTCCGGCCATCGGCAAGGAGCTTGGACGCGGTGGAAACCCGCTGAAGTTTTTTGGGAAAGGGGGTCCGGGGGAAAACCCTTTTGTGGACAAAAGGGTTTTCCCCCGGCCTTGCTCCCCCGCTCCCTCCCTTTCCCCCAGCAAGGAGCAGGCGAAGCATGAGCGCGTGGCCGCCGGTTTATGACCCCAGCTACTATCCGGCCCCGGACGAGCCTTATTGGAACCGGGCGGTGGAGACCATGGACCCCCAGGAGCGGGAGGAGACGGTCATCCTGCCCAAGCTGCGGGCTCAGTTGGACTATTGCTACGCGCATTCGCCGTTCTATAAGCGCAAGTGGGACGCGGCCGGGGTGCACCCGGGCGACGTCAGGAGCCTGACCGACTTCGAAGGCTTCCCCCTGGTGACCAAGGATGAGATCCGGGCCGACCAGGCCGAGCACCCGCCTTTTGGCAGCAACGTCTGCGTGGACCCCATCCGCCTGGGTCGGGTGCTGGGCACCAGCGGCACCACCGGCCGGCCCACGGCCTTTGGCGTCAGCCAGGCCGACATGACCCGCATCGCCAACGCCCACGCCCGCATCATGTGGGGCATGGACATCC
>CALERA010000145.1 GCA_937908275.1 uncultured Desulfarculaceae bacterium | reverse complement strand
AGCAGGCGGGCGAAGATCGCCACCGCCGACTCGAACTCCTCGCTGACCACCTCGTCGGCCCCCAGGGCCTTCAGGGCCGGCAGCTCGGCCTGGAAACGGGTGCGGGCGATGACCACCAGGCCGGGGTTGACGGCCTTGGCGTTGGCCACGATGCGGCGGGTGGCCACCGGGTCGGGGATGGTCACCACCAGGGCCCGGGCCCGGGGCGCGCCGGCGTGCTCCAGCACCGCGGGGTTGACCGCGTCGCCAAAGACGATGGGCGCGCCCTTGGCCTGCTCGTCGCGCACGGTCAGGGGGTTCATCTCCAACACCAGGTGGTCCAGGCCGGTGAGCCGGGCGGCGCGGGCCACGTTGCGCCCGCCCAGGCCATAGCCCACCACCAGCAGGTGGCCGCTCAGGGCGTGGCCGGCGGCGGGCTCCGAGGCCGGGCCGGCCTCGCCGGCCGGGGAGGCGGCGGGGGAGAGCCGGGCCGAGAGCCGCGCGCCCAGGGCCATCAGGGGCGGGGTCAGGCCCATGGTCAGCACCGAGACCACCAGGACCAGTTGGTGGGTCCAGGGGTCCAGGAGCCCCAGGGGCGCGCCGGCCTGGGCCAGGATGAAGGAGAACTCGCCCACCTGGGCCAGGCTGAGCCCGGTGGGCACCGCCACCCGGGCCGGCAGGCGCAGGGCCAGGGCGGCCAGGCCGGCGGCCAGGGATTTCAACGCCAACACCCCCACCAGGCCCAGGGCCACCGCCAGGGGGTTGGCGGCCAGGAAGCGCAGGTCCAGCAGCATGCCGATGGAGACGAAGAACAGGCTGGTGAACAGGTCGCGCAGGGGCAGGATGTGGCCGATGGCCTGGTGGCTGTAGGGCGAGTCGCTGATGATCAGGCCGGCCAGGAAGGCCCCCAGGGCCAGGGAGAGGCCGGCCCAGCCGGTGAGCCAGGCCACGGCCATGCACAGCACCACGATGGTGACGATGAACAGCTCGCGGCTGCGGGTGTCGGCCACCTGGCGCAACAGCCAGGGCGCGCCCCAGCGCGCGGCCAGGGCCAGGGCCAGGAGCACCGCCCCGCCCTTGGCCAGGGCCTGCCAGCCGCCGGAGGCGCTCATCCCGCCCTCGCCCCCGACCGCGCCGCCCAGCAGGGGAGTGGCCAGCAGCATCGCCACCACGATCAGGTCCTGGAAGATGAGGATGGCCAGGCTGGTGCGGCCCTGGGGGCTGTCCATGGCCGCGCGCTCCTGCAACAGCTTGAGCACGATGGCGGTGCTGGACAGCGAGAGCACGCAGCCCAGGAAGACGCTGGACTGCCAGCTCCGGCCCAGGACCAGGGCCACCCCGGCCACCGCGCCCAGGCTGAGGAAGACCTGCAAGGCCCCGCCCAGGAACATGGGCCGCTTGATGCGCAGCAACTCGCCGAAGGAGAACTCCAGGCCGATGGTGAACAGCAGGAGAACCACCCCCACCTCGGCCAGCAACTCCACGTCGTGGGCGTGGGCGATGATGGCCAGGCCATGGGGGCCGGCCAACACGCCGGTGAGCAGGAAACCCACGATGGTGGGTACCTTGAGGCGCTGGCAGAGGTAGACCACGGCCATGCCCAGGGCGAAGAGGATGACGATGTCGGTCAGAAGCGGCGGCAGCATGCCTGGTTATCCTTGGCGGCGAGCGGACCCGAAATCCGGGGGCGGGGTCCGGGGGGAGGCTTGACGCGGGGCGGCGCGGCCCGGGGGCCTCAGGCGCGGCGGTGGGGGTTGACCGTGAGCACCGGCACCGGCGCGGTGCGCAGCACGTTCTCGGCCACGCTGCCCAGGATGGTGTGCTCCAGGCCCTTGTGCCCGTGGGTGGCCATCACGATCAGGTCCATGCCCTCGCGCTTGGCATAGTCCACGATCTGGGCGGCGGGGTCGCCGCAGAGCACCGCGCTGGTCACCACCTGGCAATCGCCCAGGGTGGCGCAGGCCGCGGCCAGTTCGGCCCGGGCCTTGCTCGTGAACTGCTCCTGCATCTGGCCCAGGTCGTAGAGGCCCTGGAAGAGCTTGAGGTCCGGGCAGACGTGCAGCAGGTGGATCTGGGCTCCCTGGTCGGCCAGGCCGCGCAGGTAGGGCAACAGGGAGGCCAGGGCCCCGCTGAAATCCACCGGGCAGAGAACCTTCTTGAAACCGGCCATGGCGCGTCCCTTTCCCCCCCCCCCGCTGGAGTCGGCTCCCTTGTTCATATCTTGGCCCCGGTCCGGAGTCAAGTGAAGCCGGCGCGGCGCGGCGGTTCGGGGGACGCGCCGCACTTGCCCCGGGCTGGCGGCCGGGGTATCCTGCCGACATGTTGCGCGAAACCCAAAACGGCATTCCCCTGCTGCGCTTCGCCTCGCTGGCGGCCCTGCCGGGCCTGGCCCATGGCGTCACCACCCGGGCCGGCGGGGTGAGCGCCGCGCCCTTCGCCTCCCTGAACCTGGGCCAACTTGGCGGCGATGACCCGGCGGCGGTGGAGCGCAACCTGGAGCTGGTGCGCGAGGCCCTGGGCTTTGCGCGCCTGGCCTGGGGCCGGCAGGTGCACGGCGCGGAGATCCTGGCGGTTAACGGCAGTCAATCCGGGATGTTGGCCGAGGCCGACGGCTTGGCCACCGACCAGCCCGGGCTGGGGCTGTTGATCAAGCAGGCCGACTGCCAGGCCATCGTGCTGGCCGCGCCGGAAAAGGGCGTGCTGGCCAACCTGCACGCCGGCTGGCGGGGCAACCTGTTGGGCATGGCCCGGCGGGGGGTGGAGTTCCTGCAAAAACGCTATGGCGTGGCCCCCCACCAGCTCCACGCCGCCATCTCCCCCAGCCTGGGGCCATGCTGCGCCGAGTTCGTCAATTGGCGCGCGGAGTTCCCCCCGGAGATGGCCGCCTATCAGGTCAGCCCCAACCATTTCGACCTCTGGCGGGTGAGCGTGGACCAGCTCACCACGGCCGGGGTGGACCCGGAGCGCATCGAGGTGAGCGGCATCTGCACCAAGTGCGGCCAGGAGTTCTTCTCCTATCGCCGCCAGGGGACCACCGGGCGCTTCGGCACCGTGGCGGGATGGCGCTGATGGGCGCGGTCTGGGCCGAGGTCAAGGAAAACCGCCAGGTTGGCGAGGGCGTGTTTCGCCTGGCCCTGGGCGCCCCGGCCATCGCCCAAAAAGCCCGGCCGGGACAGTTCGTGATGCTGCGGGTGGCCCACGGCAACGATCCCCTCCTGGCCCGGCCCTTTTCCATCCACGGCGCGGCCGGCGATGAGTTGTTAATCCTCTACAAGGTGGTGGGGCGCGGCACCCGCATCCTGAGCCAGGTCCGCCCGGGCGAGACCCTCCAGCTCTGGGGACCCCTGGGCCGGGGCTTCGATCTCTCCGGCGACCAGCCGCTGCTGGTGGCCGGGGGCATGGGCCTCGCGCCCCTGGCCTTTGCCGCGCGCTGGCTGCGGGACCATGGCCGCCAGGCGGCCTTCTGCGCCGGCCTGCCCGGTTTGGCGGGCTGGGAGGAGCTGACCCGGGGCCTGGAGGCGGAACTGGCCGGGAGCGTGGCCCTGGCCTGGTCCAGCGAGGACGGCAGCCTGGGCCGGCGGGGTCTGGTGACCGAGTTGCTGGCCGAGGCCCTGGCGGCGGCCCCTGGCTCCAAGGGCGGGGTGCTGGCCTGCGGGCCGATGCCGATGCTCAAGGCCGTGGCCCGGGTCTGCGAGCAGCACGGCGCGGCCTGCCAGGTGTCGCTGGAGGCGCCCATGGCCTGCGGCCTGGGGGCCTGCCTGGGCTGCGCCATCCCGGCGGCCGGCGGGGGCTACCTGCGGGCCTGCCAAGAGGGGCCGGTGCTGGCGGCGGCGGCGGTGGACTGGGAGCGGATCTAGGCGAATTAAGCAAGACCCGGGTCGTCGAGGCTGGTTATCTTGCTTGGTCATTGCGAGGAGCCCTTGGGCGACGAAGCAATCTCTTCCTGGATACAAGACCCGGAGATTGCTTCGCTGCGCTCGCAATGACAGGATAGGGATGCCACGGGACGCGACTTCAGCGCGGGCTTGCTGGCGGTCCGACCGGAAAACAAGGCGATAAACCGGGGAGGCGGAGCATGGCGGAGCAAACGGCGGTGGCGCAGGACTTGGACCTGGAGCAGTTCCTGACCCCCGCCCCGGGCATCCAGTGCGAGCACCCGGAGGTGCGGGCCCTGGCCCGCAAGGTCGTCCAGGGCTCGGCCAACGAGACCGAGGCCGCCGGGCGGCTCTTCGCCTTTGTGCGCGACACGGTGCGCTACAGCGTGCGGATCAACTTCTGGGAGTTGGAACAATACCTGGCCCTGAACACCCTGGCCCGGGGCTCTGGCTTCTGCGTGCAGAAATCGGCGCTCCTGGCCGCCCTGGCCCGCTCCCTGGGCATCCCCGCCCGCCTGGGCTTCGCCGACATCCAGAACCACCAGTTGCGCGGGCCGTTGGCCGAGGCGGTGCCGGACGGAATCATCTACCACCACTGCTTCACCGAGTGGTGGATCAACCGGGCCTGGCGCAAGGCCACGCCCTCCTTTGACGCCGGTCTGACCCGGGAGCTGGGCTGGCGGCTGGTGGAGTTCGCGCCCGACCGCGACCTGCTGCTGCCGGAGACCGACCTGGCGGGCCAACCCCATATCTCCTACCTGGCCTATCACGGCTGGCGGCTGGGGGTGCCCCTGGAGGAGTTCCTGGCGGTGGTGGTGGAAAAGCACGGGCCAGAGGGCCTGGAGGGCTGGAAACGCATGGTCGGGGAGCAGCGGGCTTGAGCCAGACGGTGGACATGGCGGTGACGGTGGGGGCGACCCGGCCGCTGCGCCTGAAGAACCCGGTCATCGCCGCCAGCGGCACCTTTGGCTATGGCCTGGAGTACGGGGCCCAACTGGACCTGGCGGCCCTGGGCGGGTTCGTGACCAAGGGCGTGAGCCTGAAGCCCCGGGACGGCAACCCCCCGCCGCGCATCTGCGAGACCGCCGCCGGCATGCTCAACGCCATCGGCCTGGCCAACGTGGGCCTGGAGGTGTTTCTGGGCGAGAAGCTGCCCAAGCTGCGCAGGCTGGACACCGCCGTGGTGGTCAACCTCTACGGCGAGGCGGTGGAGGAGTTCGCGGAGCTGGCCCGGCGGCTGAGCGCGGCCGGGGGGGTGGCGGCCCTGGAGCTGAACGTGAGCTGCCCCAACGTCAAGGCCGGGGGCATGGCCTTTGGCTGCGCCCCGGGGCCGGTGGGGGAGATCACCGCCGCGGTGCGGGCGGCCAGCGACCTGCCGGTCTGGGTCAAGCTGACCCCCAACGTCACCGACCCGGTGGGCATCGCCCGGGCGGCCGAGGCGGCCGGGGCCGACGCGGTCTGTCTGATCAACACCCTGTTGGGCATGGCCATCGACGCCCGCCGAAAACGGCCGCGCCTGGCCAACGTCTATGGCGGGCTCTCCGGACCGGCCATCAAGCCGGTGGCCCTGCGCATGGTTCACCAGGTCAGCCGGGCCATCGCCATCCCGGTGGTGGGCCTGGGCGGCATCGTCAGCGGCGAGGATGCCGCCGAGTTCCTCCTGGCCGGGGCGGCGGCGGTGCAGGTGGGCACCGCCAACTTCCTGGACCCGGCGGCCTGCGTGCGGGTGGCGGCCGAGCTGGAGGTCTTCTGCGCCGGCCAGGGTATTGGGGCGGTCTCCGAGCTGGTGGGCGGCCTGGCCGCCTGACCCGGAATCCTTGCCAAGCCCCCGCCAAGATTGCTATACCTGAACGGCGTGACCGACCGGACACCGACGCGCCCCCCGGAATCCACCGGCGGGCGGGCTGCACCCTCTAGCCCGGAAAGAGCCGATGGAAATCACCCCGCAGAAGCCCATGGACGAGATGACGCCCAGCGAGCGCCTGGGCCTGGTGAAGCTGTTGGTGATGGAGTTCGAGGGGGTGGTCAGCGACGGCCGCACCCAGACCGACGACCAGGGCCGCCAGAGCGCCGCCACCCTGCGGGCCGACGAGCTGGGCCTGGCCGCCTGGCTGGCCGAGGGCAACCAGGCGGTGGTCATCGCCCGCCAGGGCTACGCCCCGGCCCGGCACTGGGCCCAGGCCAACCGGGTGACCTTCCGCGAGCACACCGGCCAGAAGAACACCTGCCTCCAGGCCATCGTCTTCGAGCACATGAGCCAGCCGCGCCACCTGTGCTACGTCGGCTGCGACCTGGACGACCTGCCGGCCATGAACATCGCCGGCACGGCGGTGGCGGTGGCCGGGGCCAACCCCTGGTGCCAGAGCGCGGCCCACCTGGTGCTCTCCCGCCCGGGCGGGGGCGGGGCGCTGCGCGAACTGATCGACCTGATGCTCAAGGACCGCACCCCCCAAGCCACCCCGGGGATTTAGCCATGTTCGACAGCGAACGGCCGGATGTCTACGAGCAGGTCTACGCCGGTCTGGTGACCCGCCTGGCCGGGGTCGACCTGGCCGGCCACGCCGCCGACCTGGGCCTGGCCTGGCGCGAGGGCGCGGCCCTGGCGCCGCTTTTGGGCCGGGACTACCTGGTGGACCGGGAGGGAGTGCGGGCGGCCGACGGCGGGAAGGTGGCCTTCACCCACCGCATCGTGCTGGCCCATTACCTTTTGCACGGCGGCCGGGGCGAGGAAGCGGGGCGTTTCGTGCCCTATCGCCAACTGCCCGGAGGGGCGGACTTTGCCCGCAACATGGCCGCGAGCGTGGAGGGCCGCCTGGCCCAGGGCTTTGCCGGCCGCTTGGCCGGGCTGGAGCGGGCGGCCCGCACCCTGGGCGGGGAGCCGGCCGTGACCGAGGCCCGGGTGGACGCGGCCTGGCGCTTCCCGGCCCTGCCCCGGTTGCCGCTGATGATCACCGTGAACGATGCCGACGAGGATTTCCCGGCCGAGGCCAAGCTGTTCTACGACCTCACCGCGCCCAATTTCCTGGACCTGGAGTGCCTGGCGGCGCTGGGCCTGATCCTGGTGCTGGAGCTGGAGGCCGCCGCCTGAACCCCTTCTTGCGGCTGGTTTTTTCGCGCCGGGGATTTTAAAATGGTGGATACGGTCCGAAAGTCCGGGATGAAGCCGGAGCCGGGCCGGGAGGGACCGCGGCGGACGCGGAGATGAGAGTGCTCCTGCATATCTGTTGCGCCCCCTGCGCCCTGATGCCGGTGCGGGAGTTGCGCGACCAGGGCTTCGAGCTGCGGGGGCTGTTCTACAACCCCAACATCCAGCCCTACCAGGAGGCCCGCCGCCGCCGGGAGACCCTGGAGG
>CALERA010000144.1 GCA_937908275.1 uncultured Desulfarculaceae bacterium | reverse complement strand
CCGGGGGGAAACTTTTTGGGCACCAAAAAGGTTCCCCCCGGATCACTCTTACCTCTCCTACCCTCTTCCCTCCCCTTCCCGCTGGCGGACGATTTCAAAAAGCAGGATGCCGGTGGCCACGGAGGCGTTGAGGCTTTCGCTTTCCGGGGCCAGGGGGAGGCTGGTTTGCAGGTCGCAGGCCTTGGCCAGGCGTTGGCCGATGCCTTTTTGTTCGCCGCCCACCACCAGGGCCAGGGGCAGGTTCAGGTTGAGGCTCCAGGGGGCGGGGGCCTGTCGGGTGGCGGCGGCCAGCCCCCAGAGGCCCAGGGTCTTGAGTTCGTTGAGGGCGTCGGTGAGGTTGGTGACCCGGCAGACCGGCAGGCGGGCCAGGGCCCCGGCCGCGGCCTTGGCCACCGCCGGGGTCAGGGGGCAGGAGCGGTCCTTGGCCACCACCAGGGCCTGGGCCCCGGCCGCGGCGGCCGAGCGGGCGATGGCCCCCAGGTTGTGGGGGTCCTGGATGTGGTCGGCCAGCACCACCAGGGCGTGCTCGCCGGCGGCCTGGACCAAGTCCACCACCTGGTCCCAGGGGGCGTAGGCGAAGGCGGCCAAACGCAGGGCCAGGCCCTGATGGGCCGCGCCCTGGGCCAGGCGGTCCAGGTCGCTCCGGGACATCCGGCGGACCTTGACCCCGCCGACCCGGGCCAGCTCCAGGGCCTGGGCCACGGCCGGAGAGCGCTCTGGCCCGGCCACCAGGAGCTCCTGGGCGGCGCGGGGGTCGCGGGCCAGCAGCTCGGCCACCGCGTGGCGGCCCACCACCAGGTTGGGGGCCTCGCTCATCACAGGCCCCAGGCCGGGGCCACCAGGGGCCAGCGCCGCGCCAGGCGCAGGCGTTCGGCGGTCAACAAGGCCGCCACCTCCTCCACCGCCTGGTCCAGGTCGTCGTTGACCACCAAATGGGTGTAGTGCCGGGCCTGGGCCAACTCATAGGCCACCCGCTCCAGGCGGCCGCGAATCTTCGCCTCGTCCTCGGTGCCCCGCCCGCGCAGACGGGCCTCCAACTCGGCCGGCGAGGGCGGCAACAGGAAGACCATCACCGCCTGGGGAAAGGCCTGTTTGACCGCCAGGCCGCCGTTGACCTCGATCTCCAGCAAAAGATCCTGGCCGCCCTCGATGGCCTGGCGGATGGTGGCGGCGGAGGTGCCGTAGAGGTTGCCGAAGACCTCCACGTGCTCCAGCATCTCGCCGCTGGCCACCTTGGCCAGGAACTCCTCCCGGCTGACGAAGAAATAGTCCGCGCCGTGGACCTCGCCCGGACGGGGGTCGCGGGTGGTGAGGCTGACCGAGTAGGCCAGGTCGCTGAAGCGTTGACGCAGGCGCTTGCCCAGGGTGGATTTGCCGGCCCCGGGCGGTCCGGAGAGCACCAGGACCTGTCCCGCCACGCTCACTGCTCGGCCTCCGACTCGTCGGAAATGGAGATCACCGCGCCTTCGTACACGGTCTGCTCGTAGCGCTGGGCGATGGTTTCGGCCTGGATGGCCGAGAGGATGACGTGGCCCGAGTCGATGACGATGATGGAGCGGGTGCGCCGGCCCTGGGTGGCGTCCACCAGGCGGCGGGAGTCACGGGCCTCGTCGCGCAGGCGCTTCATGGGCGAGCTGCCCGGGTTGACGATGGCCACCACCCGGCGGGCCACCACCGAGTTGCCGAAACCGATGTTCAGGAGCTTGCCGGCCAATGGGTTGTCTCCCTCGGGTTGTGCCGGGGCCGGGCCGCGTCCCGCCGGTCGGCCTGGTTATTGTCCGCTGGCCCGGGCCTCCCGCTCGATCACCTCGGCGGACACCTCGGGATAGTACTTGGTCATGCAGTCCGGGCACAAGCCATGGGTGATGCGGGCCAGGTGATAAGATCGGAAGAGCGTCGTGTAGGGAAAGAGTGTAGATCTCGGTG
>CALERA010000143.1 GCA_937908275.1 uncultured Desulfarculaceae bacterium | reverse complement strand
GACCACCGAGCTCTACACTCTTTCCCTACACGACGCTCTTCCGCTCTGAGCGAGTGTTGGCCCCTTTGCGGCCGATCTTTTTCCCCGAGGGTCAGGTGGGGGTCAAGGGAGGGGTCCGGGTCTCGGTGCGCGCCAGGCTGTTCGCGGCCCTGCTGCTCACCAGCGCCCTGCCCCTGGTGGTGGTGGCCCTGGCGGTCTACAACAAGACCACCCTGCTGGTTTCCGAGAGCGCGTCCCGCGAGTTCAGCGGCCTGGGCTGGCTGTTGATCTTCATGGTGGGGGTCAGCCTGGTCATGGCCCGGACCCTGGGCTGGCTGCTCTCGGCCAACCTGGCCGGGCCGGTGCACGAGATGGACCTGGCCATGGACAAGGTGCGCCAGGGCGACCTGAAGGTCTGCCTGCCGGTGCGGGGCAACGACGAGCTGGGCAACCTGGCCGCCACCTTCAACACCATGATCGAGGGCCTGGCCGAGCGCGACCGGGTCAAGGAGACCTTCGGCCGCTTCGTCACCCCGGCCATCGCCCAGGCCATCCTGACCGACCCGCCCCACCCCGGCGGCCAGATGACCGAGGTCAGCGTGCTGTTCTCGGACATCCGCAACTACACCACCATCTGCGAGAATATGCCCCCGGCCCAGGTGATCCAGTTGTTGAACAACTATTTCGGTTACATGGTGGCGGCGGTGGAGGAGAACCAGGGCCTGGTCTACCAGTTCGTGGGCGATGGCATCATGGCCGTTTTCGGCGCGCCGGTGCCCCTGGCCGACCACGCCACCTGGGCCACCAAGGCCGGACTGGCCATGCTGGCGGCCCTGGCGCGCTTCAACCAGGAGCACCGCGCCGGCCAGGCCCCCCTGCACATCGGCATCGGGGTGCACAGCGGACCGGTGGTGGCCGGGATCATCGGCACCAATCAGCGCATGGAGTACCGGGTGGTGGGCGACACCGTGAACCTGGCCTCGCGGGTGGAGGGCCTGAACAAGGAGCTGGGCACCGACCTGTTGATCACCGAGGCCACCCGCCAGGCCCTGAGCCTGCCCCTGGCCCTCAAGGGCTTCCCGCCCCAACTGGTCAAGGGCCGCCGGGAGCCGGTGGAGGTCTTCGCGGTCCTGGAAGCCTCGGCTCCGGCCCGGGACTAGGCTCGGTTCACGCCGAAGAGATTAGCAGATCAGCAATCCGAATCGGGGCGGACGTTGAGCCTCGCCCAAAGTCCTTTTTTTGTCATTGCGAGGAGCGAAGCGACGCGGCAATCTCTTTCTATTTCCCTGGCATAGCTATAATAGGAAATCATATCGCAAGAGATTGCTTCGCTACGCTCGCAATGTCATTCCATGGTGTCAACAAGCCTTAGGCCCGGTCCGGCAGGTCCGAGCCGCTCAGGGCCCGCCAGCCCAGGCCCTCGCGCCAGAGGAACCAGGCCCCCACGATGGTGGTGCAGACAAAGTGCACCAGCCAGAGGACCATGGCGTAGGAGCCGGCCACTCCGGCGTCGGCCCCCATGTAGCCAAGGGTGAAGGCCGCGGCCAGGTGGAAGGTGCCCAGAAAGGCCGGCGCGGAGGGGATCAGCAGGGCCAGGGCCACCACCACCTCCATCAGGATGCCGGCCAGGGGTCCCAGGCTGAGGCCAAAGGCCGGCATCAGGCTCCAGGCGTAGAAGCCCAGGAAGACCCACACCAGGAGCGAATGGGCGATGATGCCCACCAGGTCCTTGGCCTGGGACAGGGCCAGGCCGTCGGCAAAGGCGGCCACCATCTCCAGGAGCTTGCCAGTCAGGCGTTCGGGCAGGGGTTTCAGGCAAAAGCGGCAAAAGGCCAGGGCCCGCTCCCGCTGCCAGCGCAGCAGTTGCAGGGCCACCATCAGCCCGGCGAAAAGGGCCAGGCCGGCCCAGCCGGCGGTGCGCAGGCCCTGGGCGGTGATGTGGCTGCCGGCCGCGCCCTGCTCGGGCAGCTTCATGAACAAAAGCACGATCATCAGCAGGAACAGCACGGTCAGGCCGTCATAGACCCGCTCCAGGACCACGGTGGCGAAGACCGCCGACTTGCTGACCCCCTGGTCGCGGCCCAGGACATAGGCCCGCACCACCTCGCCCAGGTGGGCCGGCAGCAGGTTGTTGCCCAAAAAGCCGATCATCAGGGCCGAGAACAGCGGGCGGAAGGGCACCCGGGCCACCGGACGCATCAGGTAATGCCAGCGCTTGGCCCGGAAGAGGTACGAGGCCAGGTAGAAAGCCGCGCAGGGCAGCAACCAGACCGGCTGCATGCTGGCCAGGGCCTGGCCCATCTGGGAGAAGTCCACCGCCTGGAAGAACAGCCAGCCGGCGGCCAGCGAGATCACCAGGCCGATGAGGTAATGCTTCCACATGGCGGTCGGCTAGTCGCTGAAGCGGAACTTGATCAGGGCCCACATGGCCGCGAAACCGTCCCGCCAGGTGATCTTCTTGCCCTCCTCGAACTCGCGGCCGGTGTAGCTGATGGGCACCTCGTAGATGCGGATGCCCTTTTTCAAGATCTTGGCCGTGATCTCGGGTTCGAAGTTGAAGCGATCGCTCTTGATCACCACCCCGGCCAGGGCCTGGCGGGTGAAGAGCTTGTAGCAGGTCTCCATGTCCGACAGGGTGGTGTTGTAGAGGACGTTGGTCAACAGGGTCAGGAACTTGTTGCCGATCCAGTGGTGGAAGAACATGTTGCGGCGCTCGCCGGTGAAGCGGCTGCCATAGACCACCTGGGCCTTGCCCGTGAGCACCGGCTTGAGCAGCTTGGGATAGTCCTCGGGGTCGTACTCCAGGTCCGCGTCCTGGATCAGGATCAGGTCGCCCTGGGCCTGGGCGAAACCGGTGCGCAGGGCCGCGCCCTTGCCCTGGTTCACCGGATGGCTGGCCACCCGGATGGGGCGATCAAAGGGCTTGGCCGCGGGGTTGGGGCTGGTCTGGCCCGCGAGGCCGGCCAGGATCTGGGGGCTCTTATCCCGCGAGCAGTCGTCCACCAGGACCAGTTCCCGCTCCATCTCGCCCAGATTCACCGCCTGCACCCGGCGGACGATCTCCTCCAGGGTGGCTTCCTCGTTGTAGACCGGCATCACGATGGTCAGCAGCATGTCCACTCCCCCGCCTAGACCGGCATGGCCCGGGTGATGATGTTCATCTCCGAGGGATAGTTGAAGGCGTCCCAGGGGAATTGCTCGCCCTTCTGCCAGCACTGCCAGCGCTGGATGTCGGCCTGGACCATCATCCGCACCAGCTCCTTGAAGCTCACCCGGGGGGCCCAGCCCAGCTTCTGCCGGGCCCGGGAGCTGTCGCCCAGGAGCAGGTCCACGTCCAGGGGGCGCATGAACTTGGGGTCCACGTCCAGGATGCCGGAGGGGTCCATCTCGGCCGCGACGCAGGCCTCCTCGAAGTACTCGCGCACGGTGTGGGTCTCGCCGGTGCTGATCACGTAGTCGCCGGGGCCGTCCTGCTGGAGCATCAGCCACATGGATTCCACGTAATCGCCGGCGAAGCCCCAGTCCCGGCTGGCCTCCAGGTTGCCCAGCACGACCTTATGCTCCAGGCCCAGCTTGACCTTGGCCAGGGCGTTGCTGATCTTGCGGGTCACGAACTCCAGACCGCGCAGGGGGGACTCGTGGTTGAAGAGGATGCCGTTGGTGCAGAAAAGATTGTAGGCCTCGCGGTAGGTGCGGGTGACCCAGTAGCCGTAGAGCTTGGCCGCGGCATAGGGCGAGGCCGGCATGAAGGGCGTGTCCTCGTTCTGGGGTGCGATGGGGTTGGAGCCGAACAGCTCGCTGGTGCTGGCCTGATAGAAGCGGATGCCCGGGTCGGCGTGGCGGATGCACTCCAAGAGGCGGGTGACCGCCAGGCCGGTGACCTCGCCGGTGCCCACCGGCTGCTCGAAGCTGGCCCCCACGAAGCTCTGGGCGGCCAGGTTGTAGACCTCGTG
>CALERA010000142.1 GCA_937908275.1 uncultured Desulfarculaceae bacterium | reverse complement strand
GGCTGCGCATCGAGTGGGTCTCGGCCGGGGAGGGCATCCGTTTCGCCAATATCATGAATGAGTTCGGCGCGGAGATGGCCGCCCTGGGGCCCTTGGGCAAGGGCGACGGCCAGCCCCTGGAGGAGCTCAAGGCCCGCCTGGAGCAGGTGATCAAGCTGATCCCCTACATCAAGCTGGCCAAGCGGGAGAAGCTGGCCCTGCACCTGCGCGACAACCACGCCGCCTACCTGGACCTCTATTCCCTGGACGAGGTCCGCCAGCTCTTCGACCAGGTGGTTTCCTATTACATCGATCCCGAGAAGTGCCAGGCCTGTATGACCTGCGCCAAGCGCTGCCCGGCCCAGGCCATCATCAGCGCCAAGAACCAGGTCCACGTCATTGATCAGGACCTGTGCATCAAATGCGGCACCTGCCTGGAGGCCTGCCCGCCGCGCTTCGGAGCCGTCAGCAAGCTGGTCGGCGAGAACGCGCCGGACCCGCTGCCCGAGGACCAGCGGGAGGTCAAGCGCAAGCGCGCGGCGCAATAGACACAGGGTGGGGGGATTAGGGCGGAGGAGACAAGCCGGCGCAAGCTGCCAAAAGCCTGAAGGCACAATTGCGGTCCGCACAAACTCAATTCCAATCCAGGCAAAACAAGCAAAGGGGCTGGCCAGTTCTGGTCAGTCCCTTTCTCAATCATTATTGACGGCGAATAATGGAAATAATTGATAATGATTATAAGTCAACAATGGGCTTAGCGAACTTTGGATGCTTGAGTTATCCGCTTGCACTTGCATTTGTGGCCAGGATACACTAATCAAGTATCTATTTAAAATCTCTGTCTATCTAAGAAAAAAGTATTATGAAAATAAAATTATTGGCTGTAGCGCTGCTGACGTTGTCTTTCTTGATTTGCGGTTGTGCGGCACCAAATCAAATTATGGTAAACCCTTCAAACGGAGCTGCTGTTGACTGCTCAACCTGGGGATGGGGGTGGGCTGGCACACCTATGGCGCTGATTGCTCATGAACGGTGTATTGAACGATATAGAAGCGTTGGTTTTGTGACTGCGGAAGAATATAAGACGTCAGGCAAAACGTTTAATGTTTCAAATACGGAACCAGCTAGGTTGATTATTACTTCAAATCCACCGGGGGCAAGGATATATGTAGGAGCTACAGCTCAGGAACTTAAGCTTATGAAATTTCCTACTCCAGTCAATCTGAAGCATCCTAAAGGCGGACAACTTTGGGCGGCAGAATGCACCCGAGTTGAATTAGATGGTTATGAAAAATCCGAAGTTAAATGTCTCCCACTTGGAGCCGGGGATCGCATAATTCATTTCGACCTCAAGCCGCTATCCCAGGCCGGTGACGCATCCAAATAGACCAGGCACCTGACAGCGTTTCATTCAAGTCAGCAGGAAAAAAATCAAATGGGCTGGCCATTTCTGGCCAGCCCATTGATCAGGCTTTGGTGCCGAAGGGGAGACTCGAACTCCCACGGGCGTACACCCACTAGACCCTGAACCTAGCGCGTCTACCAATTCCGCCACTTCGGCGTGGCTCCCGGCAGGCGGTCAACTTGCCAAGCACCGGGGCGAAGTCTATAATCTGACCCCGTACTTGTCAAGAGCCTTTGCATAATCATGTAACATTAACAATTGCCAAAGGATAACAACACGATGCACGTGGTTCACGGCCTGGAGGAGCTGCGCGAGCGCCATCCGGGCCCGGTGCTGACCATCGGCAATTTCGACGGCGTCCATCTCGGCCATCAGGCCCTGTTCGCCAAGGCGGTGGAGCGCGCCCGCGAGATCAACGGCACCGCCATGGCCATGACCTTCGAGCCCCACCCCATGCGGGTGCTGCGCCCGGCCGTGAACCTGCCCCTGATCACCCCCCTGGACCAGAAGCTGGAGCTGATGGCCGCCTGCGGGTTGCAGGTCACCCTCTGCCTGCGCTTTGACCAGGACTTCGCCCGGCTGTCGGCCGACGACTTCGTGGACAAGCTCCTGGTGGCCCGCTTGCGGGTGCGCGAGGTGGTGGTGGGCTATGACTTCGCCTTTGGCCACAAGGGCCTGGGCGACCTGGAGCTGCTGCGGCAAAAGGGCCGCCAGCACGGCTTCCTGGTGCATGAGATGGGGCCGGTGCTGGTGGAGGGCCAGGCGGTCAGCTCCACCCGGGTGCGCCAGATGGTGCGCGGCTGCGACCTGGCCACCGCCCGCCGCCTGCTGGGCCGGCACTACCGCATCGCCGGGCGGGTGGTCAGCGGCCATGGCCGGGGAGGGCGCTTGCTGGGCTTTCCCACCGCCAACCTGCGGGTCGAGGACGAACTGCTGCCCGGGTCGGGCGTCTACGCGGTCCTGGTGCAACCCGAGCCCGGCGTCCTGCTCAAGGGCGTCACCAACATCGGCACCAACCCCACCTTCAGCAACGGCGGCCTGACCGTGGAGACCCACCTGCTGGACTTCCAGGGCGACCTCTACGGCCGGGAGATCGTGCTGCATTTCGTGGAGCACCTGCGGGGCGAGAAGCGCTTCGCCTCTCCCGAGGAGTTGGCCAGCCAGATCGGCCAGGACGTGAGCCAGGCCCGGGAGCTACTGGAACCCTGGTTGCGGGGAGAAAAGCTGCCCAGGCGCGATTAACGCGGCCTGGGGGCCTCCTGGGGCGCGGTCCAGAGCGAAAGCTCGTACACCGACAAGTAGAGTTGGGGATGGCCCTGGGTCAGGCCCAGGCGCAGGTGGCGCGCGGCCTGGGGGGCGAACTCCAGGCGCAGGCGGCCGGTGTTGGCGGTCAGGGGGCGGTCGCCGGCAAAGACCAGCGGCCCCAGCACCACCCGGCGATAGTCCACCCGCCGCCAGGTCTGGCCGTCGCTGGACAGCTCCAACTCCAGATCGGCCGGCAGGTCCTGGGGCGCGGGCTGGGCTTCCAGGCCCAGACCGGCCAGCTCGACCTCCCGGCCCAGGTCGATCTCCAGGCGGTCGCCGGCCTGGCGGGGCCGGCCGGTGTCCCAACGGGTCTGGGGATCGCCGTCCCGGACCAGCTCCACCTCCGCGCCGATATTGGCCCACAGACTGGCCCCGGACAGGGGCAGGGCCGAGCCCAGCGCCTCCCGGCGCGCCAGGCCCCAGAAGACCTGGTAGCCGCCCGCTTCCGCCTCTTGGAACTCCCAGCCTTGGTTGCGCAAAAAGTCGGCGGTCCCGGCCGCTTGGCTGGGCTCCAGGGCCAGCATCACTCCTCCCGGTTGGTCCGGCAGCACGTCCCGGGGCAGGATCTGCATGGGCCAGGTGGGGTTGACCGGCGGCCCCTGGGGCCTGGGCCGCAGGTCCTGGGGCAGCCAGGCCTTGAGGCAGAGGTCGCCGAAGACCGCCGTCACTCCTTGTCCGCGGGCGTGGGCCACCACCGCCGCGGGATCGGATGGCGGGTCCGCCGGTCCGGACCGGAAGAGGCTCAGCTCCTGGATGGACCAATAGCTGAGTTGAACCTTGCCGGTCTGCACCAGGCGCAGGTAGCGGGCCGGCTGGGGGGGGAAACAGATGTCCAGGCGGGGATCGCTGTCGCTGGCCAGGGCCTTGCCCCGGCACCAATACATGGCCTGGATCGGGGACTGGGCCTGGGTGGCCTGGGTCCAGGTCTGGCCATCGCGCGAGAGCAGGACCTTCAGGCCCCGGGGCTGATCGTCTGCCCGGCCCGAGGCCAGGCGCAGGCGGCAGAGGTCGGGCACCTCCTGGCCCAGGTCCAGCTCCAGGGTCTGGCCGGCTTCCTGGGTGGCCAGGGGGGACCAGCGGGTGAGGGCGTCGCCATCCCAGGCCAGGGGCGCGTCCGTGGGTTGGTCGCCCGCGCGGACCCGCCAACCCCGGCGGTCCACGGCCCGCCAGCCGGGTTGGGGCGGGGTGATGGCGTGGAAGGCGCTGTAGCCGCCCACGGTCAGGCGCTGGCTGTCAGCCCCCAGGTTTTGCAGGGCGGACTCCAGCAGGCGATAGCTGCCCCGGCAGATCCAGGCCGGGCTGGGGGACTGGGCCACCAGGCGGTCGTGGGGCTCGTAGAAATGGTCCAGCTCTTCGCCGGCCATGACCACGATCAGGCGCTCATTGGATTCAAAGGTCAGCAGGGGGCAATCCCAGTAGTCCAGGGAGTAGGCCCGGGTGATGCCCTTGGCCAGCAGGGCGTTGATGAAGGCCTGGCGGCCTTGCACCTTGGCCTGGAGGGCCTGGCGCAGGGCCGGATTGCCGATGGGCGCGGTGACCCAGGCGCCGGCCAGGTTGGAGAACAGCACCAGCCCGCCCAGGCCCAGGGCCAGCCAGGACCGGCGCTGGCCCAGGCGGGCCAGGAGATAACCCAGCAGGGGCAGCAGGGCGGCGTAGAGCGGCACGAAATGGCGGCGGGTGCTGCCCACCGGCTCGCCCTTGACCAGGATCAGGGCGATGCCCAGCAGGAAGGCCAGCAGCATGAGTTCGCTGCCGTCGCAGGCGCGGGCGTCCAGCCGGGCCAGGCCCCCCAAACCCCGGCGGCGTAACCAGATCAGGCTGGCCAGGCCCGTCAGGCCCAGCACCAGTATGCCCTGGGAGAGCCCGGGAAAGAGCGGCGTCAGGTTGGCGTCGCTCCAGACCCCCAACATCACCGGCAGGGCCATGCCGGCCACGGCCGCGAAGACCTGGGCAAAGGGCTGACTGAGCTTGGGTTGGAGCAGGAAGCCGAAGCTTTGCCACTGGTGGCTGAGGTTGAACCACCAGAAGGGCGCGCCGCCCAGGAAGAACCCCAGCCAGATCAGGGCGTGGCCCCGGCGCAACAACATCCGCCAGTCGGCCAGGACCTGATACAGGGCGGTGGCGATCAGGGCGTAGGCGATGAGGAAGTGGGTCCAGAACCCCAGGCCGGCCACCAGGCCATAGGCCAGGTAGAGCCCGGCGCTGGCCCGGCGGTGGACCAGGCGGAAGGTGATCCAGAAGAGCAGCAGCGAGAAAAACGGGATCTCGATGTAGGCCGCCCGGGGCAGGATGCCATGCAGGGCGAAATAGTAGGGCGGGACGGCGGCCAGGAGGCCGGCCCACCAGCCGGCGGCCGGCCCCCACATGTCCCGGGCCGCCAGCCAGGCCACCAGCACGAAGGCCAGGGCCACCAGCAGGGGGGCCAGGCAGAGGGTCTGGGGCGAGGAGCCGGCCAGGGCGAAGATCGCCGCCGCGACATAGGCCTCGATGGAGCCGCAGAAGGGCTGGCCATAGAAGAAGATGGGGAGCTGGCCCTCCAGGATGTGGCGGGCCATCAGCCCGGTGACCGCCATGTCGGCGTCCAGGCTGAGGTAGGGCAGGTAGACCAGGCGAACGGCCAGGGCCAGAAGCAGCAGGGCCGCCAGGCCAAGCCATAGCCTCCAGCCCCGGTCGGGGTTCACGGCCGGCTCTCCCGGCGCAGGCCCCAGGCGGTGCGCAGGTACATCGCCAGGTGGTGCAGGAAGCGGGTCTTGCTCTCGCCGCCCAGGCGGTTCTCGTAGACCACCGGCACCTCCACGATGTCCAGGCCGCGCTGGTGGGCGCGATAGAGCAGGCGGATGGCGTAGTCGCCGTAGCCGTGGAAGATGTCTCCGGGGTCGAAGCTCTGCCAGGTGGTCTTGGTCATGGCCAGGAAGCCGCTCAGGTTGTCGCGGGTCCGGACCCCCAGCGCCAGGCGCACCAGGAGGTTGAAGGCCTGGCTGCAGCGATAGCGCAGGGCGCTGGTGTTCATGCCCCCGCCGGGCACGTAGCGGCTGCCGATCACCAGGTCGTGGCCGGCCAAAGCGGTCAGCACCCTGACCAGGTCGCGGGGGTGGTGGTTGAAGTCCGAGTCCATGGTGGCCACCACCGGGTGATCGGCTTCCTGGATGCCCCGCCAAAGGGCGCTGGCCAGGCCGCGCTCGCCCTGGCGCACGATGAGCTTGAGCCGGGAGTCGCCGGGAAAGGCCTGGACCAGGGCCGGGGCGGTGCCGTCCGGGGAGTCGTCGTCCACCACCACCACCTGCACCGGGATGCCGGCGGCCTGGGCGCGCTCCAGGATTTCCCCCACCAGGGGCACGATGTTGGCGATCTCGTTGTAGGTGGGCAGCACCACCGAGACCGCCAGGGGCTGGTCGCTCATGCCGGCTCAGGCCCCTTTCCGGCCCAGGGCCGTGAGTTGGGCGCAGATGTAGTCCACCTGGTCCTCGCGCAGGTCGGGATACAGGGGCAGCATCAGGCCGCCGAGCCCCAGGTCCGTGGCCCGCTCCAGCCCGCCGGCCCGGGGCAGGGCCTGATAGGGGGGCAGCAGGTGCAGGGGATAGAACATGGGCCGGGCGTCGATGCCGGCCGCGTGCA
>CALERA010000141.1 GCA_937908275.1 uncultured Desulfarculaceae bacterium | reverse complement strand
CGAGATGTAGCCGTGACTGGAGTTCAGACGTGTGCTCTTCCGATCTGATCGCCGCTGATCTTCAGGGGGCGTCCCGCCGGGTCCAGGTGCACCAGGACCTGGCAGACCCCGTGACAGCCACGGCAGGAGGTGCGCACGCTGCGCGACGGCTCCATGGTTTGCACTCCCTCGCGTCGAAGGCCCGACTGTCGCGCCCGCCATCCGGCTCAGACGGCGGTTTCCTCCAGGTTGGCGATGATCCTGGCCAGCAGCGACCGGCAAAGCGACCGCTCCTCCTGGCTCAAGCCGCGTTGCGCCTCTTCCAGGACCGTCCGGGCGATGCTGGCGCAGTGCTCCACGGTTTCCAGGGTCAGGGGCGTCGGAGCCACGAGTTTCTGCCGGCTGTCGCCCGGGGCCTTGGTGCGCGCGATCCAGCCGCGCTGCTCCAGCCGGTCCGCCAGGCGGCTCGTGCTGGATTTTTCCAGGAACAGCCGCTCGCCAAGCTGCCCCTGGGTCATGGCATCGTCGTTGAGCAGGATGAGGATCGCGCCCCACTGCTCGGCCGTCATGTCGATGCCCGCATCCTGGAAGCGCTTGCCCAGGGTGTTGCTCAACAACCGGCTCGCCAGTCCGGCCAAGTGCCCCAGGGACTTTTTCCGGTCGTAGGAGAACTGCATGGCTTTAGTTGTATACGCAACTTTATCTTGGTGTCAAGCCTCCGCCGGCGCTTTTCCGCGCTCGCCCACCCTCCCCGGCCTCGGGGCTTGGCGGATCGCAGCCGGGCGATGCAGCTTTCTGGGGTTGATTGCCGCAGATGGCTAGGGAAAAAGCCAGACGGGCGGGGTCTCCCCCGCCCGTCTGGCTTTTTCAAGCGCATTTTCACCTGTGCTCAGGTGTCAATCCTCCTCCTTGGGTATCTCCGCTCTCTTTTTGCTGAACCAGGGAATGAGGGGAGAGAGCAGCAGCAGCAGCGCGATGATCAGGGAGGCGGCGGCCAGGGGGCGGGTGAAGAAAACGCTGAAATCACCCTGGGACATTATCAGCGACTTGCGCAGGTTGTTCTCCATCATCGGCCCCAGCACGAAGGCCAAGATCATGGGCGCGCCCTCGTAATCGAACTTCTTCATCAAGTAGCCGATGATGCCGAAGATCAACATGATATAGATATCAAAAACCGTATTGTTGACGCTGTAAACGCCCACCAGGCAGAAAAGGATAATCAGGGGGAACAAAACCTTGTAGGGCACCTTGAGGATCTGCACCCAGATGCTGATCAGGGGCAGGTTGAGGATCAGGAGCATCAGGTTGCCGACGTACATGCTGACGATGACCCCCCAAAACAAATCGGGGTGTTGCTTCATCATCAGGGGCCCCGGGGTCACCCCGTGGATCATGAAGGCCCCCAACAGCATGGCCATGATCACGTTGGGGGGGATGCCCAGGGTCATGAGCGGAATGAACGCGCCGCCCGTGGCGGCGTTGTTGGCTGCCTCCGGCCCGGCCACGCCCTCGATGGCCCCCTTGCCAAAGCGCTCGGGGTGCTTGGACAGCCTTTTTTCCAGGGCGTAGGACACAAAGGAGGAGATGACCGCCCCACCACCGGGCAGCACGCCCAGGAAAAACCCCAGAATGGACCCCCGGGCGATGGGACCGTTGCAGGCCTTCCAGTCCTGGGCCGTGGGCATGAGGCCCTTGATATTGGTCTTCAGGATGTCCCGGCGCACGATCTGCTCGATGTTGAGCAGTACCTCCGACACACCAAAAACGCCCATGACGATGGGCACCAGGCCCACCCCGTCCAGGAGCTCCATCTGGTTGAAGGTGAAACGCGGCAGCGCGCTCATGGTGTCCAGGCCCACCAAGCCCAGGACCAGGCCGAAGCCGGCCATGATCAGGGCCTTGGGCATGGAGCCGTGGGCCAGATAGATGAGGATGGTCAGGCCCAGGACCATCAGGGTGAAATATTCCGGCGGACCGAACTTGAGGGCAAAGCTGGCCAGCGGCGGCGCCACCAGCATCAGGCCCAGCACGGCGATGGTTCCCGCGATGAAGGAGCCGAAGGCGGCGATGCCCAGGGCCGGACCCGCCCGGCCCTGGCGGGCCATCTGGTAGCCGTCCAGGCAGGTGACCACCGAGGCCGCCTCGCCGGGTATGTTGACCAGGATCGAGGTGGTGGACCCGCCATACATGGCTCCGTAATAAATGCCGGCCAGCATGATGATGGCGGCCTCGGGCGTGGCCTTGAAGGTGGAGGGCAGGAGCAGGGACATGGCGCCCACCGGGCCGATGCCCGGCAGCACGCCGATCAGGGTGCCCACGAACACCCCGATGAAGCAGTAAAGCAGGTTCTCGGGCTGGAGGGCTACGGAGAAGCCGATTCCCAGGTAGTTAAAAAGGTCCATTTCCGATCAACCTCCCAACAAGCCCAAGGGGAGTTGGCACTGCAACCAGAGCCGGAACACGCCATAGGCGACCAAGGTGCTGATCACCGCCCCCAGCACGGCTATGCTCCAGCGTTGGGGCTCCACCGCCTTGAACAGAAAGATCATCAGGGGGATGGTGGCCAGGATGAAGCCCAGGGTGTTGAGCAGGTAGGCATAGACGAACAACGCCACCATCACGGCGATCACCTTCTTATAGGCAACGCCGGCCCAGAGGTTCTTCATCTCCTCGCGGACGGCCTTTCTCCTGGCGGCCTGGATCAAGACAATGCCCGACAGGCCGGCCATGATGACCCCCACCCAAAAAAACATGAAGCCGCCCCCAGGGTCGGTGAGGCTGCCGAGCCCCAGGTCGCACCCCTCCAGGCAAATCCCCAGGCTGATGGCCATCCAGAACAGAGAGCTGAAAATATCGGCTGTCCTCACCTCGACCTCCATGGCGTCCTGCCGCCGTCCCAACAACAAGCGCCGCGAGAAGGCTTGGCTTTTCCAAGACGCCCGGCCTTGGTCGTCGCCGGCAAGCCAGCGGACTCAGGCTGGCTTGCCGGCGCGGCCGGGGGTTCAAATGGTCCTACTGCTTCTTCAGGCCCAGGATCTCGGCGTTCTGCTTTTCCTCCAAGAACATCTCGTTGGCCGAATCGGCGTAATCCTTGGAGTTCTTGTAGGCAGGCACCATGTAAAAGTCGTTCAGGACCTTCTGGAAGGAAGGCTCGTCCATGGCCTTCTTGAAGGCGTCGTGCAGGATGGCCACCACCTTGGGGTCCATGTCCTTGGGTCCGGCGATGCCAAAGGGCGAGGAGGCCACGATGTCATAGCCCAGTTCCTTCAGGGTGGGGACATCGGGCCAGTTCTTGCTGCGCTCCTCGGTCCAGATGGCCAGGAGGCGGAGGTCGCCGGACGCCACCTGGGGCGCCCAGCCGGAAGTCTCGGCCCCGACCATGACGTGGCCGCCCATGGTGGCGGAAATCACCTCGATGCCGCCCTTCTGCGGGACGTGGATCCAGCTGATTCCTTCCTTTTTGGCCAGCTTCTCCATGGTCACGTGCTGCATGACGCCCACGCCCGGCGTGGCGTAGGTCACCTTGCCCGGATTGGCCTTGGCATAGTCCAGAAGCTCCTTCAGGGTCTTCCAGGGGGCGTCGCTCTTGACCACGATGCCATAGGTGTAACCGGTGAGCTGGATGACCCAGGTGAAGTCCTTGAGGGGGTCCCAGGTGGTCTTGAGGGTGTGCGGCAGGCGGAATACGCCCATGGGGATCTGGGAAAGGGTGTAGCCGTCGGGCTTGGCCGTGGCCACCATGGTGGCGGGGCCCACCGTGCCGCCGCCGCCGGGCTTGTTTTCCACCACCACCGGCTGACCCAGGTATTTGTTGGCGTTATCCGCCAGAACCCGCATGCAGGTGTCGGTCGAGCCACCGGCGGCCCAGGGCACGATCAGGGTAATGGGCTTGCTGGGGAAGTCTGCCGCTGCGGCGGCAAGCGCGCCTCCGGCGTATACCGCTAGGGCTGCCAGCCATATCATTACCTTGGTTGCTTTTTTCGCCACGTTACACCTCCTCGCTTGGGGTTCCATTCATGCCGGGTCAGTAATTCGGGCTGCTTTTCTCCTGGCTGCTTCAACTATTGGGGCTGTGTCGTCAGTTGATCCGGGTCCGCGCGGTTTTGCCGCGCCCAGAATGCGGTCGGCCCCTTCTTTTCTCAAGAACGGCAAACCAACTCAGGAGCGGCTCAGGGGCTTCAGGCCCAGAATCGCCCGGGCCTCCTCTGGGGTGGCCGGCTCCTTGCCCAACTCCCGGGCGATGCGCACCGCCCGCGCCACCAACTGGGCGTTGGTGGCCAGTTCGCCCTTGCGATAATAGATGTTGTCTTCCAGCCCCACCCGGATGCAGCCGCCCATCACCATGGCCATGGTGCTCAGGGGAAGCTGGGCCGTGCCCACGGCGGTGAGGTTGAAATAGGCCTCGGCGGGCAGGAAGTCGTGCAGCAGGGTGAGGATCTTGGGGGTGGCGTCGCAGGCCCCCTGATAGCGCATGCCCAACACCAGGTTGACGTAGTAAGGCTTTTCCACCAGGCCCTTTTCGATGACAGAGGCCACCTCGCGGAACATGGCCAGGTTATAGACCTCCATCTCCGGCTTGACGCCCAACTCCCGCATTCTGGAGATGTAGGTTTCGATTTCCTGGGGCATGTTGGACCAGGGGATGCCGGCGTATTTTCCGGAGATGCGCATCATGCTGCCCATGTTCAGCGAGGCCATCTCCGGGGTGGCCTTGAGGCACTCGATGCGCTGCTCCTGGCTGAGATTGGGCCCCCCGCCGGTGCTGTACTGGGTGATCAGGTCGCACTTTTGCCGGATGCCGTCGCGGATCTTGCGGAAGACCTCGGGGTCGGAGGTGTTCTCGCCGCTCTGGTCGCGGGCGTGGACGTGGACGATGGCCGCCCCCTCGTTGTAGCAGGCGTAGGCGGACTCGATGATCTCCTCCGGCTGCTCGGGCACGTTGGGGTTCATGGACTTGCTCACCAGGGCCCCGGTCTGGGCCACGGTGATGATGACCTTGTCAGAAGGGAGCTGCAGCGGCATGGCTTTCATCCTTTGTGGGGAGTGATGAGAAAATCGACGGCCTTGATGACGTTCAACAGCTTGTCATCCCTCTCCTTCAGAACCTCTTCGTATTCCTTATCGCTGTAGTCGTAAAACCCCTTGCCGGTCTTGACCCCCAGGTGTCCCTGCTCCACCAACTCGAAAAGGCTTTTGGGGTGGTTGTCCAGGGGCGCCTCGACGAAGCCGGGGTTCTCCAGGTTGCGCGCGCTCAGGTCCAAACCGGTGAAGTCGTAACGTTGCACCAGGCCCAGCACCATCATGCGCGGCGCCAGGCTGGCCTTGACCGCCAGGTCCAGTTGGTCGGCGGTGATGTAGCCGTTGTCCAAAAGGAAAAAGGTTTCCCGACCCAGAATCCGCAGCATGCGGTTGATGGCGAAGCCTGGCACGAATTTCTGCATCACGATGGGCACCTTGCCGACGCGGCGCAGAAGCTCCACCACTATCGCCACGGTTTCGTCGCCGGTCTGGGGGCCGCGCACCACCTCCACCAGGGGCATGATCTGCGGAGGAGCGAACCAGTGGGCGATCACGCTGCGGCTCTGGCGTTTTTCCGGAGTGACCTGGAAGACGTTGAGAAACGAAGTGTTGCTGGCGAAGATCGCCTCGGGCTTGCAGAGGGCGTCCAGTTGCTGGAAGAGCTCGCCCTTGATCGCCAGGTTTTCCACGATGCACTCGATGATCAGATCCGCGTCTCTGACCGCGCTCTCCAGGTCGGCGGTGTAGGTCATCCGCGCCAGAGTCGGCTCCACCGCGTCCGGCGGCAGCACCTGGTGCTCCACGAACGTCTCCAGGCTGGTGCGCACCACCTTGGCCGCCCGCTCATGCTCCTCAGCCACCTTGCTCCACACGGTCACCGGATGTCCCTTTTGGGCGAACATCTGGGCAATGCCCGGCCCCATGGTGCCGGAACCGAGGACCACCACTTTGCCGAGGTCATCCACTTTCATTTCGCGTGCTCCAGATGTTGAGAGCCCAAGGCCTCGCACCCGCCGCGCGCCGAGAGGCGCCCGGCATTGAAACCAGCCGGAATGGCTGCAACCGGGAAACTTTTCTGGAAACGTTTGCAGTTTTTCACCGCACCAAACCCTCTCTCATGCTGGTGATTACAGACCCCCTACTCCCCCCGCACGGCGCAGGTCGAATCCCGGATGATTACTTCCGAGGGAATGACCACGTGCCGGTCCGGGCAGGAGCCGGTTTCGATCAACTGAATCAGCATCTGCGCCGCGGTCTGCCCGATCTTGATCACGTCGATTTTCACCGTGGTGAGCGGTGGTTGAAACAAATCCAGGATGTCGGAGGAGCCGATGGCCACCACCGAAATGTCCTCGGGTATCTTCAGGCCGCGCATGTTTATCTGGCGCAAGGCTCCCGGGGTCACGGTGTCATTGATGCATATCACGCAGGTCGGCGGCTCGGGCAAATCCAGGAGCCGCCCCATGAGACGGAAGCCGTCGATCTTGGAAAAGTCGCTCTCCACGATATAGGCGTCATCATAGGTCAGGCCCCGGTCGCTGAAGGCCGCGCGATAGGCCCGGAAACGTTCCACGGAGTATTTTGAGTTGGGCGCGCCCAGGATGAAGGCGATCTTGCGATGGCCGAGGTCCAGCAGATAACTAACTGCCCTGTAAACACAAATACTGTTTTCAGAGTTCACGCTGGCCAGGCCGACCCGGGAGTTGTCCAGGAATCCCGGCACCACCACGGCCGGGACGCCCTTGCTCTCCAACTCCACCACCAACTCGTCGTCAAGCCGGTTGCCGATCACGATGACCCCGTCCACCAGCCGGCGAAAATAAAGGGAGGTGTAATTGCCCTTCTCGTGCAGACTCAGGGTCAGGTTGTAGTTGTGCTGATTGGCGACCTCCCCGATTCCCAACAGCATCTGCGAGTAATAGGGGCTCTGGAAAGCGAACTCGCCGGTGCGGGGAATGATCAGTCCGATGGCGCCGATCCGGTTCTGCACCAGGGCCTTGGCCGATGAGTTTGGCAAATAGCCAAGTTCATTGGCGATCCGCTTGATGGCTTCCCGAAGATCCCCTTTGACCCCGTTTTTGTCGTTGAGGGCGCGGGAAACCGTGGAGTAGGAAACGCCAGCCTTTTTGGCGATCTCCTTGATCGTGACGGAGGGGGGGCTGCCTTTGGTTTTGTTGATCATGGCCGATTGTTGCAAACGTTTGCAGAAAAGTCAACTAAAAATACCCCCTCACCCCTGTATATTGTTCCCTGGCCCTTCCCTGGTGGCGGAGCCGCGCAGACTGAGGTGGGTGTGCAGGTCGTCCCAGCGGCCATCACCCATGAAATTTTAACATAACATACATATATTATTAATATTTTTCTTCGCCTGGACCACGACGCGGCCCTGCGGGCGCTCAGGCTATTCCGTCACGATTTGGGGTCCGCGTTTTTTTTCAGGCGGTTATGGCCTGACTTGTCGAGCGGGATGCGATGGGCTCAAGCGGGCGACGCCGCTTGGGGCCAGGCCTCGGGGCGCGCGGCTTCTTCTGTCCATTCCGTCCCCAGCATGATCATCTTCTCGCCCGTGGCCACCAGGGGATTGACCCTGGTGGCGATCACATAGGCCTCCCGTTCCAGGCAGGGGAGATCCAGGTCCTCCCACCAGTTGAACAGCCTGGCGTATGGGACGCCCCGAGGATGGATTTCGCCCAGGCGGGCCAACACCTGGAGGTACCCCCCGCGATTGGCGCGCAAGAACCGTCGGCGCTGGATCACCACCTGCCTGGCCTGAACCAGGCGATCGCCCTGACACATGCCCATCAAGGACATCACGTTGACCAGGCCCTGCTTGGCCAGGGCGATGTTGTGCGGCTCGGCCCTGCCCCCCGCGCCCAATTCGGCCATGAAGGCCGGGATGCCCCGCGATATGCAGCAGATATCCAGGGCCCCCCTGGTCACGCCCGGCAGCTCGCCGTCGGCCGTGGCCAGGTCGATGCGGCAAATCACCCGGGTCCCGAACGCCGCCGCCAAGTCCCGGGATCGCCTGGTCACCGCGGGATCGGCGCCGGGGACGATCTTGTAGTTGGCATAGGGGATCGCTTCGAAACGGGTGTTGTGGGAGTGCAAATTGATCACCGCGTCGGCATGGCGGGTGATTTCCCGGAAGAGGACCTGCGCCGTCCGCTCCGCCTGCAACCCTTGGGGATCGCCCGGAAACACCGTGTCCATGTCCAGGCGGTCCAGGCTGGCCATCTTGGCTCGGTCCATGAAGGCCGGGGCGTTCAACAGCGGGGTCAAGACCAGGGAGCCCCTGATCCGGGCCGGGTCCAGCTCCCGATACAGCTCCATCATCGCCAGGGGGCCGTTGAGTTCATCGCCATGGACATTGCCACAGACCCACAACAGCGGACCTTTGCCCTCGCCCGACAGAACCATCACCGGCAGGGTGATGGGGCTGCCAAAGGCAAGCTCGCCAACCTTCACCAGCCCATGGGTTTTGGTCCCCGGACGGGCGTCCAGATCGAAAATAGCCATGGTTTCCGCTCGTCGCTCCTCGTGGTTAAAACGACCGTTGCGGCCGCCCTCAGGCTGGCCGCAACGGACTGACGCGCGCCTTGCGACCCTGGCGGGTCGCTCCTGCTGGGCCGATCAGGCCCAGCGGGCGGTGAAGGTCTTCTCGTCCAGGAACAGGCGCATGGAGGCCAGGCGCGACTTGGCCGCGCCCAGGAAGGACTTGCGCTTGGAGCCCAGGGGGAAGAAGGCGAAGGGCTGGGGCACTCCCACGTTGATCCCCACGTTGCCCACGTTCACCTCGCGGGCGAACAGGCGGGCGTTGGCCCCGCTGCTGGTCATGATGCAGGCGCTGTGTCCCAGATCGGTCTTGGTGTTGATCCAGTCGATGACCTGCTCCAGGCTGTCGGCCCGGATCAGGGCGGCCACCGCGCCAAAAGCCTCTTCCCGGCAGATTTCCATGTCGATGTGGGCGTCCTCCAGCAAGGTGGGTCCCAGGAAGTAGCCGTTGGGGTAGTCGGGGGGCAGCATGGTGCGGCCGTCCAGCACCATCTTGGCGCCCTCGGCCAGGCCCTTGTCGATCCAGGCCAGGACCTTGTCCCTGCCGCCGGCGGTGGTGTAGGGACCCATGGTCACGCTCTCGTCCAGGCCATAGCCCAGCTTCATGGCCGCGGCGTTGGCCTTCACCGCTTCCTTCACCGCCTGGTAGCGGGTCCGGTCGCCGATGACCACCACGTTGTCCGAGCCCAGGCAGCGCTGCCCGGTCATGCCAAAGCAGCCCTGCCGGAGATAGGCCGGGCAGGACTCCAGGTCCGCGTCGGGCATCACCACCACCGTGTTCTTGCCATTGCCGTTCAGGGAGCTGGTCTTGCCCAGCCGCCCGCACTGGGCGAACAATTCCAGGCCGGCGGAGGTGGAGCCGATGAAGCCCACGCCCTCGATCTCCGGCTGCTCCAGGATGAAGCTGTTCACCTCGCGGCCGCCATGGATCAGGTTGATGGACCCGGCCGGGAAGCCCGCCTCCAGGGCCACCCTGGTCATGTACTCTGCGGCCACCGGGTCCTGGCGGGAGGGGCTGACCACCACCGGGCAACCCGCCGCCAGGGCGTAGGGCACGAAGGAGCTCCAGGCGTGCATGGGGATGTTGCCGGGGGTGACGATGAGGAAGGCCCCCAGCGGCTCCCAGGTCAGCCACATGTCGATGCCGTTGGCCAGGTTGTCCAGGTGCTCGTTGCGCGCCGCCAGGCCATAGGCCGCCGTGCAGGCGGATTCGATGTTCTCGATGCAACGCCGCACCGAGCCTTCGGCTTCCTTGATGGTGCGGCCATGGTCCTGGCTCAGGACCCGGCACAGTTCGTCCTGGTGCTCTTCGTAGCGTTGACGCATGTCAAAGAGCATGCGGGCCCGCTCCCGCAGGGCGATGCGCTTGAGGGCGGGGAAGGCTCCGGCCGCCGCCTCCACCGCCGCCCGGGCCTCGGCCTTGGTGGCGGTGGGGAACTCGGCGATCACCTCCCCGGTGGCCGGGTTGGTGGTCTGGCTGACCTGACCGGACTGGGACTCGACCCATTCGCCGTTGATGAGCAGCTTGAGACGACCGTAGTGCTTCTTAACCTCTGGCAGGATGGCCATGACTATCTCTCCGTGCTTGGCGGGTTGCCTGGTTTGACTTTATGAAAACGTCCTCGCGGTGCAGGACCGGCCCCGGGTTTGGCGGCTTGGCCTCCGGCCCGGCAATGTTCAGGGCATCTTGCGGAACGAGGTGGATGACATGCTGGCCAGGGGGCCGCCCCGGCCAGCATCCTGTCGGCGCTCTTGGCAAGCGCCAGCCGAGGCAAGACGGTGACCGGAAACCGCCGCCAGGTCTGGTTATGGTCGGCGTGATCCATCAGGATCGCTTCCAGGTTGAACATGCGGTGCTCATCGCTGTTTGGTCGCGGTCATCTGTTGCGGGATAAAGACCGCGTCCGGGCGATCAGATCACCCGGGCGGTTTTATAGGCCTCCCAAATCGCGTCCTTGACCTTGCGGGGGGAGCGGCAATCCCCCACCACGAACACCTCGTCCACCAGGGCCAGAATCGCCTGGTGCAACTGGTTCTCGGATCGCCGGCCAATCGCCAGGATGATGCTGTCGGCGGCCAGGGTCAGGGGGCCAGCCTGGCCGGAAACCTGCACCTGGCCTGGCGTCAGGCCGGTCACGGTCGCGCTGGTGAGCAGTTCCACGCCGGCCTGGCCCAGTTGCTCCAGGAGCATGGCCCGGTTGGCCATGAAAAGGTCCGCGGCGGCCTGGGGCAGCATCTCCACCACCGTGACCCGCTTGCCCTTTTCCGCCAGATGCCAGGCCAGCTCGCAGCCCACCGCCCCTCCGCCAATGATCACCACCTTGTCGCCCGCCAGATCCGCGCCGGCGTAGACCTCGTCCGGCAGGAGCACCGGGGTGTCGGCCAGGCCGGGTATGGGCGCCTGGCGCAGGGGCGCTGATCCGGTGGCCAGGAAGACCGCTTCCGGCTTTTCGGCCTGGATGGTGGCGATGGTGGCCTCGCTGTTCAGGTGCAGGCTCAGGCCGGGCAGGTCCGCCAGCTGCCGTCGCTTGAACTCCAGCAAGTCCAGCAGGTCTTTCTTGAATTGGCTGGCCCCGGCCAGGTTCAGGACCCCGCCCAGGCGGCTGGATCGTTCGTGCAGGCTGACCTGGTGACCGCGCAGGGCGCAGACCCGGGCCGCCTCCATGCCGGCCAGACCGCCACCGATGACCAAAACTTTTTTGCTGCGCTCGGCCCTGGTCAGCTTCAGGCGCGCCTCGTCTCCGCACTCCGGATTGACCGCGCAGCTGATCGACTGGCCCAGGTGCATGCGGTGCATGCACTCATGGCAGCCGATGCACGGGCAGATGTCCTGCTCCCCGCCCCGCCGCGCCTTGTGGGCGAAATCAGGATCGGCCAGCAGGGGGCGGCCGATGGCCACGAAATCGGCGACGCCTTCGGCCAAGACGCGCTCGGCCAGGGCGGGATAGCCCAGGCGGCCCACGGTGATCACCGGCAATCCGACCAGGGGGCGCGCCGCCGCGGCCATGTCCACCATGCAGCCCGGCGGTTGATACAAGGGCGGATGGGGCCAGTGCCAGTTGTCATAGCAACCGGCGTCCACGTGCAGGGCCTGCACCCCAGCCCGCTCCAGGTCCTGGAGGATGCGCAGGCCCTCTTCCCGCTGGCGTCCCCCCGGCAGCTTGTGCTCGACGCCGATGCGGTAGGAGATGGGGAAATCCTCGCCCGCCGCCCGCCGGATGCTGGCGATGCACTCCAGGGCGAAGCGCATGCGGTTGGCGTAGCTGCCGCCGTATTGATCCGTCCTGCGGTTCCACAGGGGCGTCATGAACTGGTCCAGCAGATAGCCTTCGTGACCGTGCAGCTCCACCCCGTCGAAGCCGCTCATCCGGGCCACCTGGGCCGCCCGCCCGCAGGCTTCCACCAAAGCCTGAATCTCTTCCAGGCGCATCTCCCGGGCCATGATCTCCGGACGCCAGAAGGCCGGCATCGGCGAGGGGGCCAAGGGCTCCACCCCCGGCCGGTTCAGGATGCGCTTGGGCAGGACCCGCCCGAAACCGGCGCTGAGCTGGGCGAAGATCCTGGTTCCGTGATCGTGGACCCGCTCGGTGAGCTGGAGGAAGTTGCGCGCCTTCCAGGCCTGGTCAAAGCAGACCAGGGACGGCTCGCCGTCCGTCTCCCAGGGCTCCACCCTGGCATCCACCAGGCTCACCCCGGTGATGATCAGGCCAACCCCGCCCTGGGCCCGGCGCTCGTAGTAGTCCATGAGCCGGTCGCTGAAGGTGCCCCGCCATCCGGTGAGGGCGGGGGTTCCCATGGGGGCCATGACCAGGCGGTTGTTGATCTCCACCTGGCCGATGCGACCCGGCTGGAACAGACGCGGATACCGCACGGTTGACATCCTCTGACGCGGGCGGGGCGGCAAAGGCCCCGTCCCGGACCCAGGCCGGGCGGCCCGAGGGGTGGTTGAGAAATGGGAAGCCCCGCCTGCGGGCTGGATGGTGACGCGCGGAGGTGGTCAAAGCGGCGAGCCTAGGCGGAGCTTCCCTTTTCGATGCCAGGATCCCAGGACAGGTTTTATTTCACCGCGGCCATGGTCTCGTTCAGGTGGTCCAGGTTGGCCTTCAGGATGTCCAGCTCCTTGCCCTCGGGGGTGATGTAGGGCGGGCGGGGCGGGCCGAAGTCCAGGCCGGCCACCAGGGAGCAGGCGGTCTTGATGCGGCCCAGCACCCCGGAGCCCTCGGTGGAGCCCTTGAACAGCTTGTTCAGGGCCTGCTGGATCTTGACCGCGCCAGCCAGGTCGCCCTTGGCGTAGAGCTCGTTGATCTTCACGCAGGCCGGCAGACCGAAGGAGGTGATGGAGCCGCCGGCGGCGCCCAGCATCAGGCCCATCAGGTACACCCGGAAGGTCTGCATCATGCTGATCTCGCCGCCCACCGTCTCGTACATGGACATGAGGTAGGCCATGTCATGGCTCATCTCCTTCATGCCCACCACGGTGGGGAGGTCCGCCAGCCGCTTGGCGAAGGGCACCGAGATCTTGAACTTGGAGGTGATGGGGTTGTTGTAGACGATCAACGGGATGTCGGTGGCCTCGCTGATCATCTGGTAGTGACGGAACACCTCGTCGTCGCCCACCTTCCAGTAATAGGGGGGGACGATCAGGGCGTAGTCGTAGCCCATGTCCTTGGCCAGCTTGGTCCAGGTGATGGTCTCCAGGGTGCCCGCCGCCGCGGTCATGGCCACCGCCTTGGTGCCCGGGTTCTTGCGGATCTGGGCGATGCTGACTTCCATCACGCGCTTGCGCTCGGCCTCGGTCAGGTGGGAGAACTCGCCCACCGAGCCGGTGGCCACCACGCCCTGGGCGCCCACGCTCACGGCCCAGTCGATGGCCTGGGCCAGGACGTCTTCCTTGATCTCGAAGTTCTGGCTGAAGGGCAGGGGCAAGATGGTGTAGGTCCCACCCGGTTTGCTGATCTGGCTCATTGCGAAGATACCTCCTGATGGTTCAAAGGATGCGTTTGTTTGAGCTCGGGCGCGGGCGCCCGTGAAAGAACCGTGCCTAAACGTCCAGGGGGGGCGGGTTCACCAGGCGTCCGTCCTCCGCCAGCTTCACGCCCAGGGCCATGACCATCTTGATCTCCAGTCTGTCCGGATTCAGGAGCATGAGGTCGGCGTCGGCGCCCGGCGCGATCCGTCCCTTGTCCTCCAGGCGCAGCACCCGGGCCACGTTGCTGGCCACGCACTTGAGGGAGTCGGTCATGGAGACGCCCTCGCCCTGGATCAGGTCCAGGAACTCCTTGTACATGAGGTCCATGGGGTTGCGGGCCATGCGGGCGAAGCCGTGGATGGTGTGAACCCCGTTGGCGTCGGTGCTGATGGTGATCTGCTCGATGGGCACCCCGGCCTTGCGCAGATCGACCACCGCCTTGGCGGTCTTGGTGGCCCGCTTGAAGTCCGGGGGATAGATGCAGGGGGTCAGGTCCAGGACGCCGCCCTTGGCGGCCCAGGCCAGGCCCTGCTCCATCAGCACCTCGTTGCGGTTGATGTGGGTGGGCACCACGCACTTGATGAGCACCCCGGTCTCTTCCTGGGCCTGCATGACCGGGGTCAGGCCGCTGGGGTTGTCGCCCATGTGGATGTGCAGCACCCCGGCCTTGCGCGCCAGCAAGCCGCCCAGGGCGGCGTTGGCCATGGCCTTCTTGAGCTCGTCGAGGGTGGTCTGGGCGCCCCGGCGGTCCGAGACGCAGCACTTGGCCCCGATGACGTTGTCGATCAGGTAGATGTCGCTCTTGATGCTGCCGGTGATGGTCACTTCGGTGTCGAAGCCGCAGGTGAACATCTTGGCGGTGATGCCCCGGAACTCCAGGCTCTTGGTCTTGGCGTAGAGGGTCTTCAGGTCGCGGCCTTCCTGGTCCACGCCCACCACGCCCACCACCGTGGTGGTGCCGGCCAGCACCGTCTCGCTGAAGCTGGTCTCCGGACCGCGGCTGCCGAAACCGGCCGCGCCGCCGCCGCCCAGGATGTGGACGTGGGAATCGATGAAGCCTGGCACCAGCAGCTTGCCGTGGGCGTCGATCTCCACCGCGTCCGGCAGTTTGGCCCAGAGATCGTAATCCCCGCCCACGCCGTGAATCTGCTTGCCGACGACCAGAACGTCCTGGACTCCCAAGTCCTCCGGTGAGTAGACCCGGGCACCCCTGATGATGGTGATCATTAAATTGCCTCCCAAAACTTCACTAGGGTTTAATCGCAGGCGTTCTCTTGCAGGACCTTGATCTTGCGGCGGCACCACGGCAGCAGGTAGCTGGCCAGTAAGCAGAGCCCGCAAATCATCAGCACCGCGGAGATCGGCCTATTAAAGAAGATCAAAAAGGACCCGTCCGACAGGCTCAGGCTCTGGCGGAAGGCGTTTTCGAAGATGGGACACAGGACCAGGCCCATCACGAAGGGCGCCGGCTCGTAGTGGAACTTGTGCATCAGGTAGCCCACGATGCCGAAGAAGATCATCACGAACACGTCGAAGATGTTGAGGTTGGTGCTGTAGACCCCCACCAGGCAGAAGAGCATGATCAGCGGCAGCAGCAGCTTGTAGGGGATGCGCAGGATCTGGACCCACAAGGCGATCAGGGGCAGGTTCAGGATCAGGAGCATGACGTTGCCGATGTACATGCTCACCAGCACGCCCCAGAAAATGTCCGGGTTGGTGCTGATCATCAACGGGCCGGGCTCCACCCCATGGATGACCAGGGCCCCGATGAGGATGGCGGTCACCACGTTGGAGGGAAGCCCCAGGGACAGCATGGGCACGAAGGAGGCCTGGGCGCCGGTGTTGTTGGCGGTTTCAGGGCCGGCCAGGCCCTCGATGGCGCCATGACCGAACTTTTCCGGGTGGCGGGAGATCTTTTTCTCCAGGGTGTAGGAAGCGAAGGTGGAGATCAGGGCCCCGCCCCCGGGGATCAGGCCCAGGAAAAAGCCCACCACCGTGCCGCGCAAGATCGGCAGGCGGCTTTGCAGCCAGTCCGTGCGGGTGGGCCAGATGTGGTTGAGCTTGGTTTTGATGATGTCCGGAGCGCTCTTCTCCTCGACGTTGGTCAGAATCTCCCCGATGCCGAACAGGCCCATGATCACCGGCACCAGGCCCACGCCGTCGTACAAGGCGCGGATGCCGAAGGTGAAGCGCGGCACCCCGGAGCCCAGGTCCATGCCCACCACCCCGGTCAGCATGCCCAGCGCGGCGGTGGCCAGGCCCTTGATCGGCGAACCCACCGCCATGCTGGTGATGAGGGTGATGGCCAGGAAGATCAAGGCCGTGAACTCCGGGGGGCCGAACTTGAGGGCGAAACTGGCCAGCGGCGCCGCCAGGAACATGATCCCCACCAGGGAGAGGGTCCCGCCAATGAATGAGCCAATGGCGGAAATGCCCAACGCCGGTCCGGCCCGGCCCTGGAGGGCCATCTGGTGGCCCTCGATGCAGGTGACCACGGTGGTGGCTTCGCCGGGCACGTTGATCAGGATGGAGGTTATGGAGCCGCCATACTGGGCGCCGTAGTAGATGCCCGCCAGCATGATGATGGCCGTCACCGGCTCCATGCTCAGCGTGATCGGCAACAGGATGGAGATGGTCGCCACCGGTCCCAGGCCCGGGAGCACTCCCACCAAGGTGCCCAACAGCGCGCCCACGAAACAGGCCACGATGTTGTGAAACGACAGGGCCACCTGGAATCCGTACACAACGAGCTCTAAAGTTTCCACTGCCTTGGGATCCCTTTAATCAAAAGCCCAGTAAGCCCTGGGGCAAGGTGACACCGAGGAGGGTGACGAAGATCAGGTATGACCCCAGGGCCAGGGCCGCCGCCCCGCCCACCACCATGGGCCACGTTAGACGGGCCACCAGCCGGAGCAGGACGGCGAAAACCACCAGGGTGGTGAGGATGTAGCCCAAGGGCACCAGCGCGAATCCGAAAACCACCAGGGACGCCACCACGTAAAGGGCCTCCCGGCTTACTCGCCCGCGCCCGCACCGCTCAGCGGATTCCTGGCCCGGGTCCGCCCGCTTGGCCACGATGCCGCCAGCCAGGATGATGAAGGAAAGCAGGCCCAGCACGATTCCCAGGACCATGGGGAAAAAGCCGGGGCCAGGATCGTTGAAGGTTCCCACCACGTGCCGGGCGGATCCCAGACAGGTGGCGATGGCGATCCCCAGGAGGATCAGGGCGCAGAAACGGTCATCCTTGGTCACGGCTTCAACCCCAATCACTTGCTAGCGCTTGAGTCCCAGTTCCGTGGTGAGCTGCTTGAACTGCTCGTGGCCCAGCTTCAGCTTCTTTTCCAGTTCCTCGGGGCTGACGATATTCACGGTCATGTTCATCTGCTTGAGGGCGGTGACGCAGGCCTGGCTCTGGGCCGCCTTGGTGTAGGCGGCGGTCAGCTTGTCCCGGACCGGCGCGGGGATCCCCTTGGGACCAAAGATGCCGATGGGCAGCGTGAAGGCGTCGACGGGAGCCTTGGGGAACTTGACCAGCAAGCGGGCCACGGTGTCGGAGTTCGCGTCCAGGGGCTCGCCGGAGATCTGCAGCAGGGTGCGCAGGGTGCCGGCCTTGACATGGGGGGCCTGGCCGCCAGCGCCGCAATACACCGCGACGTGCCCGCCCAGCACCGCGGTCACGCCGGGGTTGTCGCCCTTGAAGTGGACCGGGGTCATCTTCAGGTCCAACTCCCGGTTGAGCCATTCCATGAAGATGTGCATGGTGCCCAGGGCGCCGTAGTCGGCGTACTTGTAGCCAGGGTGCGCGCGCACGTAGGCCACCCATTCATCGAAAGTCTTGTAGGGAGCGTCGGCCCGGGCGACCAAGGCGAAGTTGAAGGCCGTGTAACCCAGGATCATGGTGAAGTCGCCAGGGCCCCACTGCACGTCCTCGGTGAACATGGCCGTGGCCAGGGTGGAGGTGCCCGCGTTGATCAGGTTGTAGCCATCCGGCGCCTGCTCGGACACATAACTGACCGCCAGGGTTCCGCCCGCTCCGGGCTTGTTGATGATGACCGTCGGCTGACCCACGAATTCGGCGGCCGGGGTGGCGATGGCGTGGGCGCTGTTGCCGGCCACGCCGCCGGGCGGGAATCCCACGTATAGGTTGATGGGCTGGGAGGGGAACTTGTCGGCTGCCTGGCAAACGCCGCCAAGCATCAAGATAATGAGAGCTAAAGATGCCGCGGCCAGGATGAATCTCTGCTTTTTCATGATTTCCCTCTCTTAGCGTTGGCTTTCCACGCCATATCCAGTGGAAGTCATTGCCAGGCGACTGCTTGGCAACTCAGCGTTTACATGGCCACTTTCCTTGCCGTCTCCATGATCTTGTCCCTGATCGTCTCAAGAAAGCCCTCCTCCTCCAGGCGCTGGATGGGGAAGGAGGCCCCAATGGAGCCCTCCACCTTGGACCCGGCCATCACAGGCGCCGCGACGGCCGCCATGCCCACCGCCAGCTCCTGGCGATTGATGGCGACCCCAGCTTGACGCACCGCTTCCAGGCGCTCCAGCAGGAGGGTCTTGTCGGTGATGGTGAAGGGGGTGTTCGCGCTCAGTTCGGAAGTTTCCACGATGGCACGCGCTTCCTTGGGATCCATGAATGCCAGGATGGCCCGCCCCATGGCCGAGGTGTGGGCCGGCAAGCGCGAACCGACCGTGAGATGCAGACTGAGCATCGAGTTGGAGCGGAATCGCTCGATGTAGGTCACTTCGGTCTGGTCCAAAATGGCGCAGGCGGTGTCCACGTTGAACTGCTTGGTGATTTCCAGCAGCTGCACCGACACCCTGCGCCGCAAATCCAGATTGCCGATAAAGCTGAATCCGATGCGCAGGATCTTGGGGGAAAGCCGATAGCCCTTGGTCAACTGGTCGCGGACCAGGTAACCAAGGTCTTCCAGCGTCCGGGTGAAACGGCTGGCGGTGGGGGGCGCCATTCCAGTAATTTGCGCGATTTCGCTCAACGTGAGGTCCGGGCCTTTTTTAGAAAAGGCCATCAAAACGTCCAGGCCCTTCTCCAGCGAATGCACGAAGTAGCGGGGGTGTTCGTTCTCGCTCATTATTTTCACTCTGCATAAATGAATTTTACATACTGTAATTTTCCCGCCAAAGCCTTGTCAATAGAAAAAACTGGTCTGGCAAGGTCTTTTTACAGGCCGGCTCGGCCAAGGCGGCTGGCAACGCTGAGCTATCAGTATTTTTTTCAAATCAATTTAGGCTATTGCGCTAATAGCAATCCCGGACTCCCGCCTGGTCCGCGACCTTCCCCTGCCACGCTCCCGGCTATTAGCCTATTTATCATGCGGTGTTTCGGCGGAGCCTTGGTCTGTGGACCTGGGAGGGTTGCACCCTGAAGCGGACGCGGTTCACTGAGGAGCAGTACTCATTGGCCTTGCGGCAGGCGGAGTTGGGCGCGGCGGTGGTGGAGAACCGTCCCGAGGCAGGCAGCAGCGAGCAGATATTTCACCAGCCGATGCTCGGGCGGCGCTTGGGATGGGATTCGGGGAAGTCGCGGCAGGGCCTGGGTGCGCTTCGGCCGCCAGGTGGGAGGGTTACAGGTCGGCTGGTGCGGCGACCTTTTGCCCTGATGGCTGAGCATATCAAAAAACAGGGCGACCTGGCGGCCGCCCTGTCAATCACCGGTGGTAGCGGGGACAGGATTTGAACCTGTGACCTTCGGGTTATGAGCCCGACGAGCTACCGAACTGCTCCACCCCGCGTCAGTGAACCGGAATATACCGTCCAGGGGTGGCGCTGTCAACCCGCGCCCGGGCCGCCCCAGCCTGGTCTTTCCAGCGACCGGCGGGGTTTTTTCAGCCCCGTGGCCCGGGATTCTCGCCTTCCCAGGCCATTTCGCCGCTGATAACGGCCTGGATTGCGGCCCGGGCCAGGTCCGCGCGGAACGCGGTGGACACGGCCCCTTCGCGCTTTCCCCCTCCGAGGAGCCGCCCGCCAAGTGCCTGAATCAAGTTCATAACCCGGCCAAGCCGCTCCCAGGGCTAATTGGTATCAGGGGTCCGACCCATTCCACATAGCGGACGCCAAGGGGCTCGATAGGTTAACTTGCGCATCATATGTACAATTTTGGCCAACAATTTTCCATATCCCGGAAGTAGTGACATCTTTGGGTAAATTGGTCAAACCTGGTTGACAGGTATGCCACTTCACACCTAGAATTAGCACTTCATATGGCAGCAAGCCGACGGGGTTTCGCTATCAGGATGGCCCAACATCCGGCGCCACCGGCCCGCGATTCCCACGAGCCCCCAGCCCGGTCCGTGGCCCCCCATCGGCCCTGCCGCCAGCGGTGCCCGTAATCTCACGAAGGAGAAAGAAATGATCGAGGTGCGTTTTCATGGCCGGGGTGGCCAGGGCGCGGTGACCTCGGCCGAGCTGATGGCGCTGGCCGCCATAGCCGAGGGCAAATACGCCCAGGCCTTCCCCAGCTTCGGCCCCGAGCGCCGCGGAGCCCCGGTGCAGGCCTTCCTGCGCATCAGCGACCAGCCCATCCGGCTGCGCGAGAAGATCTACCAGCCCGACGTGGTGGTGGTGCTGGATCCTTCCCTGCTAGCCAGCGGCAACGTCAAGGCCGGCCTTAAAGAAGGCGGCACCCTGGTGGCCAACAGCAGCAAGCCGGTGGAGGCGGTCCAGGGCGAGTGCGGCTTCAGCGGCCGCACCGCGGTGGCCGACGCCAGCAAGATCGCCGAGGAGGAGCTGGGAGTGCCCATCACCAACACCACCATGCTGGGCGTGCTGCTCAAGGCGGTGGAGCTGGTGAAGATGGACTCCATCAAGGGTCCCCTGGATGGGCGCTTCGGCAAACAGGGCGTGAAGAACTTCGGCGCCCTGAGCCGCGCCTTTAACGAGACCACCATCAAGGAGTGATACCATGGCCGACGAAGGCATGACTTCCTGGAAGAGCCTGGCCTTGGGTTGCGCCATGACCGAGCCCGGCACCGCCCGGCGCTTCAACACCGGCGACTGGCGCAGCCGCCGCAGGCCCATCACCGACCGCGACAAGTGCATCAAGTGCGGCCTGTGCTGGATCATCTGCCCGGACATGGCTTACGACCCCGATCCCAAGGCCGAGGGTTTCTACACCTGGGACAGCTTCTATTGCAAAGGCTGCGGCATTTGCATCGAGGAATGCCCCAAGCAAGCCATCAGCTGGCTCGAAGAAAAAGAGGAGGACAAGTATGGCCCGGCGTGTGGGGCTTGAGGTTTCCCTGGCCTGCGCGGAGGCCGTAAAACTCGCCAATGCCGACGTGGTCGCGGCCTATCCCATCACCCCGCAGACCCACATCGTCGAGCACCTGGCCGAGTTGGTGGCCGACGGGCACCTGGACGCCGAGTTCATCCCGGTGGAGAGCGAGCACAGCGCCATGAGCGCCTGCATCGGCTCCAGCGCGGCCGGCGCCCGCACCTTCACCAGCAGCGCCTCCCAGGGCCTGGCCCTGATGCATGAGATGCTCTACATCGCCAGCTCCATGCGGCTGCCCATCGTCATGGCGGTGGCCAACCGCTCGCTGTCCGGCCCCATCTCCATCTGGAACGACCACAGCGACGTGATGGGCGAGCGCGACACCGGCTGGATCCAGTACTTCTGCGAGAACGGCCAGGAGGTCCTGGACCTGACCCTGGCCGCCTTCAAGATCGCCGAGGACCCCCGAGTGTTGTTGCCGGTCATGGTCAACATGGACGGCTTCATCCTGACCCACGTCATCGAGCCGATCATGATGCCCGACCAGGCCGAGGTGGACGCCTGGCTGCCCAACTACGTCCCCCAGCTCTGCCTGGACCCGGCCAAGCCCATCAGCATGGGCATGGTGGGCGTGCCCGAGGTCTACACCGAGGCCAAGCGCGCCCAGGTGCAGGCCATCAATGACAGCTATCCCTACATCCTGGAGCACTGGGCCAGCTTCGCCAAGCAGTTCGGCCGCAGCTACCAGCCGGTGGAAAGCTACCGCACCGAGGACGCCGAGGCGGTCTTCGTGAGCATGGGCTCCCTGAGCGAGACCATCATGAGCGCGGTGGACGAGATGCGCGAGGCCGGCCAGAAGGTCGGCGTGGTGCGCATCCGCCTGTGGCGGCCCTTCCCGGTGGAGGAGTTCACCAAGGCGGTGGCCAAGGCCGACACCCTGGTGGTCATCGACCGCAACCTCACCTTCGGCGCCCCGGCCGGTCCGGTGGCCACCGAGGTGCGCGCCCTCCTGTTCAGCCAGGGCATCCAGAAGTACGTGGCCAACTTCGAGGCCGGCCTGGGCGGGCGCGACGTCACCCGCGACCAGTTCAAGGAGATGCTGGCCAAGGCCCAGCAGTCCAAGGCCGCCGGTCAGAACATGACCTGCGAGATGGTGGGGGTGAAGGAATGATTTCCGCCGCCGAAGCACTCAAGAATTACGAGAAGATAACCCCCAAGAACATCCCCTTGGTGGAGCCCTTCTCCCGCGGTCACCGCGCCTGCCAGGGCTGCGGCGAGGTGCTGGCCCTGCGCCAGGTGCTCAAGGCCGTGGGCAAGCAGGTCATCGCCTGCAGCGCCACCGGCTGCATGGAGATCATCAGCTCGCCCTATCCCCAGACCGCCTGGGAAACGCCGTGGATCCACGTGGTCTTCGAGAACGTGGCGGCCGTGGCCAGCGGCGTGGAGGCGCTGATCTGAAACCCCAGGATCCGCCCGTCTTCTTCCACCACGCTGGCATAGGC
>CALERA010000140.1 GCA_937908275.1 uncultured Desulfarculaceae bacterium | reverse complement strand
GATCGTTCCCACGTTCACGTGTGGCTTCTTGCGCTCGAACTTTGCCTTGGCCATGGGGACACTCCTTATGGCGATGAGAAACGGGGCCGGAACCGGCTGTCGACCGCCCCTGCGCTACGCGTTTCGACAATTTTTGGAGCCCACGATCGGGCTTGAACCGATGAACCTCTTCCTTACCAAGGAAGTGCTCTACCTACTGAGCTACGTGGGCTTATCCTATTTAGTATATCTTGCCGCGTCGTTTTGGCCAAGGGCCGCAAGCGAGACGGTCAATTTGCTGGTGGTGGGGGGAGGATTCGAACCTCCGAAGGCTTCGCCGGCAGATTTACAGTCTGCTCCCTTTGGCCGCTCGGGAACCCCACCTGAAATTTCGCCAAGTTACGTTTCGCGCCGGACCACAACCGGGTCCATCCCGCCCACCTCCAGCCGTTGGCCTGGGTCGCCAGACTGGAGCTGGCGGTGGGAATCGAACCCGCAACCTGCTGATTACAAATCAGCCGCTCTGCCAATTGAGCTACGCCAGCCGAAGCTTCTACCATAGCTCCCCGGTTTCCGACCAGCAAGGAAAAAAGCGCACCTTCCCCTGCCCAGTCGGTCCCGGGCAAAAACTTCGACAATAATACACAAACTCCACCAACTGGCAACCGGAAAAAAATCCCCGTATGCCCCTGGGTTCCCTCGCGTCCCCGCCTTGCGCCCCCCCCGGGCCGGCTTTATATTCAAACGTAGCGATGGAAAACCGCCGCCGAGGCGGCTGGTTTCCGAACCCCAGCACTGGATCATGACATGGAAAAGCCTTTCGGTCCCGAGGAAACACGCCCGGCCCCGCCCGATCAAAAGTCGGTGGAACGGGAACTTAACGACTATTTGGCCCAGAAGTACGGCGGCCAGAGCCGCGCCCTGGCCCCCCGGCTCTGCCCCCTGCCCGAGGCCGAGGGCGGCGAGGCGGAGGGCGTTTGGAGCCGGATCAAGTTCAACATGCGCCCCGACGAGATGGTGGCCTACCTGGACCAGTACATCGTGCGCCAGGACGAGGCCAAGGCGGTGTTGGCCACCAAGGTCTGCACCCACTTCAACCGCGCCCGCTACCTGGCCCAGCGCGCCAGCAAGGACCCGGCGGACGGAGTGGGATTGATCAAGAATAACGTGCTGATGATCGGCCCCACCGGAGTGGGCAAGACCTACATGGTCAAGCTCATCGCCGCCAAGCTGGGGGTGCCCTTCGTCAAGGGCGACGCCACCAAGTTCAGTGAAACCGGCTACGTGGGCGGCGACGTGGAGGACCTGATCCGCGACCTGGTCCACGAGGCCAACGAGGACATCGAACTGGCCCAGTACGGCATCGTCTACATCGACGAGGTGGACAAGATCGCCAGCAGCAACAACCTGATCGGTCCGGACGTCTCCCGCACCGGGGTGCAGCGCGCCCTGCTGAAGCCCATGGAGGAGACCGAGGTGGACCTCAAGACGGCCCACGACCCGATCTCCCAGATCCAGGCCATCGAGAAGTACCGCAAGACCGGCCAGCGCGAAAAGCGCACCGTCAACACCCGGCACATTTTGTTCATCATGTCCGGGGCCTTTGGCGGCCTGCCCGAGATCATCAAGCGCCGCCAGAACCAGAAGGCGGTGGGCTTTTCCGCCCCGGTGCGCGAGGCCGCCCAGGACCAGGAGTACTTTCACCAGCTCACCAGCCAGGACCTGGTCCAGTTTGGCTTCGAGACCGAGTTCGTGGGCCGGCTGCCGGTCACGGTGGTCCTGGACGAGTTGACCGCCGAGGACCTGCACGAGATTCTGCGCAACCCCAACAACCCGGTGGTCATCAGCAAGAAGCGCGACTTCGCCGCCTATGACATCGACCTGCGCTTCGAGCCCGAGGCCCTGCAGGCCCTGGCCCAGCAGGCGGCCGAGCTCAAGACCGGGGCCCGGGCCCTGGTGTCGGTGATGGAAAAGGCCCTGCTGCCCTTTGAGAAGCGCCTGCCCAGCACCGAGCTCCGCGAGCTCCTGGTCACCCCGGAGCTGGTGGCCGCGCCCGCCGCGGCCCTGGAGCGGCTGTTGGCCGCCCCGGACGACCCGGAGCTGGCCCAGCGCTTCGCCGCCGCCGCCCGGACCGAGCGCCTGGAGCTGATGAAGATGATCAGCAAGCGCCAGTCGCTCTACGCCCAGCGCCTGAGCTCGCCCCTGACCCCGGCCCGGATGGACCTCATCGCCGACGAGTATTACCGAGTGGGCATGACCCTGGGCACCGCCTTCGAGCATGTGTTGGCCAAGCTGGAGCAAATCCGCGACTTCGAGGTGGGCTTCCACGAGCGCTTCGGTTTAAAAATCCGCTTCGACGAGACCGCCGAGGTGGCCATCCTGGCCGGCACCGCCGCCGAGGAGTGCGGGGTGGACGATTACCTCCACCGCCTGAGCCAGGTCCTGGAGCCGGGCCTGAAGCTGGTCCACGACCGCACCAGCCAGGGCGAGTTCAACCTGCCCCAGGAAGCCGTCCTGGACACCGAAAACTACCTGCGCGGCCTGTTCCAGACCCACTACGCCGCCACCCTGACCCGCAGCGGCCAGGCGTAAAAGGCAAAGAGCGGGGGGTTGCTATGAGCAACAAGTCGGGCCAGTCCATCCATGGACTGGCCCGACCCGCTTCGGCCGGAGTGAATCCGGCCGAAGCGCCGAAAAGCTCGACCCCGGGGCTTCGCTTTTCGGCGAGCCATCCCTGGCCCGACCCGCGGGGCGATAAAATCGCCCCGCGGATGGACAAAAGTTTCCCCCCGCGCCCCCCTGCAAAAAACTTTGGGTTATATTTGCCAGGAACATCACGCCTCAAGGGCGCTCAACCCATCGCCTTTTTAGGAGGGGGTGCGGGGGAACCCTTTTTGGGCACCCAAAAGGGTTCCCCCGCGCTCTCCCCGAGTGGGGTCCAATGATCGGCATCAGCAAGTTGTATTGCGGGACGGTGGAGCCTTCGGACGCCTTGCGTTATGGGCGGCATTCGGGTTCCTTGCCCAGCCATTTATTGCAGTTCAGCGCGGACAAGAAGCCGGTGGTGGTCTGGAACATGACCAAGGCCTGCAACCTGCGCTGTCAGCATTGTTACGCCCAGGCCACGGCCGGGCCCAGTCCGACGGAGCTGAGCACCGGCCAGGCCAGGGCCATGATCGACGACCTGGCCGGGTTTGGCGCGCCGGTGATCCTGTTCAGCGGCGGGGAGCCCCTGATGCGCCCGGACCTGCCGGAGCTGGCCCGCTACGCGGTGGGCAAGGGCATGCGGGCGGTGATCTCCACCAACGGCACCCTGATCACGGCGGACAAGGCCCAGGAGCTCAAGGACATCGGCCTGAGCTACGTGGGGGTGAGCCTGGACGGCCTGCCGGCGGTGCACGACAAGTTCCGCGGGGTGGAGGGGGCCTTTGACCAGGCCCTGGCCGGCATCCGCAACTGCCTGCGGGTGGGCCTGAAGGTGGGCCTGCGCTTCACGGTCTTCCGCCACAACGCGGCCGAGGTGCCGGGAGTGCTGGACCTGCTGGAAAAGGAGGGCATCCCCCGGGTCTGCTTCTACCACCTGGTCTACGCCGGGCGGGGCAGCCGCCTGATGGACGAAGACCTGGACCACGCCGGCACCCGGGCCTTGCTGGACCTGATCATGGACCGCACCAAGGCCATGTTCGACAAGGGCCAGTGCCCGGAGGTCCTGACCGTGGACAACCACGCCGACGGCCCCTACGTGTATCTGCGCCTGCTGCGCGAGGACCCGGAGCGGGCGGCCCAGGTGCTGGAGCTGCTGAACTGGAACGAGGGCAACAGCTCGGGCCGGGGCATCGGCTGCGTGAGTTGGGACGGCGCGGTTCACCCGGATCAGTTCTGGCGGCACCTGACGGTGGGCAATGTGTTGGAGCGGCCCTTCAGCCAGATCTGGACCGATCCCAGCCATCCGGTGCTGGGCAAGCTCAAGGACAAGCGCCCCCACTTGAAGGGCCGTTGCCGGGACTGCCGCTGGCTGGACATCTGCGGGGGCAACTTCCGGGTGCGGGCCGAGGCCGCCACGGGCGATCTCTGGGCCCCGGACCCGGCCTGCTACCTGACCGACGCCGAGATCGCCAAGCCCGGGGCCTAGGCGGCCGGGCGGACCGACAACCTCAACCACGCGCGACCGTGACGGTTTCGGCCGTCACGGTCTGGTTTTTGCCCTGGCGCTTGGCCTGGTACATGGCGCGGTCGGCCCGGGCCAACAACTCCTGGTCCTTGTCCCCGGGGTGCATTTGGGCCACCCCCACGCTGACCGTGCAATGCACCGCAGCCTGGCCCCCGGGCGTCAGGGGCGTGGCGGCAAAGGCCTGGCGCACGCGCTCGGCCACCAGCCGCGCGTCTTCCAGATTGGTCCCCGGCAGCACCAGGGCGAATTCCTCCCCCCCGAAACGACAGGCAAAATCCCCGGCCCGGGCCTGGCCGCGCAACACCCGGGCCAGGGCCAGGAGCACATGGTCCCCCTCCAGATGGCCGTGGCGGTCGTTGAAGCGCTTGAAGTCGTCCACGTCCAGCACCAACAGCGACAGGGGCTCGCCCGAGCGCTGGGCCCGGGCCATCTCCCGGCCCAGGGCATCCATCAGGTGGCGCTTGTTGTAGAGCCCGGTCAGGCCGTCGGTGACGCTCAGGTGGCGCAGCAGGTTCTGGCGCTCCAGGAGCATCTCCCGCTCCTCGCGCCAGGAGCTGATGCGCGCGCCCAGGGCCAGGGAGAGCAGGATCGACTCGATGGCCACCCCGATGGGGATGGTGTAGCGGGTGATGAAGGTGCGGGGGATGTAGATCCCGCCCAGGGAGTAGAGGGTCAGGCCCACCAGGAGGATGCTCCAGGCGATGATGAAGTACTTGGCCGGACCGAAACCACGCCGCCAGCTCTGGATCGCCGCGGCCAGACAGATGCTGGGGGCCACCATCAACAGGGTGTTGTTGATGTCCTTGGAAAGCTCGGCGAGGCCGACCAGGCCCAGGATCGGCAGGCAGGTGGCGGTCAGCATCACCGCCAGGATGGCCTTGTCCAGGCGCGGGGTGTGGTGCCTGGTTTCCAGGAAGCTGCGGGAAAAGGCCCCCGCCGCGACCCAGGAGGAAGCGGCGGTGAACCAGATCAGGTGCAAGGACGTCCCATGGCCCAGGTCCAGGAAGGCCGTCGCCTGGCCATAGAGCAGGCAAAGGTGAATCAGCATGGAGGTGATGTAGATCACGTAAAGCAGATAGCTGCGGTGGCGCAGGGTCAGGTACAGGAAGAGGTTGAAGCCGATCATGGCCAGCATCACGCCGAAACCGATGCCGAAGGCGAAAAAGTCGGCCACCACCCAGGCCACGTAGGCGGTTGGCCGCCAGAGCTGCAGGGCGAAGTTCAGGGAGATGGTGCTCTGGACCCGCAGGTAGCAATAAGCGCCCGGGGTGAAGTCCGTCGGCAGGATCAGGACATAGGTGCGATGGAAGACCTCGCGGCTTTCCGGTCCACGCATGGCCCCGCTGGGTTTGCGCACCCAACCCCCGGGAGTGGGGATGTAGAGATCAAGATAGTCCAGGCCGGGCTTGCCGATCTCCAGCCACCAGGCCGGGTCCGGCTCGCCATCCCCCCTCGGCCTGGCCGCCGGGGTGAGACGGAAGCGCAGCCACCAGGCCGCGGTGCTGTGACCGATGTCCACCTCCTGGCCGGTGTGGGGCCGGAAGCGCTCGGCCCAGGCGGGCGAGGAGACCTGGGCCAAATCCAGCTTGCCGCCGGGGTCCTCCAGGATGTCGCACCGGGGAGCCAGGTTGAACCAGCCCGGGCCGGGCTCCAGCACCAGGGGTTGGCTGGCCCGGACCGGCGAACCCGCCAGGCAGAGCCAGATCAGACAAGCCAGGGCCGCGGCGCGCCGGAGGATGAAATCACGTTGGCGACCCCTGGCGGGCTGACAAGCCATGCTGCCTCGGTGGGGGCCGGGGGAAGGCGCCTGAGGCAGGCCGATCGGCCCCTGACTCGACCTAGTTAAGAATATAGCGCCTCTTTTGATTCAGGCAAATAACGCCCTGATTTCATGGCTGGTTAGCGGTGATTGAGACATGACCCGGGTTTCAGACGTTCTTGCGCGCGCCGCCCAGCTTCAGGGCGCCCTTCTTGCGCAGGCGGATGGACTGGGGCGTCACCTCCACCAGTTCGTCGTCGTTGATGTACTCCATGGCCTGCTCCAGGGTGAAGCGCCGGGGGGGGATCAGGCGCAGGGCCTCGTCGGCCCCGGAGGCCCGCATGTTGGTCAGCTTCTTTTCCTTGGTGATGTTCACCGAGATATCGTCGGTGCGCGAGTTCTGGCCCACGATCAGGCCGGCGTAGACCGGGTCGCCGGGGTTGACGAAGATCGAGCCCCGGGGCTGGAGGTGGTAGATGGCAAAGGCCACCGCCTTGCCGGCGCGGTCGCTGACCAGCGAGCCGTTGGGCCGCCCCGGGATCTCGCCGGCAAAGGGGGTGTGGCCGACGACCAGGGTGGTGAGGATGCCAGTGCCCCGGGTGTCGGTGAGGAACTGGGAGCGGTAGCCGATCAGGCCCCGGGTGGGGATCTCGAACTCCAGGCGCACCCGGCCCTTGCCGTTGTTGAGCATCTTGGTCATCTTGCCCCGCCGGGCCGAGAGCTTCTCGGTGACCACGCCCATGTAGGTGTCCGGCACGTCCACCACCGCCAGCTCCAGGGGCTCCACCAGCACCCCGTCCACGGTGCGGGTGATGATCTGGGGTTTGGACAGGGACAGCTCGAAGCCCTCGCGCCGCATGGTCTCCACCAGCACCGCCAGTTGCAGCTCGCCCCGGGCGCTGACCTTGAAGGAATCGGTGGTGTCCCGGTCCTCCACCCGGATGGAGACGTTGTAGAGGATCTCCTTGTCCAGGCGGGCCCGGATCTGGCGCGAGGTGACCAGGCTGCCCTCGCGCCCGGCCAGGGGCGAGGTGTTGATGGAGAAGTCCATGGACATGGTGGGCTCCTCCACGCTGATGGCCGGCAGGGGCCGGGGGTCGTCGGGGTCGCCCAGGGTGTCGCCGATGAAGGCGTCCTCCACCCCGGCCACGGCCGCGATGTCGCCCGCCCCCAGCTCCTCCACCGCCAGGCGCTCCAGGCCCTGGTAGGTGTAGACCTGGCTAAGGCCGAAGCGCCCGGCCATTTCGCCCTTTTTCAGCAGGGCCACCTGGTCGCCGGCCTCCAGGCGGCCGGAGACGATCTTGCCCACCGCGATCCGCCCCACGTAGTCGGAATAGTCCAGGTTGGTGACCAGGAATTGCAGGGGCGACTCGGGGTCGTAGGTGGGGGCCGGGATGTGCTCCAGGATGGCGTCAAACAGCGGCTTGAGGTTCTGGCCCGGCTGGTCGGGGTCGGTCTGGGCGATGCCGGCCTTGGCGTTGGTGTAGAGGATGGGGAACTCCAACTGCTCGTCGCTGGCCCCCAGGTCGATCAACAGGTCGTAGAGCTCGTTCTCCACCTCGGCGATGCGCCGGTCGGGGCGGTCGATCTTGTTGATCACCGCGATGAGCGGCAGGCCGTGGTCCAGGGACTTGGAGAGCACGAAGCGGGTCTGGGGCAGCGGGCCCTCGGAGGCGTCCACCAGGAGCATCACCCCGTCCACCATGTTCAGGGTGCGCTCCACCTCGCCGCCGAAATCGGCGTGGCCCGGGGTGTCCACGATGTTGAACTTGACCCCGCCATAGGTGATGGCGGTGTTCTTGGCCATGATGGTGATGCCCTTTTCCCGCTCCAGGTCCATGGAGTCCATCACCCGCTCGGCCACCTGCTGGTGCTCCTGGAACACCCCGCTTTGCCAGAGCATGGCATCCACCAGGGTGGTCTTGCCGTGGTCCACGTGGGCCACGATGGCCAGGTTGCGCAGGTCGTCACGAGTCTTCATGGTCTTGCTCATCGCCTTTTCCATCGCGGCCAAACTTCGGCCGGCCGCTCTATCATTTAATTGGGGAAGGTTAACCGGTTCCCATCGCCAGCGCCGAAAGCCGGCGGCGTGGCTCAGGCCAGGGCGGTCGCGGGGCGAGAATCAGGCGTGCCGGTTTTCGTGTCCCCCCAAGGGACGCATTGGCAAGAGTACCGCCGCCCCCCCACTTCCGGCAAGGCGGTCAGGGGGTTTTTCCGGCTTTTTCGGGCGGATCGCCCGGCGCGCCACCAAGTTGTCACCCCGCCGCCCCTAGGCGGGCTTGTCCCAGCAGCCCACCAGGAAGGCCCCGGTCTCCAGGCCCTGGGCCTGGCCCCGGCCCTCGCTGGCCCGGGCTTGGGCCGGGTCGCAGTTTTTAGCGAAATGGATCGCCGTGGCCACCCGGCCCGGAATCGGGGCCAGGGCGGCCAGCTCCGCCGGCGAGCGGAAATAGACCTCCCGGAACAGGGCGTGGCCCTCCCGCCCGGCCAGATCGGAAGAGCGTCGTGTAGGGAAAGAGTGTAGATCTCGGTG
>CALERA010000139.1 GCA_937908275.1 uncultured Desulfarculaceae bacterium | reverse complement strand
AGGGCAAGACCGTCTCCACCGGCGCCCCGGGCAGCGGCACCGAGGTCAAGGCCCTGCGGGTGCTGGAGGCCTACGGCATCAACCCGGACAAGGACATCAAGCGCGACCGTCTGGGGGCCTCGGAGTCCGGCGGGGCGCTCAAGGACAACAAGATCGACGCCTACTTCTGGGACGGCGGCCTGCCCACCGCCTCGATCATGGACCTGGCCGCCACCCCCGGCACCAGCATGCTGCTGATCGACCATGGCGACGCCCTCAAGAAGATGATCGAGGTCTACGGGCCGGTCTACTTCCCCAAAACCATTCCCAAGGACTCCTACATGGGCCAGAAGGTGGACATCGCCGTGGCCGGCGTGGGCAACCTTTTGGTCTGCAACGAGTCCGCCAAGCCCGAGTTGATCTACGACATCCTCAAGACCATGTTCGAGCACCACGCCGAGTTGGTCTCCATCCACAAGGAAGCCCAGTACCTGACCGTGAAGGACGCGGTGGTGGGCTCCCCCCTGCCCTTCCATCCCGGGGCCCTGAAGTTCTTCCGGGAGAAGGGGGCCCAGATCTAGGCCGTGGCGGGATCAACCGCCATGGCCCAAACCGCCCGGAGCCTGACCTGGCTTTGTCTGGCGCTGGCGCTGTCCTGGGGCGCGCCAGCCTGGGCCGCCAGTCTCGGGCTCTACGGCGGTGACGCGACCCGGCCGGCCCTCTGCCTGGAGTTGGCTCCGGGCCAGGCCTTCCAGTTGGAGCACATCAACTCGATCTACGACGCGCCCGTGCGCGAAACCTATGTCCTGGGCCCCCGGGGCCGCCTGATCCAGGTGGAGCTGGCCAGCCCCTCGGCTGGCGTCTTCGAATACTACGGCTTCGATCCTCCGCCGGCGGGCAAGGTCGCGCTCCACCAGGAAGTGGGGGTGATCCGCTTGCTCAGCATGAACTACCAGCATCACCTCCTGCGCCTGGGCGGGCGCACGATCCGTCTGGAAGGCCTGGCCCTTCCCGGACAGGTCCTGCGCTTGGAGGTGGATGGACCCAAACCCCGGGCCGGGGTCATGAACAGCGAGGCAAAACCGTGAGCGAAACCATCACGAAAACCGAGCAGAATTTCGAGGTCACCGAGGATCAGCTCAAGAAAGTGCAGGAGCTGATAGAGGAGGAGGAAGGCGCCGTCCGCACCGTGGGCGGAGCGGTGCAGACCTTCATCACCTATTTCGCGGTGGCCATGACCGTCTTCCACCTCTACGCGGCGGTGGCCACCATCACCACCCAGATCCTGCGCGGCGTCCACGTGGGCATGGTGCTCTTCCTGAGCTTCATGGTCTTCCCCATCACCCCCAAGAAAAGGGGCAGCCTGGCCTGGTACGACGTGGTGGCGGCCTTGATCAGCGTCTCGACCATCGCCTACATGCTCTGGGATTTCGAGGAGTTCATCTACCGCGCCGTGGACCCCGAGACCATGGACCTGATCATGGGCGGGGCCCTGACCCTGCTGGTGATGGAGGCCGCCCGGCGCTCGGCGGGCTGGATCATGCCGGTGGTGGTGCTGCTCTTTTTGGGCTACGCCATGGCCGGCCCCTGGCTGCCCGCGCCCTGGACCCACCGCGGCTATGACCTGGAGCGCATCATCGGGCACATGTACATGACCCTGGAGGGCATCTTCGGCGTGCCCATCGACGTCTCCTCCACCTACATCATCCTGTTCACCATCTTCGGCGCCATTTTGGAGAAATCCGGGGCGGGCAAGTTCTACATCGACTTCTCCTTCGCGGTGATGGGCGGCAAGGCCACCGCGGCCGGCCGCACCGTGACCTTCGCCTCCTATTTGATGGGCTGCATCTCCGGCTCGGGCGTGGCCAACACCGTGACCCTGGGCTCGGTGGCCTATCCCATGCTGGCCAAGGCCGGCTATGACAAGGAGACCGCCGGCGGCCTGCTCTCGGCCGGCGGCATCGGGGCCATCCTCTGCCCGCCGGTCATGGGCGCGGCGGCCTTCCTGATCGCCGAGATCCTCAAGGTCTCCTACCTGGAGATCATCAAGATGGCCGCCCTGCCGGCCTTCTGCTACTACCTGGGCATCTTCCTGATGGTCCAGTTGGACTCCAAGCGCTTCAACGTGCCCAAGGACGCCCTGCTGACCGACCTGTCGGTGGGCCAGCTGGTCAAGCGCTACTGGTACTTCTTCGCGCCCCTGGTGCTGATCGTGGCCTTCATGCTCATGGGCTTCACCCCCATGATGTCGGTCTTCTTCGCCATCCTGATCGCCTTCGCGGCCAGCTTCCTGAACAAGGACACCGCGCTCTATCCGGCCAAGGCCATCAAGGCCCTGGCCAGCGGCTCCCTGGGCATCCTCTCGGTGGCCAACACCTGCGCCTGCGCCGGCATCATCGTCGGCGTGGTCACCCTGACCGGCCTGGGGCTCAAGTTCTCCACCATCATCATCTCCTACGCCCAGGGCAACCTGCTCCTGACCGCGATCTTCACCGGCGTGCTGATGTGGATCATCGGCCTGGCGGTGCCGGTGACCGCCTCCTACATCATCGGCGCGGTCATCGCCGGCCCGGCCCTGATCCAACTTGGCGTGCCGGACTTCGCGGCCCACATGTTCATCTTCTACTACGCGGTGCTCTCCGAGGTCTCGCCCCCCACCGCCCTGTCGCCCTTCGCGGCGGCGGCCATCACCGGCGGCGATGCCTTCAAGACCATGCTCCAGGCCTGGAAGTACACCGCCACCGCCTTCATCGTGCCTTTCATGTTCGTGCTGTCCACCGAGGGCGCGGGCCTGCTGCTGTACGGCCCCTGGTCCACCGTCCTTTGGACCTTCGCATCCGCCTGTCTGGGCGTGATCTGCCTGGCCACCGGCTTCTGCGGCTGGCTGCTGGGTCCGGCCAACGCCCTGCAACGCGCGATCCTCCTGTCCGGGGGCATGCTCCTGATGTACCCCGGGGCCACCACCGACTTCATGGGTCTGGGCTGTTTGCTGGGCGTGGGCGTCTGGCAAAAGCTGACTTCGGGCGGCCTCAAGGCCAGGGCGGTCTAGCGCGGCGCGGGTTCACAGGTTCATGCCGGCCGCCGGTCCCCCCTCGACCGGCGGCCGGCAGGGACCCGTCAGTCATCATCTGGGAAGGAAGGCATCAATTGGACAACGTCAAGTTCGGCGTGATCATGACCACCCTGGGGATGGGCGGCACGCTGTTTTCGCTCTGGCTGTTGACGCTGGTGATGAGCGCCCTCAAGAAGGCCTTTCCCGAGCGGCCCGAGACTCCGGCCGGCGGCGCGGGCAAGGAGGCGGGCAAATGATGGAGTCCCTCCAGAGTTCGCTGCACTTTCTGGTCTCCGGCTTCGCGGCCCTGACCTGGCAGCAGGCGGTGATGATCGCGGTGGGCTGTCTGCTGCTCTACCTGGGCATCGCCAAGGACTACGAGCCCCTGCTGCTGTTGCCCATCGGCTTCGGCGCGGTGCTGGTCAACCTGCCGCTCACCGGCCTGATGGAGGAGGACGGCCTGCTGCGCTTCTTCTACAACACCGGGGTCCTGACCGAGGTCTTCCCCTGCCTGATCTTCGTGGGCATCGGGGCCATGACCGATTTCCGGCCGCTTTTGACCCGGCCCAGCATCCTGCTCCTGGGCGCGGCCGGCCAGTTCGGCATCTTCCTCACCATCATCCTGGCCCTGGGCCTGGGCATGACCCAGCTGGACGCGGTGGCGGTGGGGGTGATCGGGGCCTGCGACGGGCCCACCGCGATCTACGTCACCAGCCAATACGCCCCGCACCTCCTGGGGCCGGTCTCGGTGGCGGCCTATTCCTACATGTCCCTGGTGCCCCTGGTGCAACCGCCGATCATGCGCGCCCTGACCACTGAAAAAGAGCGCAAGATCGTGATGAAGATCACCAAGGAGAAGGTCAGCCAGACCGTCTGCATCATCTTCCCCATCGCGGTGACCATCGTCACCTGTCTGATCGCCCCCAAGGGCGCGCCCCTGATGGGCATGATCATGCTGGGCAACCTGATGCGCGAGTCCGGGGTGGTGGCCCGCCTGGTGGGCGCGGCCGAGAACGAGATCCCCAACGTGGTCACCCTGCTGCTGGGCCTGTCCATCGGGGCCACCATGCAGGCCGACAAGTTCCTGAACACCACCACCCTGCTGGTGCTGGGCCTGGGCCTGCTGGCCATCATGCTGGACACCGTGATGGGCGTCATGTTCGGCAAGCTGATGTGCTTCGTCACCAAGGGCCAGGTCAATCCCCTGATCGGCGCGGCCGGCATCTCGGCCTATCCCATGGCCGCCCGGGTGGCCCAGGTCCAGGGCCAGCGCTACAACAAGCGCAATTATCTCCTGATGCACGCCATGGGGGCCAACACCGGCGGCCAGGTCGGCAGCGTCATGGCCGCCGGCATCATGCTCTCCATCATCCAGGGCCTGGGCCTGGGCTAGCCCAGGGGCCGCGGCCATTAACGAAAGCCACGACATGAGCCAACGCAACTCCAAAAGCAAGCTGATGAGCGCCCCGGAGGCGGTGAGCCGCTTCGTCAAGGATGGCGACCTGGTGGCCCTGGGCGGCTTCACGGTCAGCCGCAACCCCATGACCCTGGCCCGGGAGATCATCCGCCAGGGCAAGAAGGACCTGCACCTGGCAGTTCACTCCCAGGGCCAGGCCATGGACCTCCTGGTGGGCGCGGGCTGCGTGCGCCGCCTGGAGATCGCCTATGGCGGCACCGGGCGCTTCGCCCCCACCTGCATCCGCTTCCGCCAGGCGGTGCAAAAGGGCCTGATCGAGATCGAGGACTATTCAAACTTCCAGATGAGCCTGCGCTTCCTGGCCGGCTCCCTGAACCTGCCCTTCATCCCCTGCCGCTCCGGGGTGGGCAGCGACATTTTGGAGAAATGGGGCTTTTCGCAAGAGCTGCGCGCGGGCCAGGACAAGCTGCCCCTGCACAAGGCCCTGGTCAGCCCCAACCCCTTCAGCCCCCAGCAGGAGCCGGTGGTCTTCCTGCCGGCCCTGTCCCCGGACCTGGCCCTGGTCCATGTGCAGCAGGCCAGCGCCGATGGCATCGCCCGGATCAAGGGCCTGAAGTTCCTGGACCAGGAGCAGGTGCGCGCCGCCAGCCGGGTCATCGTCTCCTGCGAGGAGGTGGTGCCGGCGGAGTTCCTGCGCCAGGACCCGGACCAGAACGCCTTCCCGCCCTTCCTGGTGGACGCGGTGGTCCACGCCCCCTTGGGGGCCCATCCCACCGCCTGCCACCTGTTCTATGACTACGACCCCCGCCACCTGAACATGTACCGTCAGCAGGCCGGCGCGGACGAGTCCTTCCAGCAATACCTGAAGGACTGGGTCCACGACGTCCCGGACCAGGAGACCTACCTGGGCCAGGTGGGGGCGGTGGACCTGACCCGCATCCGGGCCAACACCCAGCTGGGCTACGCCCCCGGCCTGGACCGGCGCTAGAGGGAGGCCCGAGATGAACCCGACCTACACCAACAAGGAAATGATGGCCCTGGCCGCCGGCCGCCTGGTGGGCGACGGCGACATCCTTTTCGCCGGCACCGGCCTGTCCATGCTGGCCGCCACGGTGGCCAAGCGCATCCACGCCCCGGAGGCGGTGGTCTTCTTCGAGACCGGCGGCATCGACCCGGCCCTGGACGAGCTGCCCCTGGCGGTGGCCGACCCCCGGGTGATGTCCGGCACCAGCCTCAACAGCGGCCTCATCGAGGCCTTCGCCATCCTGGCCCACCGCCGCCTGCGCACCATCTCCTTCCTGGGCGCGGCCCAGATCGACGCCTTTGGCAACATCAACTCCACCTGCCTGGGCGACTACCAGCGGCCCAAGGTGCGCTTCCCGGGCTCGGGCGGGGCCTGCGACGCCATGAGCCTGGCCCACGCCGTGATCCTGTTCATGCAGCACGAGCGCAAGCGCTTCGTGGAGAAGCTGGACTATCAGACCAGCCCGGGCTGGCTGACCGGCGGAAACGCCCGCCAGGAGGCCGGCTTCCAGCGCGGCGGCCCCATGGCGGTGGTGACCAACCTGGGGGTGCTGCGCTTCGATGAGCAGACCAAGCGCATGTACCTGGACGAGTGCTTCCCGGGCGTGACCCCGCAGGAGGTGGCGGACAACACCTCCTTTGCCCTGGATATCAGCCGGGCCGGCCAGTCGGCCCCGCCCAGCCAGGCCGAGCTCACCGCCCTGCGCGAACAAGTCGATCCCCAACGTCTGATCCTGGGCCCTCTGCCGGCCTGAGATCCTGCCCAACCCTAAGCCCGGCCCGGGTCCGGCGGGGTCCTCCCCCCGCCAGCCCGGGCCGGGCTTGCCCGGCGCGCCCGACTCCCCGATGGGGCCTGATTTCTGGTATGGTACAAAGACCAAGCGTCTTGCCCAAGACCGAGATGATGGGAAGCATAGCATGGCTGCTCAAGGCGGTCCGCGCGGCGGTGCGCCCAGGGGGGGCAGGCTGACGCCCACGGCTCCCTCCGCGTTCCTGGCCTGGCTGGACGCCCACAAGAAGGCGATCGCCGCCGAGTGGGTGGAGCGCCTGGCCGGGGCCTCGGAGCGCTACGCCCGGCGTCCGCTCAGCGAGTTGCGCTACACCGTCTTCGGGGCCTTCCGGGCCTATCGCCAGGCCCTGGACAGCGGCAGCCCCCAGGGCATCGAGCAGTTCATCGCCTACATCACCCGCAAGCGCCTGAAGACCGGCTTCACCCTGACCGACGTGCAGAACGCCTTTGAGCTGTTCCGCACCATCGTGCTGGAGCGCCTGCTTCAGCCCGAGCAGCGCCACCTGCTGCCCGGGGCCATGGCCCCCCTGAACGCCTGCCTGACCTACACCATCCAGGGCTTCTCCGACCGCTTCCAGCGCCAGCACGACCAACTGGTCAGCAACCACGCCCGGGAGCTGGAGCAGCAGGTGCGCCAGCGCACGGCCGAGCTGGTCGACGAGCGCCTGCGCTACAAGACCCTGGAGGAGCAGATCAGCGACGGGGTGTTCCTGATCCAGCGCGGCCGGGTCCGCTTCGCCAACCCCGCCTTTTGCCGCATGCACGGCCTGACCTGGGACCAGGCCCTGAACCAGCCCTTCCTGCGCTTCGTGGCCCCGGCCTCTCGCCCCCTGGTGCGCGAGGCCTACCGCCGGGCCCTGGCCGGGGAGAAGGCCCTGGACCACCTGGAATACGACCGCCAGGGCTGCCCGCCGGAGCGGGCGGCCACCGAGATGCGCGCCCGCCTGGTGGACCTGGGCCAGGGCCGGGTGGCCCTGGGCATCTGCCGCGACATCAGCCAAAGCCTGGTCACCGAGGCCAAGGCCCGCGAGCACGAGCGCCTGGCCTACCTGGGCCAGCTCACCGCCAGCCTCAGCCACGAGATCCGCAACCCCCTCTCGGCCATCAAGCTCAACCTCCAGATCCTGAGCCGCCGCCTGGAGCTGGACGGCTTTGACAACCGCCGCCTGGAGATCACCGCGCGCGAGGTCACCCGCCTGGAGCAGATCATGCGCCAGATGCTGGACACCGCCCGCCCCTTGAGCCTGGAGCCCACCCCGGTGGACCTGGGCAGTCTGGCCCAGGGCTGCCTGGAAGTCCTGGAACCCCGGCTGCACGAGAACGGCATCCAGGTGGGCCTGCGTCTTTCGCGCGACCTGCCCCTGGCCCGGGGCGACGCCGCCAGCCTGCAACAGGCCATGCAGAACCTGCTGCTCAACGCCCTGGAGGCCTCGCCGCCCGGGGGCCTGATCACGGTCTTTGCCCGCAAGTCCCGCGAGGCGGCGGACAACTATCTGGAGCTGGGGGTGCGCGACCACGGCCCCGGGGTGGCCCCGGCCGACCTGCCGCTGTTGTTCAAGCCCTTCTTCACCCGCAAGCGCCTGGGCACCGGCCTGGGCCTGGTCAACGTCAAGCGCGTGGCCGAGGCCCACGGCGGCCGGGTGGTGGTGCGCAATCGCCCCGGCCAGGGGGCTTCCTTTGCCATGAGGCTGCCATGTCCGTCCTGAACAGCATCCTGGTGGTGGACGACGAGGCCTCCATCCGCGAATCCCTGGAGATGTTTCTCGGCGAGAAGGGCTATGCCGTGCGCGCGGCCGAGACCGGGGCCCAGGGCCTGGAGCTCTGGCAGCGCCACCATCCCCAGGTGGTGGTGCTGGATGTGCGCCTGCCGGACATGTCGGGCCTGGATGTGCTGCGCAAGATCATGGCCAAGGACCCCAAAGCCAACGTGATCATCATCACCGCCTTCCACGACATGGACTCCACCATCGCGGCCATGCGCCAGGGGGCCTATGATTTCCTGAACAAGCCCCTGGACGTGGACGAGCTGGAGCAGGCCGTGGCCCGGGCCATGCGCGTGAACGAGGCCCTGCACGGCTCCCGGGCCCTGGCCCCGCCCCAGCCGGAGTTTCCCGGGGCCAAGCGCCTGGTGGGCAAGAGCCCGGCCATGCGCGCCATCTACAAGACCGTGGGCCTCCTGGCCCGCAACCGGGCCACGGTCCTGATCGAGGGCGAGACCGGCACCGGCAAGGAGCTGATCGCCCAGGTGATCCACCAGTCGTCGCTCTTGGGCGAGCAGCCCCTGGTGACGGTGGACTGCACCACCCTGGTGGAGAACCTGCTGGAATCGGAGCTCTTTGGCCACGAGCGCGGGGCCTTCACCGGGGCCACCGAGGCCAAGCCCGGCCGCCTGGAGCTGGCCGGCGAGGGCACCATCTTCTTTGACGAGATCGGCGACCTGCCCCTGGTCCTGCAATCCAAGCTCTTGCGCTTCCTGGAATACCGCGAGTTCAGCCGGGTGGGCGGGGCCCAGGTCCTGCGCTCGGCGGCCCGGATCATCGCCGCCACCAACCACGACCTGAGCGAGTTGGTGCGCCAGGGGCGCTTCCGCCAGGACCTGCTTTACCGGCTGAAGGTGATCAGCCTCCTGGTGCCGCCCCTGCGCGAGCGCAAGGAGGACATCCCGGAGCTGGTGGAGTACTTCATCCCCCGCCTCAACCAGGAGTTGGGCGCGCGGGTCTCCCGGGTGGAAAAGGGGGTCCTGGCCCTGTTGACCGCCCATGCCTGGCCCGGCAACGTACGCGAGTTGCGCAACGTGCTGACCAAGGCCATGATGGACTCCCGGGGGGCGGTGCTCCTGGGCGAGGCGGTGCAGGCCGCCCTGGCCAGCCAGAAGCCGCGCCCCGAGACCCCGCCCCCGCCCCCGCCTTCCCGCGACCAGGGCGAGAAGGAGCGCATCCTGGCCGCGCTCACCGCCAGCGGCTGGAACTACTCCGCCACCGCCCGCAGCCTGGGCATCTCCCGCCCCACCCTGCGCAAGCGCCTGCTGGGCCACGGCCTGCTGCCCCCGGGCGGCAAATAGGCGGTTGTAAACTTTTTTACAGTTTTTAGACAATATAGCTGCAAAATAGCTTTACACTTTTCCCCAGCTTTCTGATCGCCATTTTTCCACCCGCCGCAAATAACCAAAGATATAAACCATTAACTGTTTGATCAATCTCCCCCGCCGGCCTGGCACGGCCATTGCTCTTCCCCGGGCAATCGACTAGATGGCTGAGCTGGCGGCCAAGCGTCCGCCAGCCGGGATGATCCTGGTTCACCGGCGCCGGAGGGGAGGGTTTCCGTGGACGATCACACCTTTAAAGTCGAGCCCGCAGGAGAGCTGGAACGCCTGGTTTTTGCTCCAGTTTTCAATGTGGCTGATTACTTCGTGGACCGGCATCCGCGTGAAGGCCGGGGGGGCAAGGTGGCCATCCGCACCGACGAGGGGATGGAAGTCACCTACGCCGAGCTGACCCAGCGGGTCAATCGTTGCGGCCGGGCCCTGTTGGACCTGGGCGTCTCCCCTGGCGACCGGGTGCTGATGATGATCAAGGACGCGCCGGAATTCTTCTATGTCTTCTGGGGCGCGATCAAGGCCGGCCTGGTGCCGGTGCCCATCAACACCATCCTGCGGGCCAAGGACTACAAGTTCATGCTGGAGGACTCCGGCTGCGCGGCGGTGATCTACTCGCCGGAATACGCCGGCGAGGTGGAGGCCGCCCTGGCCCAGGCCGATCCCGGCCCCCGACACGCCCTGCCCACCGAGGGAGCCGGCCGCACCCTGGGCCAGTTGATGGCCCTGGCCGATGATCGCCTGGATCTGCACCCGGCCACGGCCGAGGACGAGTGCTTCTGGCTCTACTCCTCCGGCTCCACCGGCTCGCCCAAGGGCACCGTGCACCGCCAGCGCGACATGGTGGTCACCAGCCACTCCTTTGCCCAGGGGGTGTTGAACGTCACCGCCGAGGACCTCTTCTTCTCCGCGGCCAAGCTCTTCTTCGCCTATGGCATGGGCAACGGGATGTACTTCCCCCTCTGGGCCGGCGGCACCGCCCTGCTCTCCGCCGCCCGCCCCACCCCGGAGTCCACCTTCGCGGTGATCGAGAAGCTCAGGCCCACGCTCTACTTCGGGGTGCCCACCCTCTACGCCGCCCAGATGGCGGAGTTGGACCGGGCTCCGCGCGACTTCTCCTCGCTGCGGGCCTGCGTCTCGGCCGGCGAGGCCCTGCCGGCGGACATCCTGCGCCGCTGGCGGGCGGTCACCGGCCTGGAGATCCTGGATGGCATCGGCTCCACCGAGGTGCTGCACATCTTCATCTGCAACCGCCCCGGCCAGGTGGTGCCCGGCTCCAGCGGCCGCATGGTGGGGGGCTACCAGGCCCGGGTGGTGGACGGCCAGGGCCAGGAGGTGCCGGTGGGCGACGCCGGCCGGCTGCTGGTGCAGGGCGACTCCACCGCCAAGTACTACTGGAACAATCCGGCCAAGACCGCCAGCACCATGCTGGGCGAGGGCTGGCTGGACACCGGCGACACCTATTACCGCGATCAGGAAGGCTATTTCTTCTATTGCGGGCGCAACGACGACATGCTCAAGGTCGGCGGCATCTGGTGCTCGCCCTTTGAGATCGAGGCCAAGATCATCGAGCACCCCCAGGTCCTGGAGGCGGCGGTGGTGGGCCAGAGCGACGAGAACGGCCTGGTCAAGCCCGCGGCCTACGTGGTGCTGAAAAACGCCCTGGAGGTCTGCGACAGCCTGCGCGAGGACCTGCTGAAGCTGTGCAAGCAGGGCCTGGCGCCCTACAAATACCCGCGCTGGATCAATTTCGTGGAGGAGCTGCCCAAGACCGCCACCGGCAAGATCCAGCGTTTCCGCCTGCGCCAGCAGACCATGGCCTAGCGGCTGGCGAGTCTCGTTCCGGGCGGCAGCCAGCCCCTCTGCCGCCGCCCCACTCCGGGGGGCTGACGCCTAAGGTTGAGGGGGAGGCGTCAGCCCGACCTGGATTCGGACAGCTTAAAATTCGCGGTCGCCGGATGGCCCGGGCAGGAGTGCGGGCTTCGCGCCCAGGGCTTCCGGCGGCTGCTCACTAATCCTGGCCCCGCCCCTTCTCTTGCCGCTCCAACAAATCGCGCAGGGCCGACAACTCTCCTCGCGCCCCCGCGAAGTCGTAGCGCGTCACCTGCTCCCTGATCCGGCCCAGGGTCTCCTGGGCGTCCGCGCCGTTCAGGCCGCCGGCCAGGCCCTCCAGGGCCTCCAGGGCCTCGATGTCGTTGTGCTCCAGCGTCTTGCGCAAACGCTCCAGCCAGGCCCTGGCGTCCCCAGGCCCCGCGGCCGGGGCCGCCTCCGCCAGTCGGCGGGGCGCCTCCGAGGGCTCCAGGGTTTCCAGGGCGCGCAACAGGGGCTCCAGGGCTTCGGTCAGGCCCGCCAGTTTGGCCTCGATCTCGGTGGGCTCAGCCTGACGCAGGCAATCGTCCAGCTCCACGGCTCTTTCGTAGACCGCCTTGGCCCCGATGTTGCCAGCCACCCCCTTTAGCGAATGCACCAACCGCTCCGCCTCCTTGATCTGACCCTGGTCAAGTTCGTGCTGGACCTTGGCCATGGTGTCGGCCTGGGTCTGGCTGAACTTCACCAGCAGCTTGCGATAAAGGGACAGGTTACCCCCCACCCTTTGCAGGCCATCCTCCAGGTCCAACCCCGGCGCCGACAGTTGGTCCAGGGCTTCCCGGTCCTTGGCCAGCGCATCGGCGACGGGTGGACTCTCCGCCTTGGCGGGGGCCATGGGCCTGGGGCGCAGGTGCCGGCTCAAGGTCTGGATCAGCTCCCGCAGGTCGATCGGCTTGGTGATAAAGTCGTTCATGCCCGCGGCCAGGGCCTTTTCCTTGTCCCCGGACATGGCCCCGGCGGTGATGGCGATGATGGGCAGGTCGCGGAAACGCGCCTGCTTGCGGATCTCGCGCGAGGCGGTGTAGCCGTCCATGACCGGCATCTGCACGTCCATCAGCACCACGTCGAAGACGTCGTCCCGCAGCCGCTCCAGGGCCTCCCTGCCGTTGTTGGCCACCACCACCCGCATCCCTCCGCCCTCTAAAATCTCCTGGGCCACCAATTGGTTGATCTGGTTGTCCTCCACCAGCAGCACCCGCTTGCCCTTGAGAACCTCCTGGAACTGGGGGATGGACTCCGGGGCCGTCTGCATGGCGCGGGTTTGTATGGCATGGACGTCGCTGAAGGTCTGGGCGATGGTGTCATACAGCAACGAGGGCGTCACCGGCTTGATCAACACCCCGTCCAGCCCGATCTGCTTGGCCTCGGCGATCACCTCCTCGCGGCCATAGGCGGTGACCATGATGATCTTGGGCTGCTTGCTCAGGCTGGGGTCGGCCTTGATCCGGCGGGCCGCCTCGCAGCCGCTCAGGCGCGGCATCTTCCAATCCATCAGGACCAGGTCGAAGGGCTGCACCTGGTCCATCCGCTTCAACAGCGCGATGGCCTCCAAACCGGAGTGGGTCTTGCTCACCTTGAAGGACATGGAGCGCAACATGGCCCCAATGACCTCGCGGGCCAGGGCGTTGTCGTCCACCACCAAGACCTTCAGACCCCTCAACGGACGGTTTTCAAACGGGTGCGTCTGTTCCTGCTCGTCGCTCAGGCCGAAGGAGACGGTGAAGCCGAAGGTGCTGCCCTGGCCCACGGCGCTCTCCACCCAGAGCTGGCCGCCCATCATCTCCACCAGGCGCTTGCAGATGGCCAAGCCCAGGCCGGTGCCGCCGAACTTGCGGGTGATGGAGGCGTCGGCCTGGCTGAAGGGCTGAAACAGCATCTGTCTCTGCTCCTCGCTCATGCCGATGCCGCTGTCGCGCACCTGGAAATCCACCAGGGCCTCGGTTTCCGACTTGTGGCGCAGGGAGAGGTTGATCTCCACCTCGCCCTCCTGGGTGAACTTGACCGCGTTGGTGCCCAGGTTGATCAGGACCTGGCCCAGGCGCAGGGGATCGCCCACCAACTTGCGGGGCACCTTGGGGTCGGCGTTGAACAGCAGCTCCACCGATTTTTCCTGGGCCTGCACCGCCAGCATGTTCAGGGTGTTGCGCAGCACCTCCTCCAGGTCGAAGACGATTTCCTCCATGTTGAGCTTGCCGGACTCGATCTTGCTGAAGTCCAGGATATCGTTGATTATCCCCAACAAAGCCTGGGCGCTGGCCTGGATCTTGGAGAGATAATCCCGCTGTTTGGGGCTCAGTTCGGTGCGCTGGGTCAGTTGGGCCAGCCCGATGATGGCGTTCATGGGGGTGCGGATCTCGTGGCTCATGCTGGCCAGGAACTGACTCTTGGCTTCGTTGGCCGCGTCGGCCTCGGCCTTGGCCTCCTCCAGGGCCGCCTCGGTGGCCTTGCGGGCGGAGATGTCCAGCATGGCCGAGCGGATCATGATGAAATTGCCCTGCTCGTCCTTGACCGTGGAGGTGTCCAATTGCACCCAAAAGGTGTTCCCGTTCTTCTTGACCATCTCGAACTGCAGGCCGGAGACAAACCCAACTTGTTTGAATCGTGGGTAGTTTTCCGCGTAGACCTCCTGACTGGCCGGGGTCATGAAATCGACTATCTTGCGCTTGCCCACCACCTCCTCGCGGATGTAGCCCAACCAGTGCAGCTCGGTGTCGTTGATATTGATGAAGACTCCGTCCTGGTCCAGGGAGTGATAGCCGCAGGGCGAATTGTGATAGAGGTCCTTGTAGACCTTGTCCAAGCGCCGATGCTCCTCCTCGGTCTGCCTGCGCTGGCTGATGTCGAAGATCACCCCGTCCAACCAGGCGGGCTGGTTTTGACCCGCCTCCCAGGCCGCGATGCCTTTTTCATAGACCCACTTGGTCTGGCCATCGGCGGTGTAGATGCGGTATTCGATCTCGTATGATTTCCTGGCCTGGCTGGCCTCCATAATCTCCTGGTATATACGCTGGTTATCCTCTGGGTCGATGATGTCTGCAAAACCGCGCACCTGGTTCTGGATGAAGTCGGCGGGGGGATAACCGGTCAAGCCCAGGACTCCGTCGCTGATGAAATGCATGGTCCAGTGTTCATCCAGGGCGCAGCGGTAGACCACCCCGGGCAGGTTCGCCACCAGGGTGCGGAACCTGGTCTCGCTCTCCATCAGAGTCTGCTGGAACTGACGGCGTTCGGTCACATCGCGGATGATGGCCAGGAACCCCAGCTCGCCACCAGAAGGCGCGTTGACGCCCACCCCCGCCAACTCAGCCCAAAAGAGCTGCCCGCCCTTTTTGCGGCAGCGCATTTCCTGTGGGCTTTGGCGGGCTTCCTGGGGTTGACGCCGGGCGGGATTGCTGGCGCGCCAGACCTCCCGTTGCTCGGCAAACAACTCGCCATAGGATATCTTCCTGGCCTCGCCCAGGCTGAATCCGAACAGATCGGAAAAGCTATCGTTAACCATGGTGATCTTGCCGTCGAAGCCCACCACCGCCACCGCGTCGGGTATGGCCTGGAACATGGCCAGGAATTCCGCGTTCTTGCCTTCCAAGGCCGCGTTGCTGAGCCGCCTTGCCACCACCATGCGCGCGATCCACCAGGACAGGGGCAATAACCCCAGGACCATCAAGCTGAACAATGTGGTCAGCCCTTGGAGCAGGCTGGCGATCCCCAGGTTGAAATCTCCGTGGGATATGAATTGCACCAGGCTCCATTGGGGGAGTTGCTCCCAACTCGGGGCGGCGTTTTCGTTCTCATCCCCGGAGCCCTGGATGTAAAAAACCGGCACCTCCGGCAAATGCGCCACGTTGAAGGTGTAGTAGCCCTCGCTGTTCTCGAACTGGCCCCGCCTTCGACCCTTGATGCGCTGCCAGGCATCGGCGTGGAGCAGATTGAAACTCCTGGGCCGGTGCTCCGGCATCATGAAGCCCCACAATTCGTCGGGATTAGGGCCCATCAGGGTGAAGCCCTCGCCGTCCAGGAGATACAAGGACCCGGCATGGCCTTTGTTGGCCGCGCGCAGGGACCTAAACAACTCCTCGGCCAGAAAATTCAGGATCAGGATGGCCGCCTTTTCGCCCCTGGAGTTGAGCAGGGGAGTGGCGATGCGCAGCATGGGCTTCAGGGGCATCTCGATCTTGCCGTGCTCCACGTTGAGGTCCAGGGGGGAGACGTAGAGCTGGCCTGGGTCCAGCGCCAGGGCGTCGGTCAGGTAATAACGACCGGATTTATCCTGCAGGCGGGCTGGCGGCACCACCTCGGGCAGTCCGTTGTTGTAGTCCACCCGCAACAATTCCGGCCCCTTGGCGGAGATGATCCGCACCTGGTCATAGCGCCCCTTGGTGGCGGCCAGGTTCAGGAAGCGCGCCACCAGGCCCTTGTTGATCGGATCGCCGGGACGCTCGATAAAGCTGACCATGCGGTTGTCGTTGGCCAGCAGGATGAGGTCGGTGACCACGTCGCGCAGGGCGGAGTTGGCCACCGCCTGATACATCTCCGACCAATGCTGGCACCCTTCCAGGAGCACCCGCTCCTCCGCGTCGCGCATCAGCACCCAATAGCCATAGAGCAGGCCGGAGACCAGGAGAACGGCGGTAAGAAAAATGGCCAGGAAATAACGCAGGATTTGCCGGGGAGCCGGCTTGATTGATCCAATCACCGCGTTGGCGAAATTCCTTTTCATGGCGTCCCCGACTTGGATGGTGAACCATGCCCCCGCTTGCTTCAGACACCTGGCGAAAACCTCGATGGTCGGCTCGGACCGCGACTTCCCGCCGAGCGCCGGGCGTCCTTAAGGATGCCTGCCAAAAACGCGTTCACCAGGACCCCCATGGCTCCTGGAATCCGCACGATCATGGCCGCTCGTCTGGTGATCACGGCTGCGAGGGAGGAACAATGGCGGCGATCGAATGTTGGCGCGAAGAAGAAACCGGTCGCCCGGGCGGCACCATCCCCCAAGTTTTCCTCTTGGTGTCCCTACTATGGTAGGGGATTGGCGCCGGGCTTGTCCATCCTAACTTGGCGGGATTTACGCTGTCAAAAGACCTGGTTGGCGGCTGCGGGCCAAGACTTTTCCCGGGATGGCGGCGGGCGGGGGCGAGGACGCGCGGGAGCGGAGCGCTCCGCCCCCGCGCGTGGTCGGGCCTAGAAGGCCTCCTCGGGAATCTCCATGGCCGAGAGGTCCTCCTGTTGCAGGGCCAGGTGGCGGGAGAAGACGTTGGTCAGGATGTTGCGGCAGAAGAACTTGGCCGAGGCGATCTTGCCACGGTAGAAGACGCCATCGGCCGAGGCCGGATCGAGACCCTCCAGCTTGGCCCGGGCGATCCGCCCCTGCTCCAGCATCAGCTTGGCCAGCACCATCTCGGCCAGGCAGTCCAGGAAGCGGGTGGAGTACATGGGCACCAGGGAGACCCGGCCGCTGGCGAAGTACTGCATGAAGCGCTTGGCGAAGTCGCCCACCACGCCCACGGCCTTTTCCAGCAGGCCGAAGTCGGCCGCGAAGTCCGGATCGGCGGCGTTGGTCTTGGCGAACTTGATGGTCTCGCCCAACAGGGCCTGGAAGGGCTGGCCGCCGTCCAGGCCCAGCTTGCGGCCCACCAGGTCCAGGGACTGGATGTAGTTGGTGCCCTCCCAGATGGAGAGGATCTTGATGTCGCGCGCGGCCTGCTCCGCCGGGAAGTCGCTGCAATAGCCCGAGCCGCCGAAGACCTGGATGGCGTCGCGGGTGAGGTTGTAGCCGAAGTCGGTGTTGTAGGCCTTGACCAGGGGGGTCAACAGCTCCACCCGGGCCGCGGCCTGCTTGCGGGCCTCGGGATCGGGATCGGACTCGGCGATGTCCATGTTCACCAGCAGATAGGCCAGGAAGGCGCGCATGGCCTCGGTGCCGGCCTTGAGGTTCATCAGCATCCGGCGCACGTCCTCGTGCTGCACGATGGGCACCGCGCTCCCGTGGCGCTGGCTCAGGGGCGCGCCCTGCACCCGCTCCTTGGCGTAGATCCGGGCCGCGTCATAGGCGTTGCTGGCGATGCCGGTGGCCTGCACCCCGCAACCGATGCGGGCGCCGTTCATCATCTGGAACATCTTGGCCATGCCGCTGTGGGGCTCGCCCAAGAGGATGCCCCGGCAGCCGCCCTTCTCGCCAAAGCTCAGCGAGCAGGTGCTGGAGCCATGGATGCCCATCTTGTGCTCGATGCCGGTGCAGAAGACGTCGTTGGGCTGGCCCAGGCCGCCGTCGTCGTTCACCCATATCTTGGGCACGATGAACAGGCTGACTCCCTTGGTGCCGGCCGGGCCGCCCTCGATGCGGGCCAGGACCATGTGGATGATGTTCTCGGTCAGGTCGTGCTCGCCGCAGGTGATGAAGCGCTTGCTGCCCTCGATCTGGTAGACCCGGGGGTCCTTGGGGTCCGCGCCGGGGATGGCGCGGGTGCGCAGGGCGCCCACGTCCGAGCCGGCGTCGGCCTCGGTCAGGCACATGGTGCCCGCCCACTGGCCGGCGTACATCTTCTCCACGTAGCGGGTCTTGTCGTCCTCGGTGCCGAAGGCCTCGATCAGCTCGCCCGCGCCCAGGGTCAGGCCGGAGTAGGTCATCATGGCCATGTTGGCGGAGTTGAAGATCTCGTTGACCAGGCCGCCCACCACCGAGGGCAGGCCCTGGCCGCCGAACTCGGGGCTGCAGACCGCGGCCAGCCAGCCGTTCTCGGTCAGGACCTTCCAGCACTCCTTCCAGAGCTCGGGGGTGGCGACCGCGCCGTCATTGTAGGCGCAACCGATGCGGTCGCCGTCCTGGAGGCCGGGTCCCAGGACCTCGCGCCCGACCTTCTGGGCCTCGTCGATGATCATGGACAGGTCATCCAGCGTGAAATCCTGGAAGCGCTCGTATTGCAGGAGGCGGTCGACCTTGAGATGCTCGAAGAGCACGAATTTGGTGTCGCGGGTGTCGCGGCGGAAGAAATTGACGCCCATGGTTTTCTCCTGGCTTGGCGTGACGTTGGCGGCCGGCGGACCAGTGGGAGAATGGTCCGTTGGCTGGTATATAGCCCGACTAAACATTAAGCGTTGATTGATGGTATATGATAGCCTTTCATATTGCCAGGTTTATTATGTTTAATTAACGTATTAACTTCTTTGGCCGCTGGCCCGCCGCGCCCCCGTCCCGGCGAAACCGGCCCCGCGCCGCGGCCGCGAAACCGCCCCAGCACCGTAAGGCGGCTTGGGTTTTTGGGTTGGTTAGGGTATATGGTAGCGATGGTTGGAGAGCCGTTCAGTCGTTCGCATCCGGCCGGACGGCGTCACGACAGCGAGGTCTTTTGATGAAGATAAGCGAACTGGCCAAGCGGACCGAGGTCCCCAAGCAGACCATCCATTACTACATCCGCTGCGGCCTGTTGCCCAAGCCGCGCAAGCTGGGCAGCAACTCCGCCGAATACGACGAGAGCTACGTCGAACGCATCAAGCTGATCAAGGAGCTGCAGAACGACTTCTTCTTCCCCCTGCCCACCATCAAGAAGATCCTCTGGGAGCACCGCAGCGCCAGCAAGCAGGCCATGCTCAAGCTGCGCAGTGAATACTTCCGCCCGGTGGAGCAGTACCTGGGCACCGGGGTGGAGGGCGACGAGGCCTTCCTGTCCGCCACCGGCCTGGCCAAGCGCTGGCTGCCCAAGCTCAAGGAATGGGAGTTCATCAGCTCCAAGGCCAAGAACGGCGTCAACGTCTACAGCCAGGACGACATCTCCATCGCCAAGGTCATGGTCAGCATGGCCAAGCTGGGCATCAACCGGCGCAGCCACTTCAAGCCCGAGGTGACCATGCCCATGTTGGGCGAGCGCTTCCGCGAAATCGCCAAGAGCCTGATCGACGACTTCCAGCGGGCCACGGCCGACATCAAGCCCGGCGAGCGCGAGGAGTTGGCCCTGCGCGGCCACGAGGTCATGGGCGTGCTTTTCTATCACCTCTACCGCAAGTACGCCCAGGAGTACATCCAGGCCAAACGCAACGGCAAGACCGCCGCCGAGTAGCCCCCGCCCCACCGGCCCGCCGGCCCCGCCGGCCCCGCCGCAAGCCGCCTGGCCCCAGGCCGGCCTCCCTACTTCTCCCTGCGGCCAGGACCGCCCGCGCCATCCAGATCGCTAATTTCCCCTGGCCAGGCCCCGCTTGGCCGCGCCCTCCGCCGCCTCATCGCCCGGAGATCACCGCGCTCCGCTTTGAACCCACCGAATAAATGATTCGGCATTCATTTTAGCTTGACGTTATGTGTTTGTTAGAATAATCTTGGTGTTGTAAGTAAAGCGCTGAGTAACGCTAAACGCTAACAATTGCCTGGCAATCCGCTCCCGGAGGCCCGTACGGGACCTTGGCGGCCGCTGATGGCTTTCGCCGGGAACCGCCCGCCTTGACCGGAGGGGATCGGATCGCGGCCCTGAATCGCGCGCCGGAGCTGGCGGCCAGCGACCGTTTCCAGCCACGGCTTTCTTTCCAAAAGAAGAGGGGAACATGAAGACTGACTACCGGACGGTGCAGATCGAGCTGAAGGACGGGGTGGCCATCCTGCGCATGGACAACCCGCCGGTCAACCAGATGTCGGAGCACTTCATCCTCGAATTGCAGGAGGCCACCCGGGAGGCCCTGGCCGAGCCCGAGGTCAAGGTGGTGATCCTCACCGGCGCCGGCAAGAACTTCGTGGCCGGGGCCGACGTCACCCAGCTCCTCACTGTCAAGGACGCCGCCGCCTTCGTGCAGAAGCTCATGCAGGTCCACGCCTGGTTCAACGGCATCGAGCAGGGCGGCAAGCCGGTGATCGCCGCCCTGAACGGCAACTGCCTGGGCGGCGGCCTGGAGATGGCCATGTCCTGCCACTACCGGGTGGCGGCCAGCGGCATCAACCTGGGCCTGCCCGAGGTCAAGCTGGGCCTGATCCCCGGTTCGGCCGGCACCCAGCGCCTGCCCCGGCTCATCGGCCTGCCCAACGCCATGGACCTGATGCTCTCCGGCAAGTTCATCAAGGCCGAGAAGGCCTGGTCCTATGGCCTGGTGGACGAGCTGGCCCCGCCCGAGAAGCTCCTGGAGGTGGCCCTGGCCGCGGCCGAGAAATTCAAGCGCGGCCTGCTCTCCTTCAAGACCCGTCTGGCCAGCCGCCGCTTCGACCGCCTGCCCAGCGCCAGCGAGAAGAAGCACCAGATCGCCTTCATCAAGGCCCAGACCGCGCCCAAGGCCAAGGGCTATCCGGCGCCCTTCGCCATCATCGAGGCGGTGGAAAAGGGCCTGAGCGCCGACTTCGCGGCCGACATCGCCCGCGAGGCGGAAATCTTCGGCCGCCTGGTGGTCGGCGAGGTGGCCAAGAACCTGATCAGCACCTTCCTGAACGAGCGCTCCACCGGCCGGCTGCCGCGCATCAAGGGCCTGACCCCGGCCAAGCCCCGGAAGGTGGCCATGCTGGGCGGCGGCGTGATGGGCTCCAGCATCGTGCACCTGCTGCTGGCCAATGGCTTTGACGCCGTGCTCTGGGAGATCAACGACGAGGCCCTGGCCAAGGCCGTGGCCGCCATCAAGAAGACCTTCGCCTACCAGATCAAGACCAAGAAGCTCACCCCCGAGAAGCTGGAGGCCCTGGTGGCCGCCAAGCTGACCACCACCACCGACCTGGCCGCGCTCCAGGACGTGGACCTGGTCATCGAGGCGGTGCTGGAGAACATGAAGGTCAAGCAGGACATCTGGAAGAAGCTGGAGGGCGTCTGCCGGCCGGACGTGATCTTCGGCACCAACACCTCGGCCCTGCCCATCACCGAGATGGCCGGCATCCTGGCCGACCCGGGGCGCATGATCGGCCTGCACTTCTTCAACCCGGCCGAGCGCATGCCCCTGCTGGAGATCATCTGCGCCCAGCAGACCAGCGACCAGACCCTGGCCACCAGCGTGGACTTCGGCCGGGCCATCAAGAAGGTGCCGGTGGTGGTCAACGACGGCCCCGGCTTCTACGTCAGCCGGCAGTTGGGCGGCCTGATGGGCGGCTCGGTCTTCCTCCTGGCCGACGGCGTCAGCGGCGAGGCCATCGAGAAGGCCATGATGGTGGACTATGGCATGCCCATGGGTCCGGCCACCCTCTCGGACCTGACCGGCATCGACATCAACTACCACGTCAACCAGACCTTCGCCCGGGAGCTGGGCCCGCGCTACACCGTGCACCCCCTGACCGAGGCCATCTACAACCTGGGCGACTACGGCCGCAAGACCGGCCGGGGCTACTTCGACTACAGCGGCCCCAAGCCGGTCCCCAACGCCCGGGTGGCGGCGGTGGTGGCCGACTACCTGAAGCAGCACCAGGTGGCCCCGCGCGAGGCCAGCTCCCAGGAGATCATCGACCTGATGCTGGGCCTGGCCATCAACGAGGCCGCCCTGATGATGGAAGAGGGCATCTGCGACCGGCCGGCGGACATGGACCTGGCCATGATCATGGGCACCGGCTTCCCGCCCTATCGCGGCGGCATCCTGCGCTACGCCGACCAGTGGGGCCTCAAGAACGTCCACCAGACCCTGGTGGCCCTGGAGGCCAAGTACGGCCCGCGCTTCGCCCCGGCCAAGCTGCTCAAAAACATGGCCGAGTCGGGCCAGACCTTCTACCAGGACCGCTAGGCCGGGCCGCGCCCCGGACCCAGCGTCGCTAATTTTGGTTGCGAACCAACAGCCTCAAGGAGAACGGCAAATGCAAGAAGTGGTCATCGCTGGTTACCTGCGCACCGCGCAATCCCGCTGCCGGCCCAACGATCCCGCCCGCGACTGGTTCTATCAGCTGCGCGCCGACGAGCTGCTGGCCAGGGTGCTGCCCGAGCTGATCAAGCGCAGCGGCGTGTCCCCCGAGGAGATCGACGACTTCATCGTGGGCTCGGCCACCGGCGTGGGCGAGCAGTGGACCTACGGCGGCCGCACCCCGATCTTCCTGGCCAACCTGCCCAACACCATCGCGGCCAAGTTCGTGGACCAGCAGTGCGGCTCGGCCATGGCCGGCATCCACATCGGCTTCATGGAGATCGCCACCGGCAACGCCGACGTGGTCATGGTCGGCGGCATGGAGCACATGACCCGGGTGCCCATGGGCGGCACCACCCAGGATCGCGGTCTGGTGTCCTACAACACCGACCTGTTCCTCTCCCCGACCTACAAGCACTGGGAGATGATGACCGCCACCAACATGGGGCTCACCGCCGAGAAGCTCTTCGCCCTCAGCGGCCTGAAGAAAGAGGACATGGATCAGTGGGCGGTGCGCTCCCATCAGCGGGCGGCCCAGGCCCAGGCCGAGGGCTTCTTCGCCGACGAGATCCTGCCGGTGGACGCCCCCCAGGCCGACGGCAGCGTGATGAGCGTGACCAAGGACCAGGCGGTGCGCGGCGAGACCACCCTGGAGGACCTGGCCAAGCTCAAGCCCGCCTTCAAGAAGGACGGCGTGATCACCGCCGGCGTCAGCTCGCCCCTGAACGCGGCCGGCACCGGCCTGATGCTGATGTCCAAGGAGTTCGCCAAGAAAAAGGGCGTCAAGCCCCTGGCCACCATCCGCTCCATCTCCTTCGTGGGCGTGGACCCCACCATCATGGGCCACGGCCCGGTGCCGGCCAGCTTGAAGGCCCTGGAGCGGGCCGGTCTCAAGGCCAGCGAGGTCGACTTCTGGGAGATCAACGAGGCCTTCGCCATCGTGGCCCTGAACTGCATCAAGGAGCTGGGCCTGGACCCGGAGAAGGTCAACGTCATGGGCGGCGGCCTGGCCATCGGCCATCCCCTGGGCGCCACCGGCAACCGCCTGGTGGGCACCCTGGCCCGCATCCTCAACGCCAAGGGCGGCCGCTACGGCTGCGCCAACGCCTGCGTGGGCGGCGGCCAGGGCGTGGCCACCATCATCGAGCGCGAAAACTACTAGTCTTGCCCAACCTGGCCCAACTGGCCCGCCCCTCGGCCCCCCGGCCGGGGGGCGGGCCTTTTCGCGCGCGGGTTTGCCCAATTCCCCTTCCGCCCGGCCTGACCCGCAGCGGTCAAGCTTGGCCTGGCGTTCTTCCCCGGCAATGCGCTAGGCTCGATGAACCAGACCCCACACTTGGAGCAACGGCATGGCCCAGGAGCTGTACCAACGGCTGCAGAAGCAGCTGGACACCTATTCCATCGGCTTCCCCACCACCGCCTCGGGAGTGGAGTTCGAGATCCTGCGGGCGCTGTTCAACCAGGACGACGGCGAGCTGTTCAACCGGATGTCGCCCCGCCTGGAGAAGGCCGCCGAGCTGGCCCAGCGCCTGGGCCGCGAGCCGGAGGCCCTGGCCGGCCAATTGGAGAGCATGGCCGAGCGGGGTCTGTTGTTCCGCAAGCTGGGGGCCGATGGACCGCGCTACGCGGCCATCCCCTTCATCCACGGCCTGTTCGAGTTCCAGGTGAAAAACCTGGACCCGGCCCTGGCCGGGCTGATGGAGCGCTACCTGCAGGAGGCCGACTTCGACCGGGCCATGCAGGCCAGCGCCGGGGCCTTCCTGCGCACCATCCCGGTGCGGCGCGCCCTGCCGGTGGAGCACCACGTGGCCGCCTTTGACGATGCCGCCGCCCTGCTGCGACAGGCCGGCCAGATCGTGGTGGCCGAGTGCATCTGCCGCAAGCAGAAGCAGGCCGTGGGCAAGGGCTGCGGCAAACTGCCCGAGGCCTGCTTCATGTTCGGCTCCATGGGCCAGTACTACCTGGATCGCGGCATGGGCCGCCGGGTCAGCCTGGAGGAGGGCCTGGCCATCCTGGCCAAAGCCGCCGAGGCCGGCCTGGTCACCCAGCCCGGCACCGCCCAGAACCCGGCCGGGATGTGCAACTGCTGCGGCGACTGCTGCGGGGTGCTGGGCTCCCTGCGCAAGCACCCCAAGCCGGCCAGCATGGTCTTCTCCAACCACTACGCCCACCTGGACCGCGACCTCTGCACCGGCTGCGGCCTGTGCCTGGAGCGCTGTCAGATGGACGCCCTGACCCTGGCCGACGACGGCCTGGCGGTCCTGCATCCGGACCGCTGCATCGGCTGCGGCCTGTGCGTCACCACCTGCCCGGGCCAGGCCCTGAGCCTGGTGGCCAAGCCCGCCGACCTGCGGGCCGACCCGCCCCGGACCTCGGCCGACCAGATGCGCTACATGGCCCAGCGGCGCGGCCTGATCTAACTCCAGCCAGTCCACGCGGCGGCCCCGTCCAGTCCGGGGCTGCCGCTGCTTTCCCCCCAGGCTGGGCCAACCCCGCCCGCGCGGCTATACTAGATTGGTCACGCTGGAATTATCCCAACCCTAGGAGGCCCTGCCCTTGCGCTTCATCGACAGCCACGCCCACCTGGACCTGCTGCCGGACCTGCCCGCGGTCCTGGCCGCCGCCCACCAGGCGGGCGTGGAGCAGATCGTCACCATCGGGGTGGACCTGGCGTCCTCCCGCGCCGCCGCCAGCCTGGCCGCCACCCATGCCTCGGTCTTCGCCAGCCTGGGCCTGCATCCCCACGACGCCGAGCAGGCCGACCAGGCCTATTGGCGCGAGCTGGAGACCCTGGCCCGCCAGGCCAAGCCGGTGGCCATCGGCGAGTGCGGCCTGGATTTTTATCGTGACCTCTCGCCCCGGCCCGCCCAATTCGAGGCCTTCGCCCGCCAGATCGCCCTGGCCCTGGAGCTGAACCTGCCCCTGGTGGTGCATGACCGCGAGGCCCACGCCGAGACCGCCGCCCTGCTGGCCGAGCACGACGCCGGCCGGGTGGGCGGGGTGCTGCACTGCTTTTCCGGCGACCTGGACCTGGCCCGCAAGGTCCTGGACCTGGGCTTCAGCCTGGGGGTCACCGGGGTGATCACCTACAAGAACGCCCAGGCCCTGCGCGACTTGGTGCGCCTGGTGCCGGCCGAGCGCCTGCTGATCGAGACCGATTGCCCCTACCTGACCCCGGAGCCCTGGCGGGGCAAGCCCAACCAGCCGGCCTACGTGGCCCGCACCTGCGCCGGCCTGGCCCAGGCCCTGGAGCGGCCGTTGGAGGAAGTGGCGGCCCTGACCACGGCCAACGCCCGCCGGCTCTTCGCCCTGCCCACCCCCGGGGAGGCCTGAGCCATGTACCGGGTGCGCGATGGCGTGCAACTGGTGCTGGCCTCGGCCTCGCCCCGCCGCCAGCAGATGCTCGCCGACCTGGGTCTTTTGTTCAGCCTGGCCCCCAGCGACCTGGACGAGACCCTGCGGCCCAGCGAGACCGCGTCCCAGGCCGCCCAGCGCCTGGCCCGCTTGAAGGCCCAGGCCGCCCTGGCCCAGTGGCCCGACCGGGCCATCCTGGCCGCCGACACCCTGGTGGCCCTGCCCGACGGCCGCATCCTGGGCAAACCCCTGGACCACGACCAGGCCCGCAGCATGCTCAAGATGCTCTCCGGCCGCGAGCACCTGGTGGTCAGCGGCTATTGCCTGTGCTGGCGAGGCCGGGAGCAATGCGGGGCGGTCGAGAGCCGGGTGCGCTTCCGCGCCTTGATGGAAGCCGAGATCGAGGCCTATCTGGCCAGCGGCGAGCCCATGGACAAGGCCGGGGCCTATGCCGTGCAGGGCCTGGCCGCCGCCTTTGTCGAGGAGGTCCACGGCTCGTTCAGCAACGTGGTGGGCCTGCCCCTGGCCAGGATCGTGGACCTGCTCCTGCGCCTGGGTCTGATCGAGCCCCTGGGGGAGGGACCGCGATGAGCATCGCCCAGAATCTGGCCGCCATTCGTGCCCGCATGGACGCCGCCGCCATCTCCGTGGGCCGCCGGCCCGGGGAAGTCACCCTGGTGGCGGTGTCCAAGCGCAATCCCGCCGAGGCCGTGGCCACGGCCCTGGCCGCCGGCCAGGTTGATTTCGGCGAAAACTACGTGCAGGAGGCCGCCGGCAAGATTCCCGCCCTGGGGCCTGGCCCCCGCTGGCACCTCATCGGCCATTTGCAGACCAACAAGGCCCGCCAGGCGGCCGAGCTCTTCGCCGTGATCCAGACCCTGGACAGCCTCAAGCTGGCTCGCGCCCTGGATCGCCAGGCCGGCGAGTTGGGCAAGCGCCTCACGGTCCTCCTCCAGGTCAGCCTGGCCGGCGAGTCCCAGAAATCCGGCCTCGCACCAGACCAGGTCCCGGCCCTGGCCCAGGCGGTGGCCACCCTGCCCCACCTGGACCTGCGCGGCCTGATGACCATGCCGCCCTTTTTCGACGATCCCGAGGCCGCCCGGCCCTATTTCGCCCAACTCCGCCAACTGGCCCACACCCTGGCCCCCGACCTGCCCCCCCAGGCCATGTCCCAACTCAGCATGGGCATGAGCGGCGACTTCGAGGCCGCCATCCAGGAAGGCGCCACCCTGGTCCGGGTCGGCACCGCCATCTTCGGCGCGCGTTTTTAGGAGGGGGAAGGGGAAATTTGGGGGAACCCTTTTTGCTGCGCAAAAAGGGTTCCCCCACACCCCCTCCTAAA
>CALERA010000138.1 GCA_937908275.1 uncultured Desulfarculaceae bacterium | reverse complement strand
CGTTTCCGTTCGGCGATGTTGGGCAACTCTCCCTTCACCAGCAGGTAGGCCACCAGCACCCCCTTGGCCAGGCCCACCACCGCCCCGGCCAGGCGATCCAGGACGCCCAGGGGACCGGCGTGCATCAGGCGCGAAAGCCCCGCCCCCAACCAGAGAAACATGGCCAGCACCAGGAGCAACACCCCGGCGAAGGCCACCGCCTCCCACCAGCCGGCCTCGATGGCGCTGACCCGGCGCAGGAACTCCCCCACCTGGCGATAGCTGGCCACCGCCACCACCAGCGCCACGACCATTCCAGCCAAGCTGCTTATTTCACGGATGAAACCTCGAAACATGGCCTTCAGGCAGAAGAAGGCCAGCAGGGCGAGAAGGGCCAAATCTAGCCAGTTGGGTGTTGCTTCCATGCTTCATAAGCCTTATCACCGGCTTAGGGGGCTTGTCAAGCCGTTCGGGCTAGAGAACGGAAGGCAGAATTTCGTAATTCCGGCCGGTTATCCGCCCGGCTCCGCCGGGGCCGCCCCCGGGAGCCCCCTTGTTTGGCGAGGGCCAGTGTGGTACAAGTGCCACTATGTCGTCTCTGGTGTGTCAAATCCACCACCTTGAGTTGGCGGGCAGCGCCGGGACCGATGTGCATGATGTCACCGAGCCTGTGCGCAACTTCCTGGCCCAGAGCGGCCTGCGCGACGGCCTGGTCACGGTGCACGCGCCCGGCTCCACCGCGGCGGTGACCACCATCGAGTACGAGCCCGGCGTGGTGCAGGATTTGCGCGACTGCCTGGAGCGCCTGGCCCCGGCCGGAGCCGCATACGCCCACGACGCCGCCTGGCGCGACGGCAACGGTTACAGCCATCTGCGGGCGGCCCTGGTGGGGCCGTCGCTTTCGCTGCCGGTGCAGGACGGCGGGTTGCTCCTGGGCGCCTGGCAGCAGATCGTGGTTCTGGACCTGGACAACCGCCCCCGCCGCCGCAAGGTGGTGATCCAGGTCCTGGGGAGCTAGCCAAACCGGCATGGCCGAACCCGAGCAGGCTCAACTCAACTTCGAGGACTCCGAGGCCCTGCGCGCCCTGGTGGGCGGGCAAGGCGTCAACCTCCGCCTCCTGGCCGACGCGGCCGGGGTCAGCCTCAACAGCCGGGGCAACCAGATCTCCATCGCCGGCCCCGGCGAGCAGGTGGGCCTGGCCGGCCGCACCCTGAGCGAGCTCTACGAGCTGATCCGCCAGGGCTATCCCGTCTATGAGATGGACGTGGACTTCGCCTGGCGCATCGTCTCCTCCGGCTCCCAGGCCTCGCTCAAGGACGTCTTCCTGGACCAGGTCTACATCACCGGCAAGAAGCGCATCATCAGCCCCAAGACCCTGACCCAGAAGGCCTACTTCGAGGCCATGCGCCGCCACGACATCGTTTTTGGCATCGGCCCGGCCGGCACCGGCAAGACCTACCTGGCCATGGCCATGGCCGTGGACTGGCTGGTCAAGGGCCGGGTGGACCGCATCGTGCTGGCCCGCCCGGCGGTGGAGGCCGGCGAGAAGCTGGGTTTCCTGCCCGGCGACCTGGCCGAGAAGGTCAACCCCTACCTGCGCCCGCTTTACGACGCCCTGCACGACATGATGGACTTCGACAAGGCCGGGCGGCTGATGGCCAAGGGCGTCATCGAGGTGGCCCCCCTGGCCTTCATGCGCGGGCGCACCCTGAACGCCTCCTTCGTCATCCTGGACGAGGCCCAGAACGCCACCAGCGAGCAGATGAAGATGTTCCTCACCCGCCTGGGTTTCGATTCCCGGGCGGTGGTCACCGGCGACGTAACCCAGGTGGACCTGCCCGGCGGCACCCGCTCTGGTCTGGTGGAGGCCCGGCGTCTCCTCCAGGGCATCCAGGGCATCGGCTTCATCGAGTTCAAGGAGCAAGACGTGGTGCGTCATCGCCTGGTGCGGGAGATTATCAAGGCCTATGACCGCGAGGGAGCCTGACATGAGTCAAGGCAAACGAGCCAAGCTTTCGGCGGTGATGCCCGACCCCGAGCGGGCCAAGCGTTACCGCGATCACCTGGGCCGGGTCATCGAGACCTATGGCCGCCTGAAGGCCGCGGTGGGCGGCCGGCGCGGGGCCGAGTGGCTGGTGGCCACCGGCCTGGGCCTGTTGTTGGCGGTGGCCATCTCGCCCAACCCCTGGCGCTTCGCCGGCCTGCCCTACCTGCTGGGCGTCACCGTGCTGGGCGCGGTGTTCCTGCGGGTGCTCTTCCTGTCCTGGTACACCCCCCTGGCCGGGGGCTGTGGCCGGGGCCAGGCCAAGAACCTGATCCTGATGCTGACCCTCCTGGTGGCCGCGGTCTGGATCACCCGGGGCTGGGAGCTCTTCGCCGTGGCCATGGTCCAGGGCTGGAGCGGCGTCAGCGCCCCGGCCCTGGGCTTCGCCGCGCCCCTGATGGTGGGCCCGCTGCTGGCCTGCCTGCTGATGAGCCCCCCCCTGGCCATGCTCCTGGCCCTGGTCACCAGCGCCCTGTCCGCCCTGGTCTGGAACCAGCCCTTCCTGTTCTTCGCCTACTTCCTGGTCTCCGGCGTGGCCGGGGCCCATTACGCCACCGACGGTCGCAACCGCTTCGCCCTGATCAAGGCCGGCCTGCGTGGCATGTTGCCCGGCCTGCTGGTGATCATGTCCCTGGCCCTGGCCCAGGGTTGGTTCTTCAGCGCCGACCTGGTGGCGGCCCTGGTCAGCGCCGCCCTGGGCGGGGCGCTCTCCGGGGTTCTGGCCGCCGGGCTGGCTCCCCTGGTGGAGATCACCTTCGGCTTCACCACCAAGGTCCGCCTGATGGAGCTGGCCAGCCTGGACCAACCCGCCCTGCAGGAGCTGATGCTCCAGGCCCCGGGCACCTATCACCACAGCCTGGTGGTCTCCAGCCTGGTGGAGGCCGCGGCCAAGGAAATCGACGCCAACCACCTGCTGGCCAAGGTCGCCGCCCTTTACCACGACCTGGGCAAGGCCAAGAAGGGCGTCTACTTCGTGGAGAACCAGGCCCAGGGGCCCAACCGCCACGACAAGCTGGCCCCCTCCA
>CALERA010000137.1 GCA_937908275.1 uncultured Desulfarculaceae bacterium | reverse complement strand
CTTCACGTGCAGCACGTAATCGGGATAGGAGCGCACGATGCCCACGATCTGGTCCAGCAGGGGCAGGGCCTCGGACCTGAGCGTGGCCTGTCCGCTGTCGAACATGGTCTGTCCCTTGACCTCCAGGATCACCAGGTTGCCCTGGCTGGTCACCCGCACGTCGTCCTGGATGTTCTTGCGCTTGATGATCTGCAGGAGGTCCTCCAGCAGCGGCTCCTGCTCGATGCCGGTGAGCTGGTCCAGGCTGCGGGGCATGGTCCGGGTCAGCTCCAGCCGGCCCAGGTCGCCGCGCGGGGAGTCCAGCTTGCCGAAGGTGTTCTGGATCGACTCCACCACCGCGTCGTACTTGGCGGTGTCGAAGTTGGCCAGGGCCACCAGGAGGACGAAAAAGGTCAGCAGCAGGGTGACCATGTCGGCATAGGTCACCAGCCACTCGCCGGCCCCTTCGTCGTCCACCTCCTCGGAGGCGGTCAGGCTCTTGATCGGGTCATCCATTGCCCTTGTCGTCCCTGATGCGGGTGGGATCGTAGGCGTCGCGCAGACGCGGCGGGATGAACGAACTGAGCTTCTCGTAGATCAGCAGAGGGTTGTTGTTCTCCAGAATCGACAGCGCCCCCTGGAAGATGATCGACAGGTTGGCCAGCTCCTCGTTGGTGCGGCTTTTCAGCTTGCCGGCGATGGGCAGGAAGATCAGCGAGGAGAGCATGGAGCCGTAGAAGGTGGTGATGAGGGCCACGGCCATGCCCGGGCCGATGGCCTTGGGGTCGTCCATGGAGCGCAGCATCTGGATCAGGCCGATCAGGGTGCCCAGCATGCCGAAGGCCGGGGCGTAGGCCCCCATCTTGCGGAAGACGTCCTGGGCCACCGCCCGGCGCTGCTTGAGCGCGTCGATCTCGATGTGCAGGGTCTGGCGGATCATGTCCTCGGCCGCGCCGTCGGCGATCAGGTTCAGGGCTTTCTTGAAGATCTGGTTGTCGGTGCGCACCTTGGACAGGGCCACCAGGCCCTGGCGGCGGGAGAGGTTGGCCACGGTGATGATCACCCGCACCACGTCGTTGGGGTCCACCTTGCGCTGGGCGAAGACCTGCTTGGCCATCTGGAAGGCCAGGCCCACGTCGCGCAGGGGGAAGGTGATCAGGGTCGAGGCCAGGGTGCCGCCCACCACGATCATGACGCTGGGCACATTGATGAAGGTGCTGATGTCGCCGCCCAGGATGATGGCGCCGAAGATGAGGAACAGACCCAGGAAGATTCCGCCAAAGGTGGCTATGTCCATCGATCACTCCGCTCGGCGGTCGGGGTGGGGCGCCTTGGGGGCCTGTCCGCCGGGGGGCGCGGCCTCCAGGGCGATGGTCAGCTCCAGCCGTCGGCCCTGGCGCTCCACCAGGTAGCGGTGGGGGGCCGAGGCCTGGTCCTTGATCGCGTCGTGGATGTCCTTGGGGCTGGCCAGGGGCCGGTCATCCACGGACACCAGCAGGTCCCCGGCCTGGATTCCGGCCCGCTGGGCCGCGCCGCCGGGCACCACCCGCTCCACCAACAGCCCCCCGGCCTGGGGTTTGACGATCACCCCCAGACGGGGCGGCCGGGGCGGGGCCGGGGTGGAAACCACCAACCAATCCGCCGGCGGCCGCTGGGGGCTCATCCGCCCGGCCTGGCCGGCCAACTCTGGCTCCACCGGGAGCACGGTCAACAGCTC
>CALERA010000136.1 GCA_937908275.1 uncultured Desulfarculaceae bacterium | reverse complement strand
CCAACACCCGGTGGGTGCCGGCCCGGTCCCAGCGGGCCAGGAGCCAGGCGTGGTATTCCTGGGGGGTCCAGGCGTCCCAGGGGGCCGGGGCCTCGGCCCGGGCGCTGGCGGCGGCCTGGGGGAACCGGCGGCGGCGGGCGGCCCAGGCCGCGCCCAGGCGCAGGTCCAGGCCATGCCCCAGGCGTCCCCAGGGCCAGAGGGCCAGCAGGCCCCAGCCCAGGAGCCAGTGCAGGGGTTTGGCCAGGCCGGCCGGGGCCTCGCCGCCGGCCACCCGGGCCAGCCAGAGTCCGCTGCCCAGCACCAGCAGCAGGGCCAGGGGCCAGAGCAGGTCGGCGGGGCGTCCCAGGCGGCGCAGGAGGGGCGTGGCCAGGCGGCGCAGGAGCAGGCCATAGACCGCGGCCGCGCAGAGGGGGCCGCCCAGGTCCAGGACCGGCCGCCACCAGGTCCCGGGTTCCAGCAGAACCGGCCAGAGCAGGCCCAGGTGACGCAGGAGCAGGAGGGGCAGGCCCAGGTGCAGGCCCAGCCAGGCCAGCCAGTGCAGGGGGCCGGCCTGGCGCAGCCCCAGGAGCGCTGGCCTCAGGCCGGGGGGCGGGGTCTCGCCCGGGCCGGGACGGGCCAGGGCGCGGACCAGGCGCAGGCCCAGGCCCAGGGCGGCCAGCAACAGGCAGGCGGCGGGCAGCCAGCGGTACCAGAGCTGAGCCCCGGCGTCCATGGCCGCCTCCCCCTCGTCGCCTACTCCAGGCCCAGGCTGGCCAGGAGTTCGGGGTGCACCGGATAGCCCTGGCGCTTGGCCTCCAGCAGGTGCTCCCGGGCCTCGTCCACCTGGTCCAGGGCCAGGAGCGCCAAGGCCAGGTTGTTGTGCGCCATGGCGAAATCGGCGCTGATCTCCAGCGCGCGCCGGCTGAACTCGGCCGATTCCTGATAGCGCTCCTGGCGCAGGAGGACACTGCCCAGGTTGGTCAGGGCGTCGGGCAGGTTGGGGTCCATCTTCAGGGCCTCGCGCAGGTGGCGCTCGGCCTCTTCCATCTGGCCCAACTGGATGTAGGCCACCGCCAGGTTGGCCCGCACCAGGGGCACGTCCCAGACGCTCAGGGCGGTGGTGAAGGTGCGCAGGGCCTGGTCGGCCTCGCCGCGCGAGAGGTGGATCCCGCCGATGTTGATCAGCGATTCCATGTGCTTGGGCGCGTATTGCAACACCTGGCGGAAATGCTCCAGGGCCAGGTCCAGATCGCCGGCATGGGTCAGGGCCACGGCCAGGTTGTAGCGCACGTGCCAGGCCTCGGGCTCGGCCTGGAGGTATTGCTGCAAGCGGTCGATCAGGCCCTCGCGCAGGAACTCGTCCTCGGGCACTCCGCTGTTGTTGTCAATAATCGCCATGGGTTAAGCCTCTCGAAGCTGGCGGCGGAGCCGGCGATCCGGCCCCGGAAAAAGGGCAAGGCCCCTGGGCCTGGCCACCGGCGGCGGCCCGGCCGCAGGGGCCGAATCAGCCTGACGACGGCATCGCCGGAGCGGGACTAGTCCTCGCCCTCGGGGGCCTTGGAGCCGGGCAGCGCGAAGTAGGTGGTGCTGCCGCTGGACCAGTAAGCGATGGTCTGATCGTTGATCATCTCGGTGGTGGCGGTCTTGAGTTCCTTCTTCTTCACGCTCTCATCGAGCTTCTGGACTTCCTTGAGCAGATCGTTCATCATCATGCGCTTCTGCTTCTTTTTCAGAACATCCAGCACCAACGCCTTGACGTCCGCCATGATTTCCTTCCTCCTTGACTGATCGAAGCCATATGAACCGCAAAGCTTGAAGGGCTAGCGAAAAGCCCTAGTAAACAAGCTTTTTCAATGACAAATGACACCTTATCCGTCTGCCAACCAGCTGTCAAGCACCTAATGGCTCGCCCATAGCGGCGGCGATCATGCCCCGGGCCCAGCCGCTGAAACCCAGGGCGTGGACATGATGATAGGTGCCCAGGGTGCGGTCGCGCAGCACCCCCTCGCCGTCGCCCACGATGCCCTTGCCGCGCTGGACCTGGAAGGCGAAGGCCAACTCCGCCGCCGGCTGGGGCGCGGCCTGGGAGTAGTGGAACTCGTGGGCGCGGAAGCTCTGGCCCAGGGGCCAGAAGGGGTTGGCGGCGGTGACCCGGCAGAGGCTGTAGCCATGGCCCCGGGGGCGCTGGTGCATGGCGAAGTCCAGGGGGAAGACCCCGGCCATCTCGTGGGCCGCGCCCTCCACCACCAAACGCCGGCCCAGGTACATCAACCCGCCGCACTCGGCGTAGATCGGCAGTCCTTGCCGGGATTTGGCCAGCAGGTCCTCGCGGAAGCCGCGATTGGCGGCCAGGAGTTGGGCGTGGGTCTCGGGGAAACCGCCGCCCAGGTAGAGGGCGTCCACCGCCGGCAGGGACCCGTCGCTCAAGGCCGAGCAAAAAACCAGTCTGGCCCCATGGTTAGCCAGGGCCTCCAGGTTCTCGGGGTAGTAGAAGCCAAAGGCGGCGTCGCGCACCACCCCGATCAGCGGCCCCGGGCCGGCCGGCGGAGTGGCGGGGAAAAGGCCCTCGGGCGGGGGCAGGCCGGGCAGCTCCGGCGCGGCGCGCATCACCGCCCAGACCGCGTCCAGGTCCACGTGGGAGGCCACCCCCCGGGCCGCCTGGCGCAGGGTCTCGGCCACCCGGTCGTGCTCCTGGGGCGGCAGCAGGCCCATGTGGCGCTGGGGCAGGTTGAAGACCAGGCGGGGCACGGCGCCCAGCACCGGCAGGCCGCAGGAATTCTCGATGGCCCGGCGGATGACCCCCTCCTGGCGGGCGTTGGCCACCGGGTTCAGCACCACCCCGGCCAGGTGCAGGTCCGGGTCGAAGCGCTGGCAACCCAGGACCACCGCCGCCACGGTGCGGCTGGCCATGGAGCAGTCCACCACCAGAAGCACCGGGGTTTTCAAGAGCTTGGCCAACTCGGCGCTGGAGTAGCTGCCCTGGTCGTCCATGCCGTCGTAGAGGCCGCGATTGCCCTCGATCACCGCCGCCGCGAAACCCCGGCCGTGGTGGACAAATGAGCGCCGGGCCTGCTCGGCCCCCATCAGGTAGGGGTCCAGGTTGCGGCAGGGCGCGCCGGCGGCCTCGCTGTGCCAGAAGGGGTCGATGTAGTCCGGACCCTTCTTGAAGGGCGCCACGCCCAGGCCCCGGTCCCTGAGGGCCTGGATCAGGCCCAGGGTCAGGGTGGTCTTGCCCGAGCCCCCGCGCAGGGCCGCCACCAGGAGGCGGGGCAGCGCCAGGGGAGGCAGGTCGGGGGACGGGCTCGCCAGGGCCTCCGGGTTCACCGGGGCACCCGGCCGCGCCCGGGGTCGGCCGGGGTCTGGGAGAATGTTTGGTTTGATGTTTTTGACATGATTATCAGGATGTTAAAATTTATTGGCGTCGCCGTTGTTGTCAGCCGGATTCACGGTGGCGTTTTCGAAGAACAGGATCATGTCGTTCAACAGGCGAACCTTGGATTCGGCCGCCAATTGGTCCAGATGAATACGATAGACGTGATCCGGCCCGGCGGGGGCATGTTCCGAGGGAGTCTTGATGTGGCTGTACCACCAGCGAGCCACGTCCCGCAGGCCATCGGTGGCCAGGTTCTCCACCAGCATGGGATCGGGACCCTTGCTCAGCATGGCGATTTGGGTGGCCATGCTGCCCATGAAATCCTTGATGAAGCGGTTATGGATGTCCAGGTGGCGTTTATACTCCGCCTGCGGGAAGCCATGATCGCGGGAAAGCAGCTCCAGCATCTTTTCTTCGATCTTCAGGTGGGCCTTGGAGTAATAATCCAGATAAGCGAACTTGCTCTGCATGTATTCCACCAAGTTGCTGTCCTCGAAGCCCTTGGCCTTCACCTCCGTGAACCAGGTGTTGATGAAGCCAAGGATTCCGCGGTGCTGAAGATCGATGATGCTGACGTGGCTGTCGTACTCCCTCTTCCAGCCGATGAAGGTCTGTATGGTTCGGTCGTCGGTGCTGCGCATACACTCTCCAGCCGTCATGCTTGCCCCAATACTACGCCACTCCAGGCCCGGGCCGCAACGGCGAGCGCCCTACCACAGGCCCCAGGCCCGCAGCACCGCCTCGGCCACCTCCCGGGCCCGGCCGCCGTGGGCCTCCCGGGCGGCGTCGGCTTCCATCCGGCAGGCGAAAATATAGGCCTGGCCGCCGCGCTCCAGCCAACCCACGAACCAGCCCAGGTTCCAGCGCCCTCCGTCCGGCCGCCAACTGCCGGTCTTGCCGGCGAGCACCGCCCCGCCCTTTTGCTCCAGGACCAGCATCTCCTTGACCTGGCGCTGGCCGACCTGGCCCAGGGGCAGTTGCTCCTGATGCAGCCGGGTCAGGAAGGCCACCTGCTCCTCGGCCGAGACCTCCAGGGAGGAGTGCAGCCAGAAGCGGTCGATGCCGCCGGAGATGTCACGGTTGCCGTAGTCCAGGCGGTCCAGGTAGGCCTGCATCCGCCCCGGACCCACCCGCCGGGCCAACTCCTGGAAATACCAGACCACCGAGAAACGGATCGCGCCGCGCAGGTCCTGGTCCCGGTTCCAGTCCGGCCAGGAGCGGGTCTGGCCGTCCCAGGGCAGCACGAAGTCCGGGCCGGGAATGACCCCGGAGTCCAGGCCGATCAGGGCGTTGGGGATCTTGAAGGTGGAGCAGGGCGAGAAGCGCTGCGCCGCCCGCCGGGGATCGTGGCGCCAGAGACGGCCGTCGGGCCAGCGCAGGACGAAGGTCCCGGGTTGGCCGGCGAAGGCCGTGGCCGGGTCGGGTTGCGCTTGGGCTCCGGCGGGGCCGGCGGGGCCGGCCAGGGCCAGGAGCAGCAGGCCAAGGCCGATGATCAGGGCGCAACGCGGCATGGCCGACCTCACGGGCCTGAATGGGACTGCCCGGGGCCTGACGGCCCCGGGCAGCGATCAACACGGCGAAAGGTTCGCCGCCTGAGGACCTACCACTTGAACTGGGTGGAGGTCCGCCAGGTGGTGGCGGCGAAGCGGTAGTCGTCGATGTGGTGGTGGCTGAACTCCAGCCCGGTCTTCTCGAAGAAGCGCTCCCAACCGATGCGCTCGGCCCACTCGCCGACGCGCTCGTAGCGGTTGGCGCCCTCGGCGTAGGCCACGATCATCTTGCGGATGGCCTGCACGGTGGTGGGCCAACGCGGGGGCTCGTTGGGGATGAAGGGCACGGCCAGCTTGGAGAACTTGGGCATGCTCTTGGCGTTGGAGACCTTGCCGCCGACCCACAGGGCGATGCCGTCACCGTCGGCGTCGGCCAAGGGCATGGCCGGGCACATGGTGTAGCAGTTGCCGCAGAACATGCAGCGGTCGGCGTTGACCGCCACCGACTTGAACTCGTCCACCTTGGAGGGCTTGATGGCCGCGGTGGGGCAAGCAGCGATGGTGGTGGGGATCTCGCACATCTTGTCGACGTGGGTGTGCTCGATCACCGGGGGTTTGCGGTGCACGCCCAGGATGGCGATGTCCGAGCAGTGCACGGCGCCGCACATGTTCAGGCAGCAGGCCATGGACACCCGCACGGGGGCGGGCAGGTCCATCTTGCCGAAGTGGTCGAACAGCTCGTCCATGGCGACCTTCACGGTGCCGGAGGCATCGGTGGCCGGGGTGTGGCAGTGCACCCAGCCCTGGGTGTGGACGATGTTCGTGATGCCGGCGCCGGTGCCGCCGACCGGGAACTTGAAGGAGCCGCCCGCGAACTTGCGGGAGTTCAGGTCGGCCTTCAGCTCCTTGGCCTTGGCCAGGGTGTCGACCATGAACTCGACGTTGTTGCGGGTGGTCCAGCGCACGTAGCCGCCGCAGTACTTGTCGGCGATGTCGCAGATCTCGCGCAGCAGGGTCACGGACATGAGGCGGGCGCAGCCGCAGCGCACGGTGTAGACCTCGTCGCCGCTCTTGCCC
>CALERA010000135.1 GCA_937908275.1 uncultured Desulfarculaceae bacterium | reverse complement strand
CGCCGGCGCTGCGGGCCAGGTTGGTGATGAAGGCCAGGCGCTGGGCCTGGCCCATTTCCTGGCTGAGCGCGCAGCTCAGGATGTCGTTGAGCGCCTCGCGCATCACCAGCCAGCTCTGGCACAGGCCCGGGAGGCCCCCGGCCAATTCCTGCAAACGCCCCACGTCCTCGGCCTTCATTGCGTGTTCCCTTCTCCGGCGTCAGCACATGAAAAGCGGGCCGGAGCCATGGCCCCGGCCCGCCCGGTCAGCAGTTCATGCCGGCGGCTACTTGCTGTAGTCGTACCAGCCCTTGCCGCTCTTGCGGCCCACGAAGCCCGAGCGCACCTGGTTCTTCATCACCGTGGGCACCGCCCACTTCTGCTCCTTGTTCAGCTCCAGGTAGAAGTAGTCGGCCACGTACTTGCAGATGTCGATGCCGGTGAAGTCCATCAGCTCGAAGGGACCCATGGGGTAGTTCAGGCCCAGCTTGATGGCCTTGTCGATGTCCTCTTTGGTGGCCACGCCCTCTTCCAGCAGTTTCACCGCCTCGATCATGTGCGGGATCATCAGGCGGTTGACGATGAAGCCGGGGCTGTCCACCTTCACCTCCACGGTCTCCTTGCCCATCTTCTGGGCCAGGGCGGTGGTGATGGCCACGGTCTCGTCGCTGGTGCCGAAGCCGTGGATGATCTCCACCAGCTTCATCAGGGGCACCGGGTTGAAGAAGTGCATGCCCACCACCTTGTCCTGGCGCTTGGTGGCCGCGGCGATCAGGGTGACGGACATGGAGCTGGTGTTGGTGGCCAGGATCACCTCCGGGCGGCAGATCTCGTCCAACTGGGAGAAGACCTGTTTCTTGAGGTCCAGGTCCTCGATCACGGCCTCGATGATGAAGTCGGCCTTGGCCAGTTCGCCCATGTCGGTGGTGCCGATGATGCGGCCCAGCACCGAGGATTTCTGCTCCTCGGTCACCTTGCCGCGCTCGACGCCCTTTTGCAGGAACTTGTCGATGGCCTTGATGCCGCGCTGGACAAAGTCGTCCTTCACATCGCGCATGATGACGTTGGCGCCCATCTGGGCCGCCAGTTGCGCGATGCCGTTGCCCATGGTTCCGGCGCCCACCACGCCGATGGTCTTGATCTCGCTCATGATGCTTCCTCCTCCAGATTATAATAGGACCGCGTCCTGATTTGGGGCGCCCCCCTATCATGGGCCCCCATGCTTGGCTCCGGCGCCGGGCGGGTCTGGGCAGCGACGCGCCGCCCCCGCCGGACCGTGCCGGCGGCCAGGGGCGGCGAGCGGGCCCGCGCCGGCTAGATTGTCACTTCAGGATGCCACCCCCCTGGTTGAGGCTGGGGTCGAAGCGCCCCAGGCCCAGGCTGCCCGGCTGGGGCAGTTGGCCGGGTTGGTCCCCGGTGGAGGGCAGCTCCAGGAAGATGGCCTCGATCTCGTGGTGCAGATCACCGAAAATTTCCAGGATCTTCGGGTCGAAGTGCTCCGGCTTGACCCGGTCGTCGCCCTTGGTGATGATGCGCACCGCGGTGGCGTGGTCAAAGGACGGCTTATAGGGCCTGATGCTGCGCAGGGCGTCATAGATGTCGGCCAGCATGGTGATGCGCCCGGAGAGCGGGATGTGCTGCCCCTTGAGGCCGTAGGGATAGCCGGAGCCGTCCCAGTGCTCGTGGTGGCTCAGGGCCACCTCCCGGGCCATGGCCAGGCGCGGGTCGTCGCCCAGGATGCGCACCCCGTAGAGGGTGTGCTTCTTCACCTCCGCCCACTCCTCCGGGGTCAGCCGGGCCGGTTTGCGCAGGATGTCGGGGTGGATGTGCAGCTTGCCCACGTCGTGCATCTGGGCCGAGTAGCCCAGGGTCTTGATGAAGGTCTCGTCGCAGTCCAGCGCCCGGGCCACCAGCTCGGCGTAGCGGTTGACCCGCACGATATGGTTGCCGGTGTCCTCGTCGTGGCTCTCCGCCGCCCGGGCCAGGGCCCCGATGGTGTAGAGGAAGGCCCGCTCCACCTCCTGGATCTGGCTGCTGATGGTTTTAAGGAAGAAGTGGATGGTGCCCACCAGGGCCGAGAGCACCTGGGAGTCGTAGGCGCTGACCGTCTTGCCGAAATCCAGGGCCACCACCGCCACCGAGTCGGAGCGGTAGCCCACCAGGTTGCGCTCCGGGGGGCGGTCGTTGGTCAGCTCCCAGAGGGGCAGCCCGGCGGCCTCGGCAAAGGCGGGCTCGCCCTGGTTGGCGAAGACCACGTCCTGGCCGCCGAACAGGGGGCGCAACTCCGCCGGGCTCAGGGGCGCCTCCAGGGCGTGGGGACTGACGGCGCGATCGCCCAGGGCGTAGAGCCAGCCGTTCCAGTTGCCGATGGCGTCCGAACCCAGGAGCAGGGCACGTTCGGGCCGGGTCTTGTCCCCGGGCTTGGAGCCCAGGAGGAACTCCATCAGCCCGCGCAGGCTGTCCTGGAGGTCGAAGGCGTAGGGATCGAAATGGCGCAGCAGGACGTTGGTGTAGGAGGCGATTTCCGCCAGGCGTTGATAGGCGTTGTCCAGGTCGTTGTCCAGCTCCTTGACCCGCAGCAGGTTGCGCGAGCGGGTCAGGAGTTCGGCGGCGTTGACCGGTTTGCTCAGGAAGTCGTCGGCCCCGGCCTCCAGGCCCTTGAGCTTGTCGTCCAGGGCGCCCAGGCCGGTGACCATCACCACCGGGATGCGGCGGGTGGTCTCGTCGGCCTTGAGGTTGCGACAGACCTCGTAGCCGTCCATGCCGGGCATCATCACGTCCAGCAGGATCAGGTCCGGTCGGTTCTCGCGGGCCAGTTTCAGGGCGTCCAGGCCGTTGGCGGCGCTGACGGTGGTCGCTCCCTGCTGGTGGAACAATTCCTCCATCAATAGGAGGTTGGTGGGCTCGTCGTCGACGATGAGAACCTTACCTCGGATCATCAGCCAAGCTTCCCTTTTGGGATCAACCATGGTAGCGATCTACCGGCTCATGTTTAAGGGTAATAACATTGTCCACCCTAAACGTCAAACAAAGCTAGTGGTTTCCCGCCTGGGGCCATGCATTGACACCGGCCTGGGCCTCTGCTAACTTAACCGGCGTAAACCGCTGATCTTTTCTCGTGGGAGCCGATAATCATGAAGCTTGCCGCCGCCCTCGGCCTCTCCCTGCTGGCCCTGGGGCTTTGCACCGCGCCCGCCCTGGCCGCCAAGGATGTATACGTCAGCGACCGGATGCAGATCACGGTGCGCACCGGCCCCACCACCGACAACCGGGTCATCGAGATGATCACCTCCGGCGACCAGGTGACGGTTCTGGAAGAAACCAACGACGGTTGGGCCAAGGTCCGCACCGCCACCGGCAAGGAGGGTTGGGTCCTGCGCCGTTTCCTGATCGACGAGGCCCCGGCCGCGGTGCGCCTGCAGGAGATGGCCGACAGCCAGGGCAAGAACCTGGCCCAACGCCTGGAAGAGGCCAAGCGCGACGGCGGCGAGGCCAAGCGCCTGCAACTGGCGTCCGAAACCCGGGCCCGGGAGGCCGAGACCGCCTTGCAGAAGCTCCAGACCGAGTGCGCCGAGGTGGTCAAGCTGCGCGAGGAGTACGGCAAGCTCCAGGAGGAGTATCAGCAGCAGACCCAGGAGATGGAGGAGCTGAGCACCGAGATCGAGTCGCTGCGCTTCTCCACCAACCTCAAGTGGTTCCTGGCCGGCGGCGGGGTGCTGTTCCTGGGCTGGGTCATCGGCCTGGCCTTTGGCCGGCGCAAGAAGCGCTGGACCTCGGGCATGTACTAGGCGGGTGCGTCTCCCGTCCCGCGACGGCCGCGGCCGCCCCCTGCCCCGGGGGTGGTTGGCGGCCGTCCTCATTGGGGCCGGGCTGCTCCTGGCCGCGGCCCTGGCCCCCGGGGCCGGCCTGGCCCGGGCCGGGGAAGGGGCCTCCCAGGTCCCGGCCGAACCGCCGGAAGCCCTTGGCTCCGGCCAGTTGGAGGCCGGGGACAGCCCCTGGGCCGTGGAGCGGGCTTGGGGTCCGCCCTGGCGGCGCTACATGGTCAATCTCTTCCAGGACGAGGAGCACCTGGTCTACCGCGACCCCGAGGGCCGGCCGATCCTGCTGCGTTTCCGGGCCGGCCGGCTCCAGCCTCCGCTCCCCCTCCGCCCCCCCTGGGTTGCGGCCCCGCCTCCGGGCCGGTAACATTTCAGGCAAAACCCCTTGCCCAATGTGAAGTTGCGCGGCCTTGCGATCCATGGCCGGGCGAGGACGACGGTGGTGCAGGCTCCTAACTTCATTCCCGAGCTGCTGCGGCACAATTTTGCGGTGCTGGCCAGCGTGGCCCCGGAAGTGGCCAGTTGGCTGCAAGGCGACGCCGAGGGCGGACCCAACCATCCCCCCGACGCCCTGGGCCTGGCCCCCTCCTCCCCGCGCGATCCCAATCCCCTCCTGGAAGGCGAAATTCCCCCCGACGGCATCACCCTGGTGGTGGGCGGCGGGGCCCTGGACGAGGTGGCCGAACTCCTGCGCCGCATGCCCGAGGGGCACCAGGTCTTCGTGCTCCAGCCCCGGGCCCACCTGCTGGCCCACGGCCTGGGCCGCCACGACCTGGGACCCCACCTGGCCGGCGGCGAACTGGTGCTGCTGGCCCCGTCCGAGGCGGCCATGGAGGAGGCCCTGGCCCGCCATCCCCAACTGGTCCTGGCCGAGGCCCTGCGGGTGTTCCACCTGGCCGGACCGGAGTTCGGACCGGCCGAGGAGGCGGCCCGGGCGCGGTTGTTCCGGGTGCTGGGCCAGGCCCTGCTGGCCCGGGACTGGGCCCTGGCCTGGGAGGGTCCCAGCGGGGCCAACCTGATCCGCAACCTCTGCCACCTGGCCTTCATGGGCGCGGCCGCCGGCCTGGTGGGCGCGGCCCGGGGGAGCACCGCGTTGATCCTGGAGGCCGGCCCCGGCCTGGAGCCGGCCCTGGAGCACCTGGCCGGATGCCTGGCCGGGGTGCCGGTGCTGGTCAGCGAGGCCGCCCTGCCCACGGTGCTGGCGGCCGGCATCCTGCCCACCGCCGCGGCCATCACCAGCCCGGCGGCCGGCGCGCTCCAGGGCTGGGAGCACCCCGACCTGGCCCGGGTGCCCCTGGTGGCCGAGGAGACCGCCCACGCCAGCACCCTGAAGGCCCATCCCGGCCCGCGCCTGATCTGCCTGGGACCCCGCCTGAGCCTGCCCGGCCTCTGGGAGCCCTTCACCGACGCCCTGAGCCCCCAGCACCACACCCTGGGCCGCCTGGCCGAGCTGGCCGCCCTTTTGGGCTGCCGGGCGGTGGTCCTGGCCGGGGCCGACCTCACCGACCCCCAGGGCGGCCTCCTGCTGCCGGGCATGGACGGCGACCCGGTGGCCACCCGCCTGAGCCAGGCGGCGGCGGCCAACGCCCTGGGCCGGATCCTGGCCCGCGCCAACCTGCGGGCCCACAACCTCAGCCCCCGGGGCCTGGGCCTGCCCGGCTGCCGCCAGTCCAGTCCCGCCGAGGTGGCGGAGCTGCTCTCCGGCCCGGGCCAGCCCCTGCGCCTTCCGGCCCTGGACCAGGAGCTCTGGCTGACCTCGGCCGAGCTGTTCCAGGTGGCCCGGGGCCTGCGCCTGGCCGCCAACGGGGCCACCCGGCTCTGGCAGCGGGCCGCCGCCCCCCTGGCGGATTTCCCCTGCCTGGAGAAGGGCACCAGCCCGCCCCTGGTGCACAGCGCCGACCAGCTCTTCGTGGCCCTGGCCGAGCAGGCCGCGGCCGAACCCCTGTTGAGCGCCTTCCTGGGCGGCTGCCTGGTGCGGGCCTTCCGCCGCCGCCACCGCCTGGTCTGCGGCGGGGGGGAGGGCGGCGTGGGCCTGGAGGCCGCCTGCCACGAGATCGAGCGCTGTCTGCGGGACATGGAGTCCCGGGCCGGCGAGCTCTCGGTGGCCCTGGTGCAGATGGCCGAGGAATTCGAGGATCTGGCCCGCGCCCGTCAGAACCAGGACCTGGCCTTTTTGGCCGAATACGCCGCCCAGACCGGCCATTTCCACTGCCCCCTCCCCGTTTCGGATTAGCCCACGCCATAATCGGCCTTTTTCGCGCTAGAGTTTTGTGGCCCCGGGCCGCGCAAGAGTGCTATTGTGAAATGGCTCAATCGGGTGCACCAGGCCGGGCCTGGCCCTGGGTCCGGCGGGGGAGGGGCGCCGTGCGCACCAGCCGCGAGCTGTTCGGGCGGCCAGGCCTGCAATGGCTGGCCTTCTGCCTGGGTCTGGCCCTGTTCCTGTGGCCTTATCTCAGCGTCGGCGATTGGCCGTCCGAGCTTTCCTATGTCTTTTTCCTGGCCAGCTGGGCGGCCCTGGTGCTGTTCCTGGCCCTGTCGGCCCGCGCCCGCCGCCGCCCCTCCCACCGCGAGCGCCCGGAAGGCGGGAGCCGGGCCTGATGTTCAACCCGGTCTCGGTCATCGCGGTCTTCTGCCTGTACATGGGCCTGTTGTTCATCCTGGCCCTCTGGGCCGAGCGCCAGGGAGCCCTGGGCAAGAGCCGGGTGGACAACCCCCTGGTCTACTCCCTGTCCCTGGCGGTCTACTGCACCACCTGGACCTACTACGGCTCGGTGGGCCTGGCCGCCAGCAGCGGCCTGTTGTTCATCACCGTCTATCTCGGCCCCAGCCTGGTGGCCATCTTCTGGTGGACCCTTTTGCGCAAGCTGGTGCGCCTGAAGACCGCCCACCACATCACCTCCATCGCCGACTTCATCAGCGTGCGCTACGAGAAGTCCGAGGGCCTGGCCGCCCTGGCCACCCTGATCGCCCTGGTGGGCAACATGCCCTACGTGGGCCTGCAACTGAAGGCCATCTACTCCACCTTCGGGCTGATCACCAGCCACGAGGGCCAGGCCGCGGCCTGGGTGGGCAGCCACGTGGGACCCCTGATCGTGGCCCTGATGGTGATCTTCACCATCATCTTCGGGGTGCGCCGCCTGGACCCCACCGAGCGCCACCAGGGCATGGTCATGGCGGTGGCCACCGAGAGCCTGATCAAGCTGGTGCTCTTCCTGGCCGCCGGGGTCTTCGTGGTCTATTTCATGTTCGACGGCCTGGACGACATCTTCGGCCGCTACCAGGCCGCCCGGGTCCAGGGCGCGCCCCTGCCCGCGCCCCAGCGCGCCCCCTTAAGCCAGTGGACCGCCTGGCTCCTGTTGTCCATGAACGCCATCCTGTTCCTGCCCCGCCAGTTCCACATCGCGGTGGTGGAGAACCAGGACGAGAAGCACATCCGCCAGGCCATGTGGCTGTTGCCCCTGTACATGCTGCTGATCAACCTCTTCGTCCTGCCCATCGCCCAGGCCGGCCTGCTCCTGGGCCTGCCGGTGGCCCAGGCCGACCTGTTCGTGCTCAGTCTGCCCCTGCGCGAGGGCCAGACCTGGCTGGCCCTGCTGGTCTTCATCGGCGGCTTCTCCGCCGCCACCAGCATGATCCTGATCAGCTCCATGACCATGGCCACCATGATCACCAACGACCTCCTGCTGCCCCTGGTCAGCCGGGTCAAGCGCCTGGGTTTCCTGGAGCGCAACCTGCTGGAGTGCCGCTGGGTGGCGGTGGCGGCCTACATCCTCCTGGGCTATTGGTTCGAGCAGCGGGTGGGCGAGTCGCTGATGCTGGTCAACATCGGCATGATCGCCTTTGCCGCGGTGCTCCAGTTCGCCCCGGCCATCCTGGGCGGCATCTTCTGGGCCGGGGCCAACAAGGCCGGGGCCTACCTGGGCCTCTCGGCCGGCTTCGCCCTCTGGGGCTACACCTCGCTGCTGCCGTCCTTCCTGCGCAGCGGCTGGTTCAACCCCGAGCTGCTGACCAGGGGACCCTGGGGCATCGCCTGGCTCAAGCCGGAGCAGCTTTTCGGGGTCACGGCCCTGGACCCGGTGACCCACACCGTCTTCTGGACCCTGCTTTTCAACCTGGGCCTGTTCGTGCTGGGCTCGTTGCTCTTCCAGCCCGGCCAGGAGGGCCAGTCCCAGGCCGAAGAGTTTGTTGGCCGCCTGTTGAGCGAGGACATCTTCGAGCGCTCCGGCCGGCGCGAGGCCTACATCGAGCTGGCGGCCAAGCGCCAGAAGCTGGTGGGGCTCCTGACCCGCTTCTTCAGCCACCACAAGGCCAGCCACCTGGCCGACCGCTGCATCGAGGCGGTGGGCCTGGCCGGCAAGAGCCGCCTGACCATCGGGCAGCTGGCCGAGTTCTACGCCGAGGTGGAGCGCAGCCTGGCCGGCAGCGTGGGCTCGGCCGCGGCCCACAAGGCCCTGGCCGGGGCCGACCTGTTCGAGCTGCGCGAGGCCGAGGACCTGAAGGACCTCTACGCCGGCATCCTGGCCAACCTGCGGGCCCGGCCCCGGGACCTGATCCGGCGCATCGATTTTTACCAGGAGCGGGAGAGCCTGATCCGGGCCCACGCCGCCGAGCTGGAGGAAAAGGTCCACGAGCTGCAGGACCAGATCCTGGCCCGGCTCACGGCCGAGGCCCAACTGCGCGAGAGCGAGGAGCGCTATCGCACCGCCATCGAGGCCAGCAACGACGGCGTGACCATCATCCAGGACGGCAAGTTCCTGTTTTTCAACCAGAAGTTCGCGGAAATCTTCGGCTATGACCACCGGCGGGAGTTGGTGGGGCGCTCGGTGAGCAGCGTGGTGCACCCCGAGGAGACGGTGCCGGTGCTGGAGCTGAGCCTGGCCCGCCAGGCCGGGCGGGAGACCCCCAACCGCTACGACTTCAAGGGCGTGCGCCGGGACGGCTCCACCCTCTGGGTGGCGGTCTCGGCCACCACCACCACCTATCGCGGCCGCCAGGTGGTGCTGGCCTATCTGCGCGACGTCACCGCCCGCCGCCTGGCCGAGGAGGACATCCGCCACCTCTCCCGCCGCCTGATCGCCGGCATCGAGGACGAGCGCAAGCGTCTGGCCGCCGACCTGCACGACGAGTTCGGCCAGAAGCTCACCGCCCTGCACTTCGGGGTGGAGGCCCTGATGAAGTCCCTGGACCCGGCCCTGGAGGCCCAGCGCGGCCGCTGCCGGGAGCTGATCGGCCTGATCGAGGGCCTGGCCGACGACATCCGCCAGATCAGCAGCGAGCTGCGGCCGGACATGCTGGACCACCTGGGCCTGGTGGCGGCCATGGAGTGGTACGTCAAGGAATTCCAGAAACGCTGGCCCGAGTTGCGGGTGGAATTCGTCTCCATGGGCTTCGCGGTCAAGCGCCGGCTTGACCCGCGCCTGGAAATCGTCTTGTATCGCTTGTTACAGGAAGGCTTGAACAACGTGGCCAAGCACTCGCGGGCGAGGCGGGTGACGGTGCAGCTCACCTACAGCCACCCCCGGGTGATCCTGATGCTCAAGGACGACGGGGTGGGGTTCGTGGCCGGGGCCGCGCCCAGCCTGGCCACCCCGCTCCAGGGCGGCATCGGGCTGATCGGCATGCGCGAGCGGGTGGCCAGCGTGGGCGGGCGGCTGGACATCCGCTCCGCCCCGGGCAAGGGGACGGTGATCCGGGCGGACCTGCCGGTGGAGCAGGCCCAGCCCTTGTTGGAGGAGGCAGCGGTGGGGGGACGGACACAGGCGGGGGAGGGAGCATGAACAAGATCCGGGTGCTGATCGCCGACGACCATGCCGTGGTGCGCTCCGGGCTGCGCCAGTTGATGGGCGACCAGCCCGACCTGGAGGTGGTGGGCGAGGCCGGCGACGGGCGCGAGGCCCTGGAGAAGGTCAAGACGCTGAAGCCCGACGTGATCGTGCTGGACATCGCCATGCCCGGGGTCAGCGGCCTGGAGGCGGCGGCGCTGATCCGGGAGGCGGTGCCCAGTTGCCAGATCGTGGTGCTGACCATGCACGGCAAGGAGAACTTCGTGCGCCAGGTGCTCTCCTCCGGGGCCCTGGCCTACGTGCTCAAGGCCTCGCCGGTGGAGGACGTGCTGGCGGCGGTGCGGGCCGCCCACCGGGGAGAGTATTTCCTGTCGTCGAAGATCGAGGCCGAGGTGGTGGGGGCCTACCTGGACCATCGGCGCGAGGCCCCGGCGGTGCGGGGCTATGATCTGCTGAGCGAGCGCGAGCAACAGATCTTCCGCCTGGTGGCCGAGGGCAACTCCACCAACCAGATCGCCGAGGTGCTGTGCGTCAGCCCCAAGACCGTGGAGAAGCACCGCACCAACATCATGAAAAAGCTGGGGATCAAGGACCGGCTGGACGTGGTCAAGTACGCCGTGCGCATCGGCATCATCGACCCCCAGCTCTGGGAGGACTAACCGCCGTTGAGGGGCGGGGCGGTCTGGGTCGGGGTGGGGTCGGCCAGGTCGCTGCCGGCGGGGGCGGCCGCGCCCGGCACCGGCGGCAGGTCCTTCTTGAAGACCAGGGTGCGATAGGGGAAGGGAATCTCCACCCCCTCGGCGTCGAAGCGCTTCTTCACCGCCTCCAGCAGGTGGAACTTGGCCGACCAGTAGGCGTCCCAGTCCGGCACCCAGGCCAGGAAGCGCAGTTCGATGGCTGACTCGGCCCAGTCGGTGACCAGGACCTTGGGCGGGGCCGGGGCCAGCTCCGGGCGCATCAGGTGGGGGTTCTTGGCCGCCTCCTCCAGGATCAGCCGCCGGGCCAGGTCCAGGTCGGCGTCGTAGCTCACTCCCATCACCACCGCCAGGAGCACCTTGGGGTCCACCAGCGAATAGTTGACCAGGCTCATCTGGTCCAGCTTTTCGTTGGGGATCACCAGGCGCTTGTTCTCCCAGTTGCGCACGATGGTGTGGCGCAGGGTGATGTCCTCGATGACCCCGTTCTCGCCTTCGATGTTGACCTTGTCGCCGATGCGGATGGGGCGGTAGAAGGTCAGGGACAGGCCGGAGACCAGGTTGCCCAGGGTGGACTTGGCCGCGAAGCCGATGACCACGGCGGTGATGCCGGCGCCGGCCACCACGGTGCCCAAGAGGGCGCGCAGGGAGGGGATCAGGCTGGCGTAGAAGGCCCCGGCGGCCAGGTAGACCAGCACCGTCTTGATGCGCAGGGCGTAGGTGAGCATGGTCTGGTCCACCACGTGGTGGCCGAAGCGGGCGGCCAGGAGGTTGGACCGGTTGATGACCCGGGTCAGGATGCGGGAGATGATCGCCGCCACTCCCAGGGTGATCAGGGCCAGCAGGGTGGCGCCCAGGAAGGTGTTGGGGTCCAGCAGGGACTGGGCCACCAGCCAGTCCGCCGTCTGGCGCACCACCTGGGGCAGGACTTGCTCGGTTGCCTCGGCCATAGCTTCACTGCTTTTTTAACCGCCAGGCTCAAAAGCCGACGGACATTGAGCACGCTTCGATAATTTCAAAATATGTCATTGCGAGCGCAGCGAAGCAATCTCCGGAAGCTTTGCGGGAGAGATTGCTTCGTCGCTGCCGCTCCTCGCAATGACAAATGAAAAGCCCGCTCGCTTTATCTCTTAGTGCTTGAACGCCCGCTGGCCGGTGAAGACCATGGCCGCCGGCGGGTCGGCCTGGTTGCAGGCCTCGATGGACTCCCAGTCGCGCAGGGAGCCGCCGGGGTGGACCACGCAGCTGACGCCTTCCTTGAGACCCACGTCCACGCCGTCGCGGAAGGGGAAGAAGGCGTCGCTGATCATCACCGATCCGGGCAGGCCGGCCCGGGCGGCCCGGGTGTCGGCGTCGATGGCGGCGATGAGGCTGGCGTCGAACTTGCCCTGGGCGGCCAGGAGGACCAGCTCGTCGTACTTCCTGGCGTGGCGCTCGAAGGCCAGTTGGTTGGCGTACTTGGTGTAGGCCTTGTAGACCGCGATGCGGGCCACGCCCACCCGGTCCTGCTCGCCGGTGCCGATGCCCACCGTGACCCCGTCCTTGACATAGAGCACGCTGTTGCTGCTGACCCCCTGCTCCACGGCCCAGCCGAAGACCGCGTCGTCCAGCTCCCGGGGGTCGGGCTGGCGGGTGGGCTCGTAGACCTGGCCCTGGCGCTCGCAGCGGGCGGGCAGGAAGTCGGCCGCGGACTTGATGGGGTTGAAGCTGGAGGTCTGCAGGATCAGGCCGCCGTCCATCAGACTCTTGAGGTCCAGGAAACGGCTGTCGCGGTATTGGGCCAGGCGGTCGATGCGCTCGATCCTGAGGATGCGCAGGTTCTTGCTCTTGGCCTTGAGCAGCTCCAGGGCGCCTTCCTCGTAGTCCGGGGCGGCCACCACCTCCAGGTAGAGCTCGGCCATCAGCTCGGCGCTGGCCTTGTCCACCGGGCGGTTGAGCACCGCCGCCCCGCCGAAGGCGGCGATGAGGTCGGCCATGAAGGCGCGGTGGTAGGCGGTGGCGACGTCGTCGGCCAGGGCCACCCCGGAGGGGTTGTTGTGCTTCATGATGGCCGCGGCCGGGCGGTCGGTCAGGTGGCGCAGGATGTTGAGCGCGTTGTCCACGTCGGTGAGGTTGGTCTTGCCCGGGTGCTTGCCGGCCTGGAGCATGTCGGCCTCGGTCAGGGCGCTGACCAGGCCGTTGTGGGGGTCGATGAGCTTGACCTGGCCCACGCTCAGGTTGCCGCCCACCAGCTCGTAGAGGGCCGCCTCCTGGCCGGGGTTCTCGCCGTAGCGCAGGCCCTTTTCCACCAGCTCGCCGCCGTCCATCAGCTTCCAGGTGCGCTTGCGGAAGGTGAGCACCGTCTCGCCCAGGGTCAGCCTGACCTCCGGGGGGAAGTGGTCGTCCATGATGGTGCGGTAAGCCGCCTTGATATCGCTCATCGCCGTCTCCTGGCCTTGGGGTTGGATGGCATGGGGCGATTGTATGCAGGCCCCGGCGGCGGGTCAAGGCCGGGGCCGGCGGCCTAGGCCGGGTCGGGCAGGTCGGGGTCCAGGGCGTCGAGGGAGCGGAACAGGCCCCGGGCCTCGGCCAGGCGCTGGGGATCGGCCAAAACCACCAGCCAGTCGCCGGGCTGGAGCCGGGACTGGGCCGGCGGGTTGCCGTCCACCGCCTCGCCCCGGCGGATGGCCAGCACGGTCAGGCCGTGGCGCTGGCGCAGCTCCAGCTCGGCCAGGTCGCGGCCGGCGGCCGGGGAGCCGGGCTGCACCCGCAGGGTGATGATCTCCAGTTGGGGCAGGATGTCGCGCAGGTCGCAGATGGCGGCGGGGCGGGGCTCCTGGTCGATGCGCAGCTGCTGGTAGTCGCCGGCGCGCAGGGCGGCGGACAGGCGCTCCACCTCGGACTGGGGCAGCATCAGGCTGCGCAGCAGGCGGGCGAAGATCGCCACCGCCGACTCGAACTCCTCGCTGACCACCTCGT
>CALERA010000134.1 GCA_937908275.1 uncultured Desulfarculaceae bacterium | reverse complement strand
GCAGGGACTTGAACCCCGGACACTGCGGATATGAGCCGCATGCTCTGACCTACTGAGCTACGCCGCCACGACGGAGGCTAACTTTAGGGCCGGACGGCGATTCTGTCAAGAGCCGGCCGGCCTTGGACCGGCGGAAAGCGGGCGCGCGAGGGGCGGTTGACATGCCAAAGCCATCTGTTACGATGGATTTTCCATCGGCGGCGGCGGTTTCGGCCGCCCCGCCCGCGCTCCCCCCGCCCGGATGGACAGGAACATGAGCCAATACCAGGACGAAGCCCACGACCCCGGTCCGGAGATGGATCTGCCGGCCCCGGATTTGGAGGAGGCCGCCCTGCCCGAGACGCTGCCGCTGTTGCCGGTGCGCGACGTGGTGGTCTTCCCCTATATGATATTGCCCCTGTTCGTGGCCCGCGACAGCTCGGTGGCGGCGGTGGAATCGGCCATGGCCCGGGACCAACTGGTCTTTCTGGCCGCCCAGATGGACCAGAACGTGGAGCACCCCGCCCCGGAGGACCTCTACACCATCGGCGCGGTGGGCATGATCATGCGCCAGCTGCGCCTGCCCGACGGCCGGCTCAAGGTCCTGGTGCAGGGCATCACCCGGGCCCGGGTCACCTCCTGGGAGCGCAGCAAGCCCTTCATCGAGGTGGGCATCGAGCCCCTGGACGAGCCCGAGGAGCCCGAGGAGGGCGGCGCGCCCCAGGAGGAGCTGCCCCTGGAGGTGGAGGCCATGATGCGCTCGGTGCGCGAGGCCTCCGAGAAGATCCTCTCCCTGCGCGGCCTCCTGAGCGGCGACGTGGTGGCCATCCTGAACTCGGTGGAGGGACCGGGCCGCCTGGCCGACCTGGTGGCCAGCAACCTGCGGCTCAAGATCGGCGAGGCCCAGGACATCCTGGAGGAGACCGACCCGGTGGCCCGCCTGAAGAAGGTGCACGACCACCTGGGCAAGGAGCTGGAAGTCTCCACCATGCAGGCCAAGATCCAGTCCGAGGCCAAGGAGGAGATGACCAAGAGCCAGCGCGAGTACTACCTGCGCGAACAGCTCCGGGCCATCCGCCGCGAGCTGGGCGACGCCGAGGACCGCCACCAGGAGTTGCTGGACCTGCGCGAGTCGCTGGAGAAGAAATCCCTGTCCGAGGAGGTGCGCAAGGAGGCCTTCAAGCAACTGGGCCGCCTGGAGAACATGCAGCCCGAGGCGGCCGAGGCCACCATCGTGCGCACCTGGCTGGATTGGGTGCTGGAGCTGCCCTGGCAGGAGTCCAGCAAGGACCGCATCGACATCAAGAAGGCCCAGCGCATCCTGGACCAGGACCACTTCGACCTGAAAAAGGTGAAGGAGCGCATCCTGGAATACCTGGCGGTGCGCAAGCTCAACCCCAGGATGAAAGGCCCGATCCTCTGCTTCCTGGGTCCCCCCGGGGTGGGCAAGACCAGCCTGGGCCGCTCCATCGCCAAGGCCATGGGGCGCAAGTTCGTGCGCATCAGCCTGGGCGGGGTTCACGACGAGGCCGAGATCCGCGGCCACCGCCGCACCTACATCGGGGCCTTGCCCGGCCGCATCATCCAGGGGCTCAAGACCGCCGGGGCCAACAACCCGGTCTTCATGATCGACGAGGTGGACAAGGTCGGCGAGGACTATCGCGGCGACCCCACCAGCGCCCTGCTGGAGGTCCTGGACCCGGAGCAGAACTTCAGCTTCAGCGACCATTACCTGAACCTGCCCTTCGACCTGTCCAAGGTGATGTTCATCGCCACCGCCAACCAGGAGGACACCATCCCCGAGGCCCTGCTGGACCGCATGGAGGTGATCGAGCTTTCGGGCTACACCGACGAGGACAAGGTGACCATCGCCCGGCGGCACCTGCTGCCCCGCCAGATCAAGGAGCACGGCCTCAAGCCCACCCAGGTGCGGGTCAGCGACGCGGCCATCTTCGAGGTGATCCGGGGCTACACCCGCGAGGCCGGCCTGCGCTCCCTGGAGCGGGAGCTGGCCGGCATCTGCCGCAAGCTGGCCCGGCGGGTGGCCGAGGGCAAGTCCGGCCCCTTCGCGGTCAGCGCCCAGGGGGTGACCAAGTACCTGGGGGTGGTGAAGTTCCTGCCCGAGGAGGAAAAGGGCGAGGGCGAGATCGGGGTGGCCACCGGCCTGGCCTGGACGGCCTTTGGCGGCGAGGTGCTCAGGGTGGAGGTCAGCCTGACCGAGGGCAAGGCCAACCTGACCATCACCGGCAGCCTGGGCGAGATCATGAAGGAGTCGGTGCAGGCGGCCCTGACCTACGCCCGCAGCCGGGCCAAGGAGTTCGGGCTCAAGCGCGGCTTCTACGAGGACCTGGACCTGCACCTGCACGTGCCCTCCGGGGCCATCCCCAAGGACGGCCCCAGCGCCGGCATCACCATCTGCACCGCCATCATCAGCGCCCTGACCGGGGTGCCGGTGCGCGAGGAGGTGGCCATGACCGGCGAGGTGACCCTGACCGGCAAGGTGCTGCCCATCGGCGGGCTGAAGGAGAAGTCCCTGGCGGCGCTGCGGGCCGGGATCAAGACCATCCTGGTGCCGGAGAAGAACCAGAAGGAGGTCAGCGAGATCCCGGCCAAGGTGCGGCGGGCGCTGAAGATCATCTTCGTCAGCCACATGGACCAGGTGCTGGAGCTGGCCCTGACCGGGCCGCCCCGGGTGCCGCCCAAGCCCAGGAAGGCGGCGGGCCAGGCCAAGGCCGCGCCCAAGACCAAGTCCGGGGCCAAGAAACCGGCCCCGGCGGCCAAGAAGGCCCCGGCCAAGAAACGCACCCCGGAGAAGAAGCGTGGCTAAGGTTCTCTACGTGGACGCCTGCGGCGGACTCTCCGGCGACATGCTGGCCGGCGCGCTGCTGGACCTGGGTTGGCCCCTGGCCGAGCTGGAGGGCCTGATCGCCAGCATGGGCCTCAGCGGCGAGGTGAGCGT
>CALERA010000133.1 GCA_937908275.1 uncultured Desulfarculaceae bacterium | reverse complement strand
GAGATGTAGCCGTGACTGGAGTTCAGACGTGTGCTCTTCCGATCTCGAGACCTTCAAGCGGGTGGCCGAGGTCTGCCTCCAGGCCCCGGAGTTCGACGCCATCCTGGTGCTGACCACCCCCCAGGCCCAGTTCCCCTCCAGCGACAAGGCCCGCTCCCTCTGCACCTCGCTGTGCAACTCCGAGGCCCCGGTCTTCACCTGCTGGCTGGGCGGCCAGGAGGTGCAGGAGAGCCGGGACTACTTCCGCCGGGCCGGCATCCCCACCTATGACACCCCCGAGCGGGCGGTGCAGGCCTTTCTCTACATGTGGCAGTACGAGCGCAACCTCCAGGCCCTGAACGAGCTGCCCTCCAACCTGCCCCGGCAACTGGTCTTCGACAAGGACTGGGCCGAGTCCATCGTGCGCCAGGCCCTGGCCGAGGGCCGCGCCCTGCTCTCGGAGACCGAGTCCAAGAACCTGCTGGAAAGCTACGGCATCCCGGTGACCCCCACCCGCCGCGCGCCCTCGGCCGAGGAGGCGGCGGTGCAGGCGGCCCAGATGGGCTTCCCGGTGGTGCTGAAGCTGGACAGCCCGGACATCACCCACAAGTCCGACGCCGGCGGGGTGGAGTTGAACCTGGCCAGCGAGGACGAGGTGCGCTGGGCCTTTGACCGCATCATGCGCAACGCCCGGCAATACGACCCCCAGGCCCGTTTGCGCGGGGTCACGGTCCAGCCCATGGTCAGCCGCCAGGGGGTGGAGCTGATCCTGGGGGCCAAGAAAGACCCGGGCTTCGGGCCGGTGATCCTCTTCGGCATGGGCGGCCTGGCCGCCGAGGTGATGGGCGACCGGGCCATCGGCCTGCCGCCCCTGAACCGCCTGCTGGCCCGGCGCATGATCGAGCGCACCAAGGTCAGCCACCTGCTGAAGGGCTTCCGCAACCTGCCCGCCACCGACCTGACCATCCTGGAGGAGGTCCTGATCCGGCTCTCGCAACTGGTGGTGGACCGGCCGGAGATCGTGGAGCTGGACATCAACCCCCTCCTGACCCACGAGAAGGGCTGCGTCGCCCTGGACGCCCGGGTGATGGTGGAGCCCTCGGCCGTGGCCTCGCCCCTGCACCTGGTGATCAGCCCCTATCCGGCCCAGTTCGAGCGACACCTGACCACCCGCACCGGCCTGGGCGTCTACGTGCGCCCCATCCGGCCCGAGGACGGCCAGGGCATGGCCGATTTGTTCAAGGCCTTCAGCCCCCGCACCATCCTGTTGCGCTTCGGCCAGCCCCTGACCCAGATGCCCCCCGACCGCCTGGCCCGTTACACCCAGATCGACTACGACCGCGAGATGGCCCTGGTGGTCCTGGCCGAGGACGGCCGGGAACAGGACCTGCTTGGCGTGGGTCGGGTGGTGGGCGAACCCGGGATGGAGACGGCCGAACTGGGGCTCAGCGTGCCCGACGCCTGGCAGGGCCAGGGCATCGGCCATGAACTCTTCGCCAGCCTGGTGGCCGTGGCCCGGGCCCGGGGCTTCAGACAAGTCGAGGGCCTGGTCAGCGCGGACAACCCGGTGATGCTGGGCATCGTCCAGCGCCGGGGCGGGACCCTGGAGCCGGGGCCGGGAGGCTGGTTGCGGGCCACCATCGCCCTGGACTAGCTCGAACCAGCCGGGAAAACAATCCACCTGCTGGTATGGCTTGCGCCGGCCCAGGGTGAGCGCATAGAATAAACCCTGGTTATATCCCGGCGTTATTGAGTGGGCCATGGATCAAGCCGCCCAAAAGCCTCAGGCCATATCCCAGGAATTGGAGACGCTGCGTCGGGAAAACCAGCGCCTGCGGGAGGCGTTGTCACGTCATCCCGCCGCCCCGCCAAGCGCGGGCGAGGTCTGCGCCAACGATCCCACCTTGACCGCGGTCTGGAGCGCCATCGAGGCCACCCCCCTGTGGGTGGTGCTCAGCAGCCTGGAGGAGGGCCGCTACCTGCGGGTCAACCAGGCCTTCCTGGACGCCACCGGTTATCGCGCCGAGGAGGTCATCGGCCGGACCTCGCTGGAGCTGGGGGTTTGGGACGATCCCCGCACCCGGGACGAGGTGGTGCGCCGCCTGCGGCGCGAGGGCAAGGTCCTGGGCCTGGAGGTCACCCGCCGGGCCAAGAGCGGCAGCCCCCTGCGCACCCTGTACTCCGGCCACCTGATCCCCTACCAGGGCGGCCACTGCCTGCTCTCCCTGACCCTGGACATCAGCCAGCAGCGACTTTCGGAGGAGGAGCTGCGCCACAGCGAGCAACGCTTCCGCCGCCTGTTCGACGACGCCCCCCTGGCCTATCAGTCCCTGGACGCCCAGGGCTGCTTCCTGGCCGTGAACCAGGCCTGGCTCAAGGCCCTGGGCTACCGGCGCCAGGAGGTCCTGGGCCGCTGGTTCGGGACCTTCCTGCACCCGGACAGCCTGCCGGTCTTCGCCGCCAACTTCTCCCGCTTCAAGGAGACCGGGCAGGTCTCGGGGGTGGAGTTCAAGATGCTGCGGGCCGACGGACAGGTGGTTCACGCCGTGTTCGAGGGCGCGGTGGCCTATGACCGGGACGGGTTTTTCCACCAGACGCATTGCATCTTCCAGGACATCACCCAGAGCCGCCAGGCCGAGGCCGAGACCCGGGCCAGCCAGGCCCGGATGCGGGCCATCTTCGACAACTCCCTGGACGCCATCCTGCTCTGCGACGACAACGCCAACTTCGTGGAGGTCAACCCGGCGGCCGGCCGCCTCTGCGGCTACGAGCCATCCGAGATGGCCGGACGCTCCCTGCTGGATTTGACCCCGGACGGAGATCGGGACGGGGCCCTGGCCCTGTGGCGGCGGGTGCTGACCAAGGGCAACCTGGCCGGCGAGTACGCCCTGCGCCGCAAGGACGGGGACATCGTGGACGTGGAGTTCCGGGCGGTGACCAATATCGTCCCGGGCCTGCACCTGGGGGTGTTGCACGACATCAGCGACCGCCGCCGGGCCCTGGAGGAGTTGACGGCCAGCCAGGAGCGTCTGAGCCAGGTGATCGAGTTCCTGCCCGACGCCACCTTCGTCATCGACACCGAGGGGCGGGTCCTGCACTGGAACCGGCAGATCGAGCTGATCACCGGGGTGCCGGCCGCGGAGATGGTGGGCCAGGCCGACTATGCCTACGCCCTGCCGTTTTACGGCCAGCGCCGGCCGGTGCTCATCGACCTGGTCCTGCGCCCGAACCTGGAAGTCGCCGGGCGCTATCACAATTACCATCAGGACGGCGACCTGCTCTTCTCCGAGACCTTCCTGAATGATTTCCGGGGGCTGGGCCAGACCTTCTTCTGGAACACCGCCACCCCCCTGCGCAACAGCCAGGGCCGGGTCATCGGGGCCATCGAGTCCATCCGCGACGTCACCGCCCAGCGCCTGATGGAGCGGGACCGGGCGCGCATGGAGGGCCAGCTGCGCCAGGCCCAGAAGATGGAGGCCCTGGGCACCCTGGCCGGCGGGCTGGCCCACGACTTCAACAACATCCTCGCCGCCATCATCGGCTATGCCGAGCTGGCCCAGGACGGCGCCAGCCAGGGGCGGGACAACCGGCCGGAGCTGGACCAGGTGATCGCCGCCGCCGGCCGGGCCGCCGACCTGGTGCGCCAGATCCTCACCTTCAGCCGCAAGATGGAGCCGGAGCTCAAGCCCCTGGACCTCAACCGCGAGGTGACCCGGGCCCTGGAGGTGTTGCGCCACACCCTGCCCAAGATGATCGAGATCCGCACCGACCTGGGCCGGAACCTGGAGCCGGTCCTGGCCAACGCCGGCCAGCTCGAGCAGGTGCTGCTGAACCTGGCGGTCAACGCCGCCGACGCCATGCCCCGGGGCGGCCGGCTGTCCATCCGCACCGAGCAGGTGGAGTTGGACCAGGATTATTGCAGCCAGCACCTCTCGGCGCGGTCCGGACCCCACCTGCGCCTGACGGTCAGCGACACCGGCCAGGGCATGACCCCGGAGGTGCAGGAGCACATCTTCGACCCGTTTTTCACCACCAAGGGTCCGGGCAAGGGCACCGGCCTGGGGCTGTCCACGGTCTACGGCATCGTCAAGGGCCACCATGGCAGCCTGCACTGCTACAGCCAGCCGGGGCAGGGCACGGTCTTCGTCATCCACCTGCCCCTGGCCCGGCTGGACGCGCCCGTCCCCGGCCCCGCCACCCAGAGGGACGCCGAGCCGCCCGGCGGCGCGGAATCCATCCTGGTGGTTGATGACGAACAGGCCCTGCGCCAGGTGGCCGAGCGGATGCTCTCCGGGGCGGGTTACCAGGTGCGCGCGGCCGACAGCGGCGAGGCGGCCCTGGAGCTGCTGGCCGCCAGCCCCGCCTGGCCGGACCTGATCATCCTGGACCTGGGCATGCCCGGCATGGGGGGGCTGGCCTGCCTGGACGAGATCCTGTCCCGCCAACCCGAGCAGTTCGTGCTCATCGCCAGCGGCTACGCCAGCTCGGACCAGGTGCGGCAATCGCTGGAGAACGGGGCCGCCGGCTTCGTGGCCAAGCCCTTCCGCCGGGTCGAACTCCTGGGCGCGGTGCGCCGCCTGCTGGACGGCCGCCAGGCGCCCGAGCCCGATCCCCCGGCCTGACCCGGCCCCCTCCCAGGACCCGACCCTAACTTAATCTCGACAAGTCCCCATAGCCTTTCGTCTTGGTTTGCGGTAGGATGCGGCCATGGTAAAGAAGATGCTCATAAATGCCCTGGACCCTGAAGAGCTGCGGGTGGCCCTGGTGGAGGACGGCCGGCTGGAGGCCTTCTACGTCGAGATGGCCGCCCGCGAACAGACCCGGGGCAACATCTACAAGGGCGTGGTGGCCAACGTGGAGCCCAGTCTCCAGGCGGCCTTCATCGAATACGGCGCCAGCCGCCACGGCTTCCTCCAGATCAGCGACGTGCGGCCGGACCTGTTCCCCCCCGGCAAGACCCCGGCCAAGGGCCTGCCCTCCATCCAGGAGGTGCTGCGCAAGGGCCAGGAGTTGCTGGTCCAGGTGGTGAAGGAGGAGACGGTCACCAAGGGCGCGGCCCTGACCACCTTCTTCTCCATTCCCGGCCAGTCCCTGGTGCTCACCCCGGGGCGCGACCACCTGGGGGTGAGCCGCAAGATCGAATCCGACGCCGAGCGCAAGCGGCTCAAGGAGATCCTGGACGAGCTGAACCTGCCCGCCGAACTGGGCATCATCTCCCGCACCGCCAGCGAGGGGCGCAGCAAGCGCGACGTGCTGGCCAACGCCCGGCTCCTGCTGCGGCTGTGGGAGGACATCCAGAAACGGGGCAGGCAGGCCAAGGCCCCGGCCCTGATCCACCGCGAGGAGGAGCTGGCGGTGCGCACGGTGCGCGACCTGTTCACCAGCGAGGTGAACGAGGTCCTGGTGGACGACCCCGAGGTCTTCGCGCGCCTGGAGGAATTCGTGGGGTTGGTCAACCCCCGACGCAAGAAAGCCCTGAAGCTCTACCGCGACAAGCGCCCCATCTTCAGCAAATATGACGTCGAGCAGCAACTGGAGAGCGTCTACCAGCCGGTGGTGCAGCTCAAGTGCGGCGGCTCCATCGTCATCAGCCCCACCGAGGCCCTGGTGGCGGTGGACGTCAACTCCGGCAAGGCCATCAAGGGCAAGGAGATCGAGGAGACCGCCCTGACAGTGAACCTGGAGGCGGCCGGGGAGATCGCCCGCCAGTTGCGCCTGCGGGACCTGGGTGGCCTGATCGTCATCGATTTCATCGACATGCGCGACCGCAAGCACCAGGCCGAGGTGCAGAAGCGCCTGAAGGAAGAGCTGAAGAAGGACAAGGCCAAGGTCACGGTGGGGCGCATCAGCCGCTTCGGCCTCCTGGAGCTGAGCCGCCAACGCATCCGCCCGCCGATCGATTTCGGGGCCACCAAGGTCTGCCCCCACTGCCAGGGCCGGGGCATGGTGCGCACCAGCGAGGCCCTGGGCCGGATGGTGCTGCGCACCCTGGCCCGCAAGCTCAACCGGGGCGAGGGCCCCATGCGCCTGCGCCTGGCCCCGGCCATGGCCCACCACCTGCAAAACACCAAGCGCGCCGAGTTGGCCGCCCTGGAGGCCCGCCTGGGGGTCTGCCTGGAGGTGCAGGCGGATGCGGAGCTGACCCACGAGGACCTGCGCCTGGAAAAGGGCGATTTCGCCTGGCCCCTGCCCCTGGCCGAGGAGCCCCTCCGCCCCGAGCGCCCGACGCCGGCCAAGCCGCCGGCCGAGGCCCCGGCCCGGGAGGAGGCCCGCGAGGAGGGCAAGGGCCACGGCGAGGCCCCGGCCCCCAAGCCGGCCCCCAAGCCGGCCCCGGAGCCGACCGGGGGCGAAGCCGGCCCGGCCGCCCCGGTCGAGGCCAAATCACCGGCCAAGAAGCGGCGCAGCCGGCGGCGCAAGGCCAAGGCGGCCAATGGCGAGGCGGCCGCCACCAGCCCGGCCCCGGCTTCGGCTCCGGCGCTGCCGCCAGCCGAAGCGGCCGAGGAGCCCGACCCGGAGCCGGTGGACGAGCCGGCGTCAGCCGAGGGCGAGGCCGAGGGCGGGGCCGAGGCCACGGCCAAGAAGCGCCCGCGGCGGCGGCGCTCGGGCAGCGCCCGGCGGCGGGCCAAGAAACTGGCCGCCCAGCGCCAGGGCGAGGCCGCCCCGGAGGGCGAGAGCGGACCCGAGCCGGACCCGGAGATGGTGGAGGCCTGATCCGCCGCGGATCGGCCGGGGACGACCTATGTCGAGTTTGTCGCGCGTGCCGCTAGGGATTGCGTCATTCCCCTGTAGGCATGGGGAGTAGCTGCGGTCTAGCTTGTTACGGCAATTACATTTTCCTTGACACTCGCCCCGGGAAAATATTACAAGGACTCGACCCCCAAAATTCCGGCGGGAGTGCGGCCGGGACGATCCCTGGGCTCATGGGGGCCCCGGAGACGCCGACGCAACCCACTTGAATGCAAAACGGGGCAAGCCTTCTAGCTACTTTGTTCCGACCTGCACAAGGGCGGCGACCCTCCAAGGAAACTTGGGGTCGCTGTTCAAAGGCTTTGGTGGGGACCACGTGTCAAGGAGGTGCGAGGCGGATTGGTAGGTTTTCGGGCCGCGGGGACGCCTCCGACGGCCCATAGAGTGGGTCAGTACTAGGTTGTGCCAACTACAACCAAACACCCAATGGAGGAACTGAATGCCAAGCTTCGTAATCGTTGAGAAGTGCGATGGCTGCAAGGGTCAGGACAAGACCGCTTGCATGTACATCTGCCCGAACGACCTGATGGTCCTGGACAAGGACGGCAGCGCGGGTTACGGCGTGATGAAAGCCTGGAACCGCGACCCCGCCTGGTGCTGGGAGTGCTACAACTGCGTGAAGATCTGCCCCCAGCAGGCGATCGACGTCCGTGGCTACGCCGACTTCGTGCCCATGGGCGCCAGCGTGGTTCCGTTGCGCGGCACCCAGGACATCATGTGGACCATCAAGTTCCGTGATGGCTCGGTGAAACGCTTCAAGTTCCCGATCCGGACCACGGCTGAGGGTGCTGCTGAGCCGATGGGCGGCTTCCCGGTGGGTGATGGCGACATCAACAGCGTCAACCTGGCGACCGAGCCCGCGTCCTGCGGCCAAGACAAGCTGCCCACCCTGTAGGCGGTAAGGAGGAGGAACACATGGCTAATTGGGAAACCGTAGAGGTCACCACTGACCTTCTGATTTGCGGCGGCGGCATGGCCGCGGCTGGTGCGGCGGTCGAGGCAGCTTACTGGGCCAAAAAGAACGGCCTGAAGGTCACCCTGGTCGACAAGGCCGCCTTCACCCGTTCCGGCGCCGTGGCCATGGGCCTGAGCGCCATCAACGAGTACATCGGCTACAGCAAGGGTGAGAACACCTGCGAAGAGTACATCAAGTACGTCCGCCAGGACCTGATGGGCATCGCCCGCGACGACTTGGTGTACAACATCGCCCGCCACGTCGACAGCTCGGTGCACCTGTTCGAGAAATGGGGCCTGCCGATCTGGACCGACGAGAACGGCAAGTACGTCCGTGAAGGCCGTTGGCAGATCATGATCAACGGCGAGTCCTACAAGGTGATCGTGGCCGAGGCCGCCAAGAACGCCATGAGCGAGGCCGGCTTCGACATCATCGAGCGCGTGTTCATCGTCGGTCCGATCATGGACGGCGATCGCATCGCTGGCGCCTACGGCTTCAGCACCCGCGAGGACAAGTTCTACGTGTTCAAGGCCAAGGCCGTCTGCGCCATGATGGGCGGCGCCGTGCACGTGTTCCGTCCCCGCAGCGTGGGTGAGGGTCTGGGCCGCTCCTGGTATCCGCCCTTCAACAGCGGCTCCACCGCTTGCTTCACCATTCTGGCCGGCGCCGAGATGACCTGCCAGGAGATCCGCTTCATCCCCGTGCGCTTCAAGGACGCCTATGGTCCGGTCGGCGCGTGGTTCCTGCTCTTCAAGAGCCGCGCCACCAGCGCCAGCGGCGGCGAGTACATGGTGACCCGCAAGGCCGAGCTGCAGAACTGGGCCCCCTATGGCCTGGTGAAGCCGATCCCGGCCAACCTGCGTAACTACCTCGGCATGCTGGACGTGGACGCGGGCCTGGGTCCGTTGTACATGGAGACCGCCGAGGCCATCAACAACATCGCCGCCCAGTACAAGGACGACGAGAAGGCCTTCAAGAAGAAGATGAAGGCCCTGGAGTCCGAGGCTTGGGAGGACTTCCTGGACATGACCGTGTCCCAGGCCATCCTCTGGGCCGCCAACAACATCTACCCCGAGAAGAGCCGCTCTGAGATCGCCGCGTGCGAGCCTTACTTCATCGGCTCCCACTCCGGTGGTTCTGGCGCCTGGGTGTCCGGTCCCGAGGACATCAACACCCCCTACAAGTGGGGCTACGGCAACATGACCACGGTGAAGGGCCTGTTCTCCGCGGGTGACGGCACCGGCGCCAGCAGCCACAAGTTCTCCAGTGGCTCCCACGCCGAGGGTCGTTACGCTGGCAAGCAGGCGGTCCGCTTCATCCTGGACAACAACACCCTGCCCAACGTGGCCGGCGTGGACGAGCTGAAGGCCAAGTGCCTGAAGCCCATCGATCTGTACGCCGAGACCGCCAAGTTCACCACCGACCCCATGATCAACCCGAACTACATCCTGCCGATGTCGTTCATGTTCCGCCTCCAGAAGATCATGGACGAGTACGCTGGTGGCGTGGTCAGCGCCTTCAAGACCTCCAAGGCCCTGTGCGAGCGCGGCCTTGAGCTCATGCAGATGCTGAAGGAAGACTCCGACAAGCTGGGCGCCAAGGATCGCTACGACCTGGAGCGCTGCTGGGAGAACTACCACCGCATGTGGCAGGCCGAAGCCCACCTGCGCACCATCCTGTTCCGCGAGGAGACCCGTTGGCCGGGCTACTACTTCCGCGCGGACAAGCCCAAGATGGATGACGCGAACTGGAAGTGCTTCGTCAACTGCGTGTACAAGAACGGCGCGTGGGAGTTCTGCAAGCGGGACGTGGTCCCCTTGATCGACTGATAACCATGCCGTGACGAGATACTCCAGGCGCCGCATGGCGCCTGGAGTTTTTTGCCCACCCCGGAGGCGGCCCGCTTCCGGGGCGGACAAAAAACCATCGCCCGGACAGGGGGCTCCGGGGAGATGTCCGCGCTTGGCCGGGACCGGCGGTTTTGCTGGACTCGGCCCACGCGGATATGTATGATGTGCAAGTTCGCACTTAGTCCGGTTCTGCCCCTGGGCGGCCCAGGTTAGGCGCGGCGGACCCCATCCGCGGCCAACCCCGGCCCCGCCTCGCACTGGCTATCCGGACTACCCAGCCTCGCAAGCATAGGCCCAGGGCGCGGACGCCCGCGCTTGGCCCCGCGCCCCTGGGCCGCGAAACAGATCAGCCCTTCCCGCCGATCCGGGCGACTCCCCGGGGGGGCCGGTTCATGGCCGGCGCCGGGTCAAGGGCGGGCGCCGACCGGCGCGGAGCAACTACCTCGGAGGTGTCTAAGATGACGGACGAAACCAAGAAAGCCATCCTGGTGGTGGGTGGTGGCATGAGCGGGCTCAGCGCCGCGCTGGAGGCCGCCGAGGCGGGCTACCAGGTGGTGCTGGTGGAGAAGAACTCCTACGTGGGCGGCCGGGTGGCCCAGCTGCACCAGTACTTCCCCAAACTCTGCCCGCCCTACTGCGGCCTGGAGATCAACTTCCGGCGGGTCAAGAGCAACCCCCGCATCACCATCCACACCCTGGCCGAGGTGACCGGCATCGAGGGCGCCCCCGGCGACTTCACGGTCAAGGTCAAGGTCAGCCCGCGCTACGTCAACGACAAGTGCACCGCCTGCGGCAAGTGCGCCGAGGCCGTCAGCGCCACCATCCCCAACCCCTTCAACTACGGCCTGGACCAGATCAAGGCGGCCTACCTGCCCCACGACCTGGCCATGCCCCTGCGCTACGTGATCGACCCCAGCATCGCCGGCAGCGATGAGGGCAAGAAGGCCGCCGAGGCCTGCCCCTACGGCGCGGTGGACCTGGGCGACCAGGGTCAGGAGCTGAGCCTGAACGTGGGCGCGGTGGTCTGGGCCGCGGGCTGGACCCCCTACGATCCCAGCAAGATCGAGTACTACAACTTCGACAAGAGCCCCAACGTCGTCACCAACGTGCAGTTCGAGCGCCTGGCCGCCAGCAACGGCCCCACCGCCGGCGTCATCCAGCGCCCCGGCGACGGCGCCGCCCCCAAGAAGGTGGCCTTCATCCAGTGCGCCGGCTCCCGCGACGAGAACCATCTGCCCTTCTGTTCCTCCATCTGCTGCCTGGCCAGCCTCAAGCAGTCCACCTACGTGATGGAGAAGCTGCCCGAGGCCGAGATCACGATCTACTTCATCGACATCCGGGCCATGGACCGCAACGAGGACTTCTACAGCAAGGTCAAGGCCAGCAACAAGGTCCAGTTCGTCAAGTCCAAGATCGCCATGATCACCCCCCAGGCCGACGGCAACCTGATCCTGGAGGGCGAGAACACCGCCACTGGCGAGCGGTTCAAGGCCGAACACGACCTGGTGGTGCTGGCCACCGGCATGCAGCCCAACACGGCCCTGAGCCAGGTTCCCTTTGACGTGACCTACGACCCCTACGGCTTCCTCACCTCCGGCCAGGCTGTCATCGGCGTGGGCACGGTGCGGCGGCCCAGCGAGGTGGTCACCTGCGTTCAGGACGGAACGTCCGCTGCCCTGAAGGCCATCCAGGCGGTGGGGAGGTAGGAAATCATGAGCAAGAAAGTCTGTGGATACCTTTGCAAGGGTTGCGGCATCGGCGACGCCCTGGACCTGGGCGGGCTGAAGAAAGCCGCCGGCGAACAGGGCGTCAAGGAGTTCAAGGAGCACGACGTGCTCTGCTCCCCCGAGGGCGTGGCCATGATCCAGGCCGACGTGGACGGCGGGACCAACGCCCTGCTGATCGCCGCCTGCTCCTCCCGGGCCAAGACCGATGAGTTCAGCTTCGGCAACCAGGTGCTGGTGGAGCGCGTCTCCCTGCGCGAGCAGGTGGTCTGGTGCTCGGCCGAGGCCGAGGACGACGATCGCCAGATGCTGGGCGAGGACTACATGCGCATGGGCGGCGTCAAGCTGACCAAGTCCGAGCCCCCCGCGCCCTTCCA
>CALERA010000132.1 GCA_937908275.1 uncultured Desulfarculaceae bacterium | reverse complement strand
GGCCCAGAACGGCTCCGGCCGCACCGACTGGGACGGCGCGGACATCCTCACCCAGTCCGCGGCCCAGTTGGCCCTGGCCGCCATGGACACGGCCATCAACCAGAAGGACACCGCCCGCGCCAACTTGGGTGCGTTGCAGAACCGGCTGGAGAACACCATCACCAACCTGCAGATCCAGGCCGAGAACCTGCAGGCGGCTGAAAGCCGGATCAGCGACGTGGACGTGGCCACCGAGATGACCGAGTTCACCAAGAACAACATCCTGGCCCAGGCGGCCGTGGCCATGCTGGCCCAGGCTAACAGCCTGCCGCAGTTGGCCCTCCAGCTGCTGGGCTAACCAACCCGACATAGGCCGGCGGCCCCCCGCCGGTCACCCGCCAGGCCCCGGCTTTCGCCGGGGCCTGGTCCTTTTGGGGCGGGTGGCAAAGCCTGCCCCAGCCCTGGCCGCCAGGGGCAGATTTTGCCTCTTGGGGGCATCGCCCAGCCAAATTGATAAATAATTAGTGATGCCAAATTGTTGCGCGAATGCTGGCTTCTGGGGCGGTATGGCATGTCGCTTGCAAACTGACTGGCCAGTGCAGTCTCCGGCGCGGGTGGCCCCCCAGGGCCCCAATGCCATGGATGGCCGGCCATTGACGGCCGAGACCCAAAGCCGGACCAAGGCCGGTCCGGACCAAGCGGGGAGGATTTCCGGTGTCGCAATCAGCCCAGGAGGCGCTTGCCAGCGCCAATGAGTTGTATCGTTCCGGCCAGAGCCAATTGGCCGAGCAGCGCCTTCAGCAAGTGTTGGCCAGCGAGCCCGGCCACCGCGAGAGCCTGGAGCTCTTGGGCAAGATCCATATGCGCAGGCGGAATTTTGACGCCGCCGCGACGGTCCACCAGCGCCTGGTGGACGACAATCCCCTGGATGGCTCGGCCCGCAACGCCCTGGCCATGAGCCTGTTCATGCAGGGCCGGCCGGAAGAGGCCCTGGGCGAACTGCGCCAGGCGGTGGCCTTGCGCCCCCAGGAGCCCATCTTCTGGGCCAACCTGGGCAAGGTGCTGATGACCCAGGAGGACTGGGCCGAGGCCCAGACCAACCTGGAGACGGCCCTGCGCTTGGTGGACGACCCCAATAAGCAGCAGCTTCTGGAGATGCTGAACGCCTGCCTGTCCAACCAGGAAAAGCCGGTGCGCACGGCGGAGTTTTATCGCCCCCAGCGCCGGTCCGGGCGGGTTCCCGACGCCCCGCCCATCGTGAAGTACACCCCGCCGCCCCAGGAGCCCGAGGAGGAGATCCCGGCTCCGGCCGCCGCGCCGGCCCTGGAGCAGCCCCTGCCCCAGGCCCCCCGCCTGGAGCCCAGCCCCCGGCCCCTGAACCTGCTCTTCGTGCAGGAGGCCCCCTGCATCCGCAACTACAAGATGACCTCCGCCCTGCGCGCCCGGGGGCACCGGGTCAGCCTGGCCTACACCAAGGCCGATCTCAGCCAGATGTACAAGGGCCTGGACAACGACACCTACGACGAGGTGATCCAGCTGCGCGACAACCGGCATTTCTGGGATCTTTGCGGCGGATACGACCTGGTTCACTGCCACAACGAGCCGGACCAGCTCAGCGTGGTGGCCCTGGGCGGCGCGGCCCCGGTGGTGCACGACACCCACGACCTGATCAGCCTGCGGGGCGGCGGCGAGTCCGGCCTGGTCTTTTTCGAGGGCCTGGCCAATCGCTCGGCCCACGGCCGGGTCTACACCACCGCCTACCAGGAGCGCGAGGCCCGGGAGCTCTACGGCGTGACCGGCCCCAGCCTGGTCTTCAACAACTGCGCCTCGGCCGCGGACCTGCCCCGGCGGCGGCTGCCCAAGCTTTCGGCCCAGGATGGCAAGACCCATGTCGTCTACGAGGGCGGCATGGGCGGCAGCAGCCACCGGGACTTCATCGACCTGTTCGCAGACCTGGGCCAGGCCGGCCTGGTGGTGCACATGTACCCCCGCTCCTACGATCCGGAGCTGGCCCAGCGCCTGGGGGCCAACCCCAACCTGCGCTACCATCAGCCGCTTTCGCCCCGCCAGATCATGGAGGAGATGACCCAATACGACCTGGGCAACGCCTTCTACAAGCTGTGGCTGGACCCGAGCATGAGCTAC
>CALERA010000131.1 GCA_937908275.1 uncultured Desulfarculaceae bacterium | reverse complement strand
GCAAGGGCTGGTACCTCTACGACGAGCAGGGCAACAAGCTCGGCATGAACAACTAACGCCGCAAAGAACGCAGCCTCAGGGAGGAAGTCATGGAACCCGTGGTCATCGTCAGCGCCTGCCGCACCCCCATCGGCCGTTACGGCGGCGCACTCAAGAACATACCCGTGGGCGAGCTGGGCGCGGTGGCCTTGAACGGCGCCGTGGAGCGCGCCGGGATCGATCCCGCCAGCGTGCACGAGGTCGCCGCTGGCCAGGCCTACTCCAACGGCGAGTGCGCCAATGCCGCTCGCTTCTCTCTCCTGGCCGCCGGCTGGCCGGAGCACGTGCCCGGCATCACCCTGGATCGCCGCTGCTGCTCCGGCCTGGACGCCATCCTCTACGGCGCCATGAAGATCCAGACCGGCAACGCCGAGATCGTGGTGGCCGGCGGCCTGGACTCCATGAGCCAGGCCGAGCTCTATCTGCCCGGCGACATCAAGTGGGGCCTGGGCGGACGGGTGGATCCCAAGTGGGGCTTCATGCCCGGCGGCCACGGGGCCATGGGTATGTGGGGCATTCCCTTCTATGACCGCATCCAGCGCGGCCGGCCCATGAGCCAGCCCATCAGCCGCTACGGCGAGCTCAACTCCATGATGACCTGGGCCGAGAACGCGGCCAAGGCCGAGGGCATCACCCGCCAGGCCGCCGACGAATGGTCGGTGCGCTCCCACGCCCGGGCCGTGGCCGCCTGGCAGGCCGGGATCTTCACCCCGGAGGTCGTCCCGGTGCCCCTGCCCGCCGGCAAGAAGGGCCAGCCCGCCAGCCTGGACCGGGACGAGACTCCCCGCGCCGAGACCACCCTGGAGAAGCTGGCCGCCTTGAAGCCGGTCTACAAAGACGGCGTCTGCACCGCCGGCAACTCCAGCAGCGAGAACGACGGAGCCTCCTTCCTGGTCCTGATGTCCGCGAGCCAGGCCCAGGCCCTGGGCAAGCCCCCCCTGGCCCGTTTCGTCTCCGCCGGCCACGCCGCCTGCGACCCCACCCTGACCTACCCGGCGGTGCCGGCCTCGGTCAATCAGGCCCTGGGCAGGGCCGGCCTGACCATCGACGACATCGATCTCTTCGAGATCCAGGAGGCCTTCGCGGTCCAGATGCTGGCCGACGCCAAGCTGATGGGCATCGCCCGGGAGGATTACGACCGCAAGATCAACGTCAACGGCTCCGGCATCAGCCTGGGTCATCCCATCGGAGCCACCGGCGCCATGCGACTGACCACCCTGCTCAACCAGATGCAGCGCCAGCAGGCCCGCTATGGACTGATCACCATCTGCGGCGGCGGCGGCCAAGGCATCGCCGCCGTGTTCGAGCGAGTGTAGGGGAGAGGGGCAAGGGCAAGAGAGAGCGGGGGAACCCTTTCTTGTGCCAGGAAAGGGTTCCCCCGCACCCCCTCCCAAAGAAGCAAATGGGGGCAAAGGCATGAGTTACCAGTACATCAACTATGAGCAGGACGGCCGGGTGGCCATCCTCACCATCAACCGGCCCGATAAACGCAACGCCCTGGACAAGGCCACCCGCCTGGAGATCAAGGACGTGCAGGAGCGGGTGGCCGCCGACGACTCGGTGGGGGTGCTGGTCATCACCGGTGCGGGCGACAAGGCCTTCATCGCCGGCAGCGACCTGAACGAGTTCGGCCGCATGAACCCCCTGGAGGCCTATCGTTTCCTGGACACCCTGGCCCAGCGCCTCTACACCCGCTTCGAGGAGTTGGACAAGCCGGTCATCGCCATGATCAACGGCCTCTGCCTGGGCGGCGGCTGCGAGATCGCCCTGGCCTGCGACCTGCGCATCGCCGCGGCGGGCGCGCGTTTCGGCCAGCCCGAGATCAACCTGGGCATCATCCCCGGCTCCGGGGCCACCCAGCGCCTGACCCGCCTGGTGGGAGTGGGCAAGGCCCGCGAGCTGATCTTCACCGGCGACATCATCGACGCGGCCGAGGCCCAGGCCATCGGCCTGGTCAACCGGGTCCATCCCGCCGAGGAGCTGCGGGCCAAGACCCTGGAGCTGGCCCACAAGATCGCCGGCCGGGGGGCCTTCAGCCTGATGATGGCCAAGCGCGCCACCCGCATGGCCCAGGAGGTGGGCCTGACCACCGGCCTGGCCTTCGAGGCCCTGGCCGAGACCGCCTGCTTCGCCGGGCCGGAAAAAGCCGAGGGCATGGAGGCCTTCTTCGCCAAACGTCCTGCAAAATTCAACTCGCCGGAGTAGAATGGGCCTTGCGGTAGCTACCGCGTGGCTACACACCATCGGCCAGGAACGCGGGGGGCCGGACAGCGGACCGGCTCCCCGCGCTTGAACAACATGCTGAATCCCGACCCGGCCCATGATCCCGCGCCCGGGAGCCACCGCCGCTGGGGCATCTTCGTCTCCGGCTGCCTGGGCTTTTTCCTGTCCATGTTTTTCCGCGTCTCCACCGCCGTCATCGCCCCGGATCTCATGCGCGACCTCGACCTGGACCCGGTCCAGATGGGCACCCTGGGCGCGGTTTTCTACTACGCCTTCGCCCTCGGGCAGTTTCCCCTGGCCGTGGCCCTGGACCGCATCGGCCCCCGGGCCACCCTGACCAGCCTGGGCCTGGTGGGCGTGACCGGCTCGGTCCTCTTCGGCCTGGCCCAGGACTATCACCACGCCCTCCTGGCCCGGGTGCTGCTGGGTTTTGGCATGAGCGGGGCCCTGATGGGCGTCTTCGCCCTGCTGGCGGCCTGGTTCCCGGTCAACCGCTTCGGGTTCATTTCCGGCGCCCTGGTCTCCCTGGGCACCGCCGGCAATCTGCTGGCCGCCACGCCCTTGGCCCTGATGGCCGAGGCCCTGGGTTGGCGGAAAGCTTTTCTCTGCATCGCCGGGGTCCAGGCCCTGGTGGGCGTGACTTTCTTCCTGGTGGCCCGGGACCATCCCCCCGGGGAGATTCCGCGCCCGCCGGCCCGCAACTCCCTGGGCGGACTCCTGCGCCTGATGACCACCTTCAACTTCTGGGGTCTGGCCGCGGCCAACTTCGCGCGCTACGGATTCTTCGCCGCGGTGCAAGGCACCTGGGCCGGGCCTTTCCTGATCCAGGGCCTGGGCCTGGACAAGGTCACCGCCGGCAACGTCATCGCCATGCTGGGGGTGGGCTACATGTTGGGCCTGCCCTTCTGCGGCCGCCTGAGCGACCGTTGGCTCAGGACCCGCAAGTGGGTGGCCTGGCCCGGCAACCTGCTGCTGCTGGCCCTGGGCTGGTCGGTGGCGTGGTGGAGCGACGCCCCACCCCTCTGGCTGGCCTACGCAACCTTCCTGGGCCTGGGTTTGGCCTGCGCTCCGGGGCAGTTGGCCATGGCCCACATCAAGGAGCTGGCCCCGTCCGGCCAGGCGGCCCAGGCCATGACCGCCCTGAACCTGGCCACCATGCTGGGGCCGGGCCTGATGAGCCAGATCATGGGCTGGTCGCTGGAAGCCAGCGGGTCCATGGGTCCGGAGCATTCCTTCGACGTGATCTGGCACCTGGGCGCCCTGGGCTTGGGCCTGGGGTCGTTGTTATATTATTTCGTGCCCGACAGCCGGGTCCTGCGCGGCTGGGGAACCAAGCCGGACCTCGGCCCGGACCGAGCCTGAGACAAGGAGTGAGACCATGACCCCGCAACCCACCGCCGGCGCGTTGATCACCGCCTTCGACGGAAACCAACCCCAGATCGACCCCCAGGCCTGGGTGGACATCGCCGCCCGGATCATCGGCCGGGTCAGCCTGGCCGCCAGGGTCACCATCTGGCCCGGGGCGGTGCTGCGCGCCGACGACGAGGCCATCGAGATCGGCGAGGGCAGCGCGGTGCTGGACCTGGCCTTGCTGGAGGCCCCCACCGGCCATCCGGTGGTGATCGAGCCCGGAGCCCTGGTCAGCCACCAGGCCTGCGTGCACGGCGCGACCATCAAGCGCGGGGCCCTGGTGGGCATCGGGGCCATCGTGCTGGACGGCGCGGTGGTGGGCGAGGGCGCCCTGGTGGGGGCCGGCGCGGTGGTGCCGCCGCGCATGGAGGTGCCGGCCGGGGTGCTGGTGCTGGGCGCGCCGGCCAAGGTCATCCGCGAGCTGAAGCCGGCGGAGAAAGAGATGGTGGCCAGTCAATTGGCCGACCTCCAGCACAAGGCCGAAATCTACCGCCAAGGCTAGCGCGGCCTTCTCCGCGCACAAGCGCCAAAAAAGTCGCCGCCGGGGAGGTCCCCGGCGGCGGTTTGTTTTTTCCGGATTGCGGGTCGCTACTGGTTGCCGCCGCTCTTGTCCCCCATGGTCTTGAAAAAGACCACCAGGCCCAGGGACCACAGGATCAGGACCAGCACGAACATCTTGAAGTTGATGACGCCCAGGTGCATTTCCTTGAGCACCACCAACAGGCCCATGGTGGCCACGATCAGGAGCCAGCCTATCAGATCCCGGTTCATGCCACGGCCTCCCTTCTCATGCGCCGCACCTTGATCACGTGCGGGGCGACCACCGCGCCCAGGAATATCCAACCCACCACGTCGGTCCAGACGTCGGGATGGAACAGCAGCGGACTGGCGGCCGCGGCCAGGATCCGGGTGGGCCAGCCGGCCTTTTCCATGATCCAGCCTTCGGTGAAGATGGTCAGGGCGTAGAGCCCGCCGAAGCCGCTGGTGATGCTGACGATGATGCTCACCCAGTCACCCACGAAGAGCATGCCCGGGTTGTAGACGAAGACAAAGGGCAGGATGTACTTGCTGATGCCCAGGCGCATGGAGATCCAACCCGTGGTCATGGGGTTGGCTCCGGCGATGCCGGCGGCGGCGAAGGAGGCCAGGGCCACCGGCGGGGTGATGGCCGAGACCAGGCCGAAGTAGAAGGCGAACAGGTTGGCCGCCATGGGGTCCACGCCCATGTTGACGATGGCCGGGATGACCAGCGCGGCCAGGGTG
>CALERA010000130.1 GCA_937908275.1 uncultured Desulfarculaceae bacterium | reverse complement strand
ACCACCGAGATCTACACTCTTTCCCTACACGACGCTCTTCCGATCTGCTTGTCCGCGGCCTGGATGCCGGCCAGCAGGGCCTGGGGGTTGGCGCTGTCGATGCACAGGGGCAGGTCGCAGACCGCCTGGATGGTTTGCACCAGCCAGGTGATGTCCTGGGGCTCAGTTTGGGGGTGGGTGCCGGCGTTGACGTCCAGGAAGTGCGCGCCGGCCTGGGCCTGGGAGCGGGCCAACTCCTGGATGAAGCCCGCGTCCCGGCTCTTGATGGCCCGGGCCACCGTGCTGCGGGTGCCGTTGATCTTCTCGCCGATGATGATCACTTTGCTCGCCCTCCAATCGTGGTTGCCCCGCGTGCCCGCCGCAGGGAGTGCGGTGGCGGACTCGGCGGGCCTCCCTCCGGGGCCAAGCCTGGCCAGCGGACGGGTGGCCCAGCCACGGAGCGGAATGCAGGTTCAGGGTTCGGTTTTCAAGGCATGGAGGTTGCAACGGGGATGCCGAGAGGGGTGATTGGATAACAGAGAGATAAAATTAATAAAAATTAAATATCGCCTAAGGGGGTGGCCCGAGTGTGTTATGATATATCGTAATTTGGCGAAAAAATGCCATTCTGGGTCGCCCGGTTTGGGGAGGGAAATATGCTGAACCGCGAAGGGATGGAAGACGCCACCACCCTGCGCCGGATGCTGGTGCTCTCCGCCCTGTTGCCCCCACCCGTCTCCCTGGACATCCTGACCGAGGTCGGCGGCTGCGCGCCGGTCAAGGCCTTGCGTCTGCTGGAGGACCTGACCAGCTCCGGCCTGCTGAAGCCCTGTGGCCAGGGCGGGGCGGGTTACTACCAGTTTTGCGACAGCGCCCGGGCCCTGGAGGTGATCGCCCGGGAGGAGCCGGCCCTGGTGTGCGAGTTGGGCGCGGCCCTGATCCGTCACCTGAGCCAGGCAGACCATCCCGAGGACAAGGCCGCCCTGGCCATCGCCAACGTCCATCATCTCGCCGGCCTGCCGGTCAGCGACGCCCGACCCCTGCTGCGGGCGGCCGACTATTGTCTTAAGTTGGGAGCGCGCGAGGCGGCGGCCATCTACTATCGCCTGGCCCTGGAGGCCCGGGGGCAGACCGCGCCCAACCCGCGCGAGGCCGCCGAGCGGGTGGCCTCGGCCCTGGGCATGCTGGCCGCCTGCGGCCACCGCATGCCCCTGGAGCAGCAGGAGCAGACCCTCAAGCAGGCCCGGGAGTACGCCCTCCAACTCAACGACCAGGGCAATCTCTGCCAGATCCACCTGCGCCTGGGCCAGATCCGCAAGCTGCGCGGGGATTATCGTGGCGCGGGGCGGCTCTTCGAAAAGGCCTGGCACCTGGCGGTGATGCTGGGCGGGGACCAGGTGCGCAAGGAGGCGGCCCTGCTCTCGGCCGATTTTCTGTTCTGGCAGGGGCGGGTCTCGGCGGCCGTGGCCCGCTACGAGGAGGTGCTGGGCGACCTGGAGGAGTTTCCCAACGAGGAGGCGGTGCTGCGGGCCTGCGTCACCCTGGGCTGGTGCTATGGCATCTGCGGTCAGACCGCCCGGGGCCTGGGCTTGATGGAGGCCGTGCGCCAGAAGGCCCGCACCCTGGGCTTCCGCCAGGCCGAGATGGATTCCTACGTCATGAGCGCCCTGGCCCTGATCGACGCCGGCTATGTCAGCGAGGCCGGGGCCATGGTGGCCGAGGTCTTCAAGTTCCCCGAGGAGGAGCTGGGCAACTACCGGCTCTGGGCCAGCTACGCCGCCCGGGGCTATCTCCGCCACCTGCAGGGCGACCTGGCCGGCTGCTTCCGCGACCAGCAGCGGGCCTATGCCATGTCCAAGGAGATCGGCTGGCCCCACCACCGGGGTCCCTATAATTTCGACTACATGGAGGTTCTGGAAGACGCGGGCATGGTCCACCCGGAGATGAACTACGAGTCCGAGCTGCGCCGGGTGGCGGAGTGGCCGGACATCTACATGCAGGGGGTGGGCCTGCGCTACCAGGCCCGGCGCATGCAGCGCCAGGGCCATGCCCGGGAGGCCGTCCTGGAGACCCTGGAGCGCAGCCAGGCCCTGTTGACCCAGGCCGGGGCCCGCCTGGAGCTGGCCCGCACCCAGGTGGAGCTGGCCAAGCTGCACCTGGCGGCGGAGGACGAGGCCACGGCCCGCAGGCTATTGCGCGAGGCCTGGGAGACCCTCTCGGCCACCAACGAGGACCTGTTCCCCTACGCCCTGCGGCCCTATCTGGAGACCGAGCCGGCCGAGGAGCGCATCATCCGGGTGATGACCGAGCTGGGCAACGCGGTGGGCACGGTGCGCGACCGCAAGAACCTCCTGGAGCGGGTGATCAACCTGCTGATGAAGCTCACCCTGGCCGGGCGGGGAGGCTTTTTCGTCCAGGGCCCCGAGGGCTGGCCCCAGCTCAGCGCCAGCCGCAACCTGGAGCAGGCCCTGGTGGAGTCGCCCGGCTTCCGCTCCAGCCTGGAACTGATCCTGAGCGCCTTTCACCAGCCTGGCCCCGCGCCCGAGGCCCTGGCCAGCGCCCAGGGCAGCCTGCCCGGGGCGCGGCCCTGGCAGGGCTGGGCCCTCTGCCGCCGGGTCAGCCTCCAGGGCGAGCTGCTGGGGGTGATCTACCTGGACAACACCCTGGTGGAGATGACCCCCCCGGCCAAGGTCCTGACCTTCCTGGACCTGATCATCAACCACGTGGCCGTGGCCCTGGACAACGCCCGGGCCTACGAGGAGATCAACGCCCTCAAGGAGCGCCTGGAGGACGAGACCCGCCTCTACCGCACCGAGCTGCAATGCTCGGCCAACGTGGGCCAGATGGTGGGGCGCTCGCCGGCCATGGCCCGGGTGATGGACCAGATCCGCAAGGTGGCCCCCTCGGACACCACGGTGCTGATCTGCGGCGAGACCGGGGTGGGCAAGGAGCTGGTGGCCCGGGCCATCCACAGCCTGGGTCAGCGGCGCGAGGGTCCCTTCATCCCGGTGGACACCGCCTCCCTGGACCCGGGGGTGGTGGCCAGCGAGCTTTTCGGGCACGAAAAGGGGGCCTTCACCGGCGCGGCCAGCACCCGGCGGGGGCGCTTCGAACTGGCGGACCGGGGCACCCTGTTCCTGGACGACGTGGACAACCTGCCCCTGGAGGTGCAGGCCAAGCTGCTGCGCGCCCTGCAGGAGCGCGAATTCCAGCGCGTGGGCGGCAACAAGCTCATTCGCTCGGACTTCCGCCTGATCGCCGCCACCAACCAGGACCTGGAGGCCCTGGTGGAGCGGGGCGGCTTCCGCTCCGACCTGTACTACCGCCTCAACGTCTTTCCGGTGGTGGTGCCGCCCCTGCGCCAGCGCCGCGACGACATCCCCCTGCTGGCGGCCTATTTCATGGAGAAGTTTTCCCTGAAAATGGGCAAGAACGTCAGCGCCATCACCAAGCGCGACCTGCAGCGCCTCAAGGACTATCCCTGGCCGGGCAACGTGCGCGAGCTGAAGCACGTCATCGAGCGGGGGGTGATCCTGAGCGAGGGCGAGACCCTGAGCGTGGCCGACCTGGACGCCGGCCGGGGGTTGGGCCGTCAGGCGGCCGAATTCAGCTCCTTGCTGGAAATGGAGCGCGGCCACATCCTGGCCGCCCTGGCCCGCTGTGAGTGGCGGGTCAGCGGCAAGGGCGGCGCGGCCGAGCTGTTGGGCCTCAAGCCCACCACTCTCTACTCCAAGCTGAAGAAGCTGGGCATCAGCAAACAGCTCCAGTATTCGTAAGCTTCGGACCAAGCGCCAAACCCACGGCAGTCCCCGGGTTCAGTCCGAGCCCATGGACCAAGGCCCGAATCATGGCATCACGCGGCTGCTCCCCCCGCCCGGGAGCCTGCCAGCGACCAAAACCGGACGAAGCGAGGCGACCGCATCCTTGGCCCTAACGCTTCGCTACTTTTACCCAAACCGCAAACACCCCCGCCAATTGTCCCCGGGTTTTTTCCGGGACGACAGCGCTAAAACCACGAGATTTTCACTGGGGATTGCTGGCTGGAGGCGGTCGAATGAGGGGTTCACCCTATTGCATCCATGCCGCGGATGATGCCAATAATAATATCGTGATAACGCTGTATTAACCATTCTGGAGATAGGCTTTTGCCTGCACGGCCTCTCCAGCTGCCCCCGGATTTTGGCTGTTCCAAGGTGGCCGAAACTCCGCCGCCTTGGCGTCAGCCAGCGTCAAAGGTATTGGAACCATATTCCGAAGTATCGGCCAGGCAAACCAGCCGGCCCAAACATCTTCCACCCCGCCTTTACTCTCAATCTGTCACCCGGCGCAAGATCGGCGCCGGCGTCTCGACCCGTGACCGGGGGACGACAAGGAGCCTTTCAGCCTGAATAGCTAGCAAGGAGCAAAAAATGACCAAGCATCCTGATGCGTCATCGCTTCACCGACCAAGGCCGCGCCTGTGCCTGCCGGCCCTCTTCTGCCTGGCCCTGATCCTGGCCCTGGCGGCGCCGGCCCTGGCCACCACGCCGTCCCGTCTGGTGACGGCCAAGTGGCTGTCCGAGCACCTCAACGACCCCAACCTGGTCATCATCGACGCCTCGCCCACCAAGGAGTACCTCAAGCGCCACATCAAGGGCGCGGTGAGCGCCTCGTTCTCGGAAAAGGACCAGATGTCCTATGGCATCGACACCTCCTACGGCGGCAACGACCTGATCAACGACACCCAGAATCCCCTGCCCTGGTGGGACGGCCCCACGGACTATCTGCAAAAGGTCTTCCGCGACCTGGGGATCAGCCAGGACTCCAAGGTGGTGGTCCTGGACGAGGGAGCCCACTTCCACGCCACCCGCTTCTACTGGACCCTGACCCACAACGGCATGCAGAACGCCTTCATCCTGGACGGCGGCATGGCCAAGTGGGAGGCCCTGGGCCTGCCCACCACCTCGGACAAGCCCTCGGTCAAGGCCGGCAACTTCACCTGCCAGCCCGGCGATTCCTCCATCCTGGCGGACACCGACTACGTCCTGTCCCGGCAGTACAAGCCCGGCACCGTGATCGTCTACGCCGTGACCCCGGTCTGGTATTACGGGCCTTACCAGGCCTACAGCAAGATGGGACACATCCCCGGCTCGGTGATGGTCTCCTATCCCAACTATTTCCAGGCCGACAAGACCTGGAAGTCGGTGGATGAGCTCAAGCGGCTCTTCGCCTCGGTGGGGGCCACCCCGGACCAGGAGATCATCGCCTATTGCGGCGGCAACCCGGCGGCCTCGTCCCTGTACTTCACCCTGCACCACGTCCTGGGCTATCCCAAGGTGAAGTACTACTACGGCTCCACCGTGAAGTGGGTGGAGGACGTCCGCGACCTGCCCCTGCACACCTACTGGAACCAGCACCTGCTGCGCGACGGCCACTACGCCACCTGGTGGGCCGGCACCCGCATCCAGTTCCTGGTGCCCGACTCCCAGGTGCTGGCCCTGGACCTGCGCCCCCGGGGCGAATACCAGGCCGGTCACCTGCCCTACGCGGTCAGCCTGCCCCTGGCCGAGCTTTACCAGAAGCTTGGTCAGGACCCGGCCGCCTGGAGCCAGGAGCTGGGGGCCAAGGGCTGCGCCAACTGGAAGGAGCTCCTGCTGATCGGCGAGCCGCGCAGCGCCAGCCTGATGTTCTGGCTGCTGGAGTACCTGGGCCAGCCCAAGGTCTCCATCCTCAACGGCGGCATGAACGCCCTGCAACAGGTCAAGGCCAAGACCACCACCCAGGACACCGTGATCGCCCCGTCCCAGACCAAGTACGACGTGGCCATCGCGCCGGCCAAGTTCCAGGCCCAGGCCCGCAAGGACCTGCGCCTGTCCGACCCGGCCCAGAAGCCCGACTTCCTGGGCTACGACCGGATCTGGATCGTCTCCTCGGAGCAGGCCCAGAATCCGCCCCAGGCCGGGGCCGGGGCCAAGGTGGTGCACATCCCCTGGTCCAAGAACTTCCTGGAGGGCGGTTGGCTCAACTTCGCCTCGGAGCTGATCAAGCTGTATGAGGACGCCGGGGTGTTCAAGCAGGCCGAGGTGGTCTGCTACTCCAGCGACATCAGCGAGGCCGCGGCCACCTACTACGCCCTGCGCACCCTGGGCTATCCCAAGGTGATGGTCTACAGCGGCAAGTAGCCCGCGCGCCTCGGGCGCTCACCAAACCCGGCGGCCGGCTCCCTTGGCGGAGCCGGCCGCCGCGTGTTTGGCCGGGAGGCAGCCGGGCGTCGCATGGTCCAGCTTTCCACCGAATCCCCCTGGCCGGGTTTGGTGTAGAGTTGAAGGCGGACGGTTGTGTCTCCTAACCGGGGGTGACCACAGGATGACTTCCCCTTGGCGCTTCTCCCTGCGGGCCAAGCTGTTCTATGGGATCCTGTTCCCCACCGCCATCCTGGTGGTGGTGATTTTCCTGGACTACGCCAACCTCAGCGCCCTGGGCCGCGCGGCCGAAACCATCCTGGCCAAGAATTACAAGAGCATCCAGGCCGCCCACCAGATGAGCCGCGTCATCCAGGGGCGGCAGGACTGGCTGGCCGCCACCCTGGTGGACGCGCCCAGGCCTGGGTTCGATGGCGCGCTGGAGGACCAGGACCTGGGCCGCAACCTGGCGATCTGCCGGAACAACATCACCGAAGCCGGCGAGGCGGAGTTGGTGGTGGGCCTGGAGCAGGCCTTGCGGCGCTACCAGGCCCTGTTCGCCTCCCTGCGCCAGGCGCGGGCCGGCCAGGGCGACTGGCCCCCGGCCAGCTACCGCCCGCTCCTCCAGGCCCAGAGCGAGTTGGAGAACCACCTGGCTCGGTTGATCGCCCTGAACGAGCGGGCCATGGTGCGGGCCGACCAGGAGACCCAGCGGGTGGCCCAACGCGCCCGGCTCTACTCCATGGCCCTGTTGGCCGCCGCCGCCATCTTCGCCCTGGCCTTCAGCTTTTTCATCTCCCGGCGCATCAGCCGGCCCCTGGTGGAGCTGGCCCGGGGGCTCAGCCTGTTGCGCCAGGAGCGCCAGGAGTATCCCCGCCTGGCGGTGCGGGGCCAGGACGAAATCTCCTTTCTCACCGCCGAGTTCAACCGGCTTTTCGAACGCTTGCGCGAATTCGACCAGGCCAACCTGGCCAAGCTCAACGCCGAGCAGCGCAAGGTGCTGGAGGCGGAGCAGGCCAAGACCCGCTTCATCGCCGATCTCTCCCACCAGCTCAAGACCCCCCTGACCTCCCTGGCCATGAGCGTCAACCTCCTGGCCCGCCGCCCGGCCCAGGAAACGGACGAACGCCAGCGCCGCCTGCTGGAGACCGCGGTGGAGGACTGCGGCCGGCTGGCGGCCCTGATCAACGAGCTGGTGGACCTCTCGCGCCTGGAGGCCATGGCCACCCCCCGGCCCCGGGAGTTGATCAATTTGCCGGAGATGATCGAGAGTTGCCTGCGGCCGCTGTTCCCCCAGGCCGAGGAAAAGGGCGTCAGCCTGACCACCCGCTACGGGGACGACCTGCCCCTGGTGAGCATGGACTCCTTCCGCTTTCCCTGGGTGATCACCAACCTGGTGGGCAACGCCCTGCGCTACACCCCGGCCGGGGGGCGCATCAGCCTGGAGGTGGCCCGCGCGGGCGGGCGGGTCAACTTCCGCTGCCAGGACAGCGGCCGGGGCATCCGCCCGGAATACCTGCCCCACATCTTCGACCGCTACGCCCAGTTCGCCGAGCGCGAGGCCATGGGCACCGTGGGCCTGGGCCTGGCCATCGTCAAGGAGATC
>CALERA010000129.1 GCA_937908275.1 uncultured Desulfarculaceae bacterium | reverse complement strand
TGTCGCCCAGGGCCAGGTTGGCCGGCGGCCGGCAGCGGTCCTCCTCCAGCCCGACATAGATCGGGCAATCCAGGAATTCCACCGTGTTGCGCAGGTGATAGGGTATCTGGTGTATCTCCACCGCCGCGCTCCGGGCTGGGGCCGCACCCGGGCGGCCGGTTGGCTGGAATCATAGGCCGCGTCTCCGGCGGCTGTCAAAGATCATTCAAGTCCTCCGCGCTTTAACCCGATCTAACTAGTGAGCCGGCGAGCAAGACCGACCCGGTCAAGGCGGCAACATCTTCCCCCTTCCGGGCCGCGGCGCGGGACCGAGCAGGGAGACATGGAAATTTAATTAGATATTTCAACTTATTGCCAAATAGCGGGCATAGGCATGGGCATTGCATGATGGCTGAGCGGAAGCTCTATCTGCACCCAAGCCCCAGGATGCGAGGACCATGGCCACCGACGCCACCACCACCAGCAGCCTGAGTAGCACGACCTCCACCCTGCTCAGCGGGTCGATCAACTTCACCGGTCTGGGCTCGGGCACCGATTTCAACGAAATCGTGGACCAGTTGGTGGAGATCGAGTCCATCCACAAGACCCGGATGGAGACCTGGAAAGCCACCTGGGAGGCCAAGATCACCTCCATGGAGGCCCTGAACCAGCGTTTGGAGGCCGTGGAGGAGGCCGCCGCGGCCATGGACACCAGCGCGGAGTTCCTGGAGCTGTCCGCCAGCACCAGTTCCTCCTCGGTGGCCACCGCCACCGCCACCAGCAGCGCCAGCCAGGGCGCCTACCGGGTGACGGTGGGCAGCGACGTGCCCCAGATCCTGCGCAGCGCCGGACTGGCCAGCACCACCTCCACCGCCGTCAGCGCCAGCGGCGGCGCCATGATCCTGCGGGTGGGCTCCACCGACTACAGCGTCACCCTGACCGGCGGGGAGACCCTGACCCAGTTGCGCGACGCCATCAACTCCCAGGCCTCCGGCGCGGTCACCGCCACCATCGAGGACGACGGCACCGACAGCCGCTCCCAGCACCTGGTGCTGACCGCGGTCACCGGCGGCGACGATGGCCGGGTGGACGTGGTCCAGAACCCCACCCTGCTCTCCTTTGATTCCAGCGACGCGGCCCTGGCCTCCTCCACCCTGGGGGTTGACGTGGCGGTGGTCGGGCAGTTCACCGGCGACAAGGCCAGCGGCAGCGTGGCCACCTACAGCTTCACGGTGCAGAACGTCAGCGGCAGCGGCACCGTGGGCACCGACAGCTTCGAGATCTCCTGGACCCGCTCCTGGGACGGCGGCGCGGCCAGCGCCGCCACCGTGATCACGGTGCCGGCCGACTACACGGCCGGGGACAGCATCGAGGTGGAGGAAGGCGTCTACATCCAACTGGAGGCCGGCACCGTCGCCAACGGCCAGACCTTCAGCGTCAACGCCTACGCCAACGACATCGACGACGCCGAGGTCCAGGATTGGTCGGGCACCAGCAACGTGACCACCTCCGGCAACTACCTCGGCTCGGTCAGCAAGACCTACAGCTTCACGGTGATGTCCTCCGGAACCATCGCCTCCGGCGGGGGCGACAGCGTGGTCCTGCGCTGGACCGACTCCCTGGGGCGCACCGGCACCGTCACCGTCAGCGACAGCGACCAGACCTACAGCGTGGAGCAGGGCTTCTCCCTGCAGGTCAGCGCCGGCTCGCTGATCAACGGCGACACCTTCCAGGTCAACGTCTACTCCCCGGTGCAGCAGCAGGGCCAGGACAAGGGCCTGGCCCAGACCACCAAGCTGGTGCACGAGGGCTTCGCCGACCAGGACATCACCGCCGTGACCACCAGCGACGGGACCTTCAGCTACACCTACAACGGCCAGAAGATCGACGTGACGGTCACCTCCGGCACCACGCTTTCGCAGTTGGTGACCCTGATCAACGTCGACTCGGACAACCCCGGGGTCACCGCCAGCATCATCAACGACGGCCTGGGCCTGCCCACCAGCTACAAGCTGGTGCTCACCGGCAAGAGCTCCGGCGCGCAGTACCAGATCAGCAACGTCAGCCACGACTTCACCGGCTCCAGCTTCAGCAGCGGGGGCACGGTGGGCGGAGGCTTCGACGTCACCCAGTTGGCCACCAACAGCATGGTCAAGGTGGACGGCTATCCCTCGGGCGCCTCCAACTACCTGCAACGCTCCAGCAACACGATGGAGGGCGTGATCAACGGGGTGACGGTCTCCCTGCACGACTCCGGGGACACCGTGATCACCGTTTCGGTGGACACCGACGCCATCCAGGACAAGATCGAGGCCCTGATCAACGCGGTCAACTACGCCCAGGCCTACATCCGCGAGGACACGGCCTACGACTCCGACACCGGCGAGTCCGGAGTGATGATCGGCAACTACGCCTACTACATCATCAAGTCCCGCCTGGACTCCACCCTCAACCGCAGCATCGAGGGCCTGGTGGACGGCCAGGACACCTTCACCCACCTGAGCCAGATCGGCATCGAGACCGACCCGGACAACGAGGGCACCTGGACCATCAACAGCACCATGCTCTCCGCGGCCCTGGCCCTGGATGCGGAGGCGGTGGCCAACCTGTTCGTCGAGAACACCAGCAAGGGCAGCATTGGCGCCGCCCAGCGGGTTTTCGAGGAAGCCGAGGCCCTGACCGACTCCGAGACGGGCATGCTCAACGTCCTGATCAACAACTACGACGACATCATCGCCAACATCGACAAACGCATCGAGAACGAGGAAAAGCGCCTGGAGCTCTATCGCCAGCGCCAGGTCGAGCGATTCGCCCGGCTGGAGGCGACGCTGTCCACCCTCAACGCGCAGTCCAGCGCGGTGGAGAGCGCCATCGCCCAGTTGCCGGGCAACAGCAGCGACTAACCCCCCGGCAGGGCCGCTGGGGGACGACCCATGACCAAGGAAGGGATGGGACCCATGTTGAATTACGCGCAAAACCAGTACCGTAAGACCCAGGTGGCCACCGTGGACCGCGGGCGTCTGATCGTCCTGCTCTACGAGGGGGCGGTCAGCTTCCTGATCAAGGCCAAGGCCTGTCTGGCCGAGGGAGACATCCCCGGCTGCGCCTCCCTGATCAACCGGGCCCAGGACATCATCGACGAGCTCAACGCCTCGCTGAACATGGAGCTGGGCGGGGAGATCGCCAGCAACCTGCGCCGGCTGTACCTCTACATGGGCGACCGCCTGGTGCGGGCCAAGATCCGCCGCGAGGACGCGCCCCTGGACGAGGTGATCCGCATCCTGACCAGCCTGAACGAGGCCTGGCGCGAGGCCCTGGCCAAGCCCGAGGCCCAGGAGGTCCTGAACCGCCAGCCGGTCCAGCCGGCCACCACCCAGGCCCGGGGTGGCGTGCGCATCTAGAGCCTCGCGCCTGCCAGGACCGCCTCTCCGGCGAGGAGCCTGCCCCGCTCCCATCCCTGAAGGCAACACCGCCCGCGCCGCCGGTCTGCGTGACCGGCCGCGCGGGCGCGTCTTTTTCCCGCCAGCCCCCGCCGGCAAGGGCGAAGCCATGGGCGCGCCGACCCGGCGAATCCATCCGTGATGATTTTATTTTGGGGGTTGGATCAGGCGGCGCGGGAGAGCAGGCCGTACTTGAGGGCCCAGAGGACCAGGTGCTCGCACTGGTAGGCCGGCATCGCCGGGGCCAGGTCGGCCTGGAGTTCGGCCAGGCTGGCCCGCTGGCCCCGGGCCTCCAGGGCGGCCAGGACCCGGTCCAGGTCCGCGGGGGGCAGGCTGACGCCCGCGTCGGGATAGGGGACCTCGGCCCAGCCGCCGGCCCTGCGGCGCGCGGCCAGGGGGCCGGGGACCAGCACCAGCTCCGGGGCGATGGCCTGGCTGGGGAAGTGGCCGAAAAGCTCGCCCTGGCCGGCCCCCAGCACGTCGGTCACCTGCGGCGGCCGGCCCAGGGCCTGGGCCTGGTCGTGCAGGCGCAGCCAGAGGTCCTCCAGCTTCGGCACCACCCGGCCCCAGTCGAAGCGCTCGGCCGCCCGCTGGCGGGCGGTCTGGCCCAGACGCTGGCGCAGCGCGGGATCGGCCGCCAGGCGGGCCAGGCGCTCCACCAGGACGTCCAGGTCCACGGCGGTGCGCTGGGCCACCTGCAGGGCGGCGATGTGCTCGGGCAGGATGGTCCAGACCGCGTCCAGGGGCTCATAGCTGGCCGGTCCCAGGGTGGGCAGCAGGAAGCCGGTGCGTCCCTCCACCACCAGGTCGCGGTAGCCGCTGAAATCGCTGGCCACCACCGGACGTCCGGCGGCCATGGCCTCGATGATGGACAGGCCGAAGGTCTCCTGGAGGTTGTCGGTCAGGGCCACCACCACGTCGGCCGCGGCCAGGAGCGCCGGCTTGAGCTCGCTGTCGAAATCCACGAACAGATGGACCCGGCCTTCCAGGCCCAGGCGGCGGGCCTGCTCCAGGAGGGACTGGCCATAGCCCGCCCCCCCGCCACCGGCCAGCAACAGGCGCGCGGAGATCCCGCGCTCGGCCAGCACCGCCATCGCCCCCAGCAGGGGGGCCAGGTCGCACTTGTCCGAGGGCGAGAGGCGCCCCAGGCTGAGCAGGGTGAAGTCCTCGCCGTCCAGGTCCAGGCGGGCGCGGGCCTCGGCCGGGGACAGGGGCGGGAAATCCGCCAAACGCACCCCCAGGGGGGCGATCTCCAGACGGCCGCCGAAACCGGCCCCGGCCAGGCCCAGGGAGCGCAGGCGCAGGGTGGAGGCGGCCAAGGCCCGCGAGAGGTGGTCCCGGGCGGCGCGGCTGGTGCAGATCACCGCGTCGTAGGGCATGGCCCCGGGCAGGACCTTGTAGAGGTTGCGCACCTGGGTGGGCCAGTAGCTCAGGGTGTGGGTGACGCAGGTGATGGGCGCGGGCTGGCGGGCCACCCGGTTGCGGAGGTGGCAGAGCTCGGGCAGGTAGCGGTCCAGCTCCGGGGCGTGCAGGGCGGTGTAGGCGGTGCGCTCCAGGGCCGCGGGCAGGGCCTGGGCCGGCAGGAGCCTGACCCGGCCAGCCAGCTCCGGCTGCTCCAGCCAGGGGGCGTAGATCCGTTGGAAGGGGGTCAGCGCGCCCTGGAAGGGCAGGAAGAAGTGCAGCTCGTCGAAGCGGGAATGCTCCAACAGGGCCGCCACCACCCCGTAGTTGGCCACCTTGCGCCCCAGACGGCGGTCCGGCTCGGACAGCTCGTCAAAGGCGTTGATGAAGCCCAGGATTTTCACCGCGCCGCCCCGGTCCTCAGGCGGTGCGCGAGAGCTTGTCCGGCCCCCGCCGGGCCAGGGGGGCGGGCCGGTAGGCGGAGAAGAGCTGACGGCCGGTGTCCAGCCGCCCGAACTCCTGGCGCATCTCGGCCATCTCCTGCTCCAGGAGCTCGGCGGACTCGCGGTCCAGGCCGCTCAGGCGCTCGGACAGGCGGCGCAGCTGATCCAGTAGGGCCTGGGCCTCCGCGCCCTCGGCCGGATCCAGGCCGGCCAGCACCGCGTCCCAGTCCCGCCAAACCGGTTGCAGGCGGCGGTGACGGTTCATCACCCGCCGGAACACGGTCTGGCGACGGGCCATGAGGTCGTCCAGGGCCTCGTGCTGCCGGTCCCGGACCAGCCCCCGACCGGCCAGGGCCAGGCCGGCCAGCTCGCCCTGGTCCCGGGCCAGCTCCCGCAACTCGGCCAGGAGTTTCATCAGTAGGCCTGCTGGCGCAGGCGGGGCATCAGCTCCGACCAGGCCTGGAGTTCGGCCTTGAGGTCATGCTCCAGGATGTCGGCCAGGAGGATCCAGTCCTCCTGCTCCTGGGCCTGCAACAGCTCGGAGATCAGGCCGCTGATGCGGGTCTGGCTCTGGGCCAGGCTGGGCCGGCCGCCCAGGCCCTGGGCGCCGTCCAGTTGCAGGGTCTCGCAGGCCCCGTCCACCAGTTGCAGGAACAGGTGCAGGGTCTCCAGCAGGGAGCTGTACTGCTGGTTGGCCTCGCGGTCGTCGGCCACCCGGAACAGCTCCGCCACCTGGGGCAGGGAGCCGTTCATGGCCTGGAGGTAGGCCCCGGCGTTGTCCAGGAAGTGCAGCGCCACCTGCCGGGCGTCCATGGTCTCCAGCTCCAGGTGGCGGATGGCCTCCCGGGGCAGGCTGCCGGCCGGTCCCTGCACGCTGAGCTCATAGGGCTGGCCATTGACCTTCAGCTCCACCAGGGTGCGGTCGGCCAGTTCCTTGCCGCCCAGCAGGTTGTCCACCATCTCGCCCAGGTTGGCCCCCCTGGGCTCCGCCGTCATCGGCTTGCCGTCCATCCAGACTTCCATGTCCTTGACTCCCTTTGACGATCAGCCTGGCCGTGGCCCTCAGTTGCGGGCCGCCCCGGCCGGGGCCATGAGTTCCAACAAAGCGGCCGCCGGATTCTCCGCCGCGCCGGGCAGGGGCAGGTCCTCCCGGGCCGGACCCAGGCAGCGCTCCAGCAGGGTCTCCATGCGATGATAGTAGGTGTGCTGGGCCAGCACCCGGCGGCGGCCCGCCTGGGCGATGGCCGCGCGCTGCTCGGGATAACGCCGGTAGTGCTCCACCATCTCCAACAGTTGGGCCTGGCCCTCGAAGACCGCCACCTCGCGCCCCGGCTCCAGGAAATTCTCCAGGCCCTGCACCCGGTCCACCAGCATGAAGCCGCCGCAGGCCGGCACCTCCAGGGTGCGGGGGTTGACCCAGTCCGCGCCCTGCGGGCGATGGACGTCCTGGGGCGAGGAGTGCAGGTTGAGCACGATCTGGCAGCCGTTGTAGACCTTGACCACCTCCTCGGCCTCCAGGTAGCGCTCCTCGGCCAGATGGGGGGCCAGGGCCTGGCTGCCGGTCCAACCCACGCCCCACAGGCGCAGCGGCAGACCCCGCGCCACCAGATCGGCGAAGATCCGGCGGCGGTTGGCGTAGCCCGCGCCCATGAAGCCCACCACCCCGCCATAACGCTGGCGCTCGGCGGGGCCGAGGCTCAGGGGCCGGTGGCAAGGCGGATGGGCGGCCATGGGCAAAAAACCGTGCTCCACCCCCAGGCGCTCCAGCTCGGCGGACAGTTCCGGCCCCTGGATGTGGAAGAAATAGTCATAGGACCCGGCCACTTCCCGGTAGTAGGGCATGGCCCGGAAATCCTCCACGAACCAGAAGGCGGTCGGCGCGCCCAGGGCGCGCAGGTCCTTGAGGGCGCGGCGGTCCAGGGGGGCCTGGGCCAGGGCCAGCACCAGGTGGGGCTGGAAGACCTCGGCCTCCAGGACGGTCAGCTCGCCCAGAAAGCGCATCAGGGGGGCGTAGACCCGGTCCACCCGCTCTGGCGGCGCGCCCCAGGCGTACATCCGCTCGTGCAGGGGTTTGAGCTGGTCCAGGGGGGCCAGGCGGGTCTGGCAGCCCAGGGCGGTCAGGGCCTCGGCGCACCAGTGGGCCACGTTGAGCGAACCGCCCCAGACCGGCGGCACCACCAACACCCGGGGCTGGTCCGGCCG
>CALERA010000128.1 GCA_937908275.1 uncultured Desulfarculaceae bacterium | reverse complement strand
ATGTTCACCAGGGCGTGCATGATGATCTCGCTCAGGATGAACATCATCAGGGAGCTGCGGGTGAAGCGGGCCTCGAAGGCCACCTGGTCGCTCTGACGCCTGAGGTAAGGGTCCTCGCGGACCTCGCTGGCGTCCTCGGCGAAGCTGGCCAGGGGGGTGCCCTCCTTGTTGATAAATTGCAGGAAGACGCCCCGGGTCACCGGCGGCTCCGAGGCGCCCTCGGCCGAGACCCCGTTGTAGCGCCATTGCTGGCGGCGCTCGCGCTGGTCCCAGAGATAGCGCTTGGGGCTGGACATGCCGGTGTTGCCCTCGGCCCCCTCCGAGCGGCTGGCCAGACGCACCGCCTCCGGACCCACCCGCACCACCGAGGGCCAGGCGAAGGCCTCGCTGACCCGGCCGGAGCGGGCGCTCAAGCGGGTGTTGCCGAAATCGGCCTCGGAGAACTCCACCCGGGTCTCGAAGGGCTCCTCGTAGATGTGCGCCGGCCGGCTCAGGTCGCGGATCTGGAGCAGATAGCTGTCGTTGAGGTTGGTCAGGGCCTCGGCGCTGGTCTCCACCAGGATGCCGCAGGTGCGCGAGTTGCCCAGGTCCAGCACCAGGTCCACGTCGATGGGCGCGGTCTGGGAGGGGTCGGTGACCTTGAAGGTGGGCAGCAGCGGCCGGACCTCCTGCTCGGGCCGCTCGGAGAAGCCGTGCAGCACCTGCAGGAAAGTCAGGTAGTTGGCCAGGTGGTAGAGCACCCAGGGCCATTCGTCGCTGCGCAGGGGGCGGTTGTGGCGCTTGCGCATCTGGTGCTGGTGGAACAGGGCCTTGAGCCACTCGTCCACCCAGCCCAGGTTCAGGAACCAGGAATTGTCGCGCTCCAGGTGGGCCAGGCCGAACTGGGCGTTGGCCATCACGTCCTCGCCCGACAGGGCGAAATAGGGTTCACGCTGGGTCGGACGGTCCTCCACCAGGGTGTCGAAGGCCAGCACCAGGCGGTGGCTGAAATCGCTCTGGGGATCGTCGTCCAGCGTGAGCATGGCCCGGGCCCAGTTGGTGGGGCCGCGCTCGAACTTGGGCCGGTTGTCGTGGCTCCAGCGGTCGGCCTTCAGGCGCAGGATGGGCACCGGCACCCACTGGCCCAGGTAGGGCTCGATGGCCTGCTGGCCGGTGATCTGGTACTGGTCCGCCCCCGGCTCCCGGGTGCGGCGGTCCACGATGCGCCCCAGCTCCGGGTCCTCCTCCAGGCAGAAGAGCACGTGGGGCACCTCGCCCTGGCCGCGATCGGCCTCGGGCCGGGGCTCCTCGCGGAAATAGAGCTTCAGCCTGCGATAGGCGTCGATGTTCAGGCCGAAGTCCAGGAACTGGACCACGCCGCCCGGGATCAGGCTGACGATGGAGCGGTATTCCGGAACGTTGCTCATAAGCGCCTCTTCACCGGCCTGGGGCGCGCCCCGGGCGGCGCGGGTCGGTGGCGGGAAGGTGAGGGCCGGCCGGCGCTGGCCGCGTCATGGCTGGGCCTGGCCCTGGTTTTCGAAGGTGCTCTCGTAGGCCAGGGCGATGGCGGTGGGGATCAGGGGCAGGGTGACCACCAGGCCCACGTAGCAGAGGATCGCCCCGGAAAGGCCGATCAGGCAGAGAACGAAATAGAACAGGACGTGGTTGAAGAGCCGGGCCTTGGCCTTCTGCCGGCTCAGGGTGATGGCCTCGGCGATGGAGCAGCCCCGGATGGCCACCAGGGGCACCAGGTAGAGGAACTGCCCGCCGATGATGAAGCCCGGTATCAGACAAAAGGCCATGCCCAGGGTCACCGAGACCTGGCCCACCAGGCCCGCGCCCAGGACCAGGCCGAAGCGGTCGAAGCCCTGGAAGATGTCGCTGAAGACCACCGGCTGCCCGGCCCGGACCTTGCGGGTCATCAACTGCATGCCGGCCTGCCAACTGCCGGTCAACAGACCCAGGCTCAGGCCGTTCATGAGCAGGAAAAAGAGGTTGCCCAGGATGAAGGGCACCGGGTTGCGGAAGATGATCCCGAATCCCTGGGAGATGCAGCGCCAGATGGGGATCTTGCCGGTGTCGTCGCGCGGGGCGGCCGGCGGGGTGATGGTGGCCGGCGGCCGGGCGGCGGAGCCCGGGCCCGCGCCGAAACGCGCGCCCAACTCGGTCTTGCCGGCCTGCTCCCAGCCGGACAGGCCCGGCCTCCAGACCATGGTGGCGCTGGTGAGCGTGCCGCTGTCGATCAGGGCCTGGATCTCGGCCAGGCCCACCGGACCGACCTGCTTGTCGCCAAGCAGGTAATACCACTGCGGTTCATTGCCGTCCGTCATGCTTTCCCCCTAGCTATTCCCGGCCGGGCCGAGGGCTGCCGCTTCATGGCGTGACGCCCGCCTGAAGCCACAGCTTGAACGGCCAACCCAGGATGGTGATGAAGGCCAGCCAGCCGAGATAATCGCGCCGCAGCAACCAGGGCCGTAGGACCCGCCAACCCGTCAGCACGTAGAGCCAGCCCAGGACCAGGTAGGCGGCCAGGAGCCCGTAGAGGGCCACGCCGGCCGGGCTGTGGGTCAGGGCCGGGACGAACTGGAGACGGGTGAGGTTGGCGAAGGCCCGGGTCATGCCGCAGAGGGGGCAGGGCAACTCGGTGACCAGGTGAAACACGCAGGGCAGGTTGAGGCCAAAGTCGGCGGCGATCCCGCCGTCCGGGGCCAGGGGCAGCAGGCGACCGGCCAGGAGCGCCAGGCCGACCAGGACCAGGGCCAGCCAGAGCCCCTCGCCGCGCAGGCGCCGCAATGGCCCGCCAAAACGGCCCGGAAGGGTCTCGCGTTGGGCAGGGAGTGAGAGCGGTTTGCCCAACGGAAACTCCTCGCACGATCCTGCTGGTGCCGCCGGATTGGAAAACGGTTTAGGTTTGGGGCTGTTATCTTTGCGGCCCCGCATCCGGGGCCAGGAAAACAATGCCGCGTCGAGACGGGGAACGATGATTTCCGGAAATTCACAGATGGTTGGGATGTCCCCCATCACCCCATAAACAGGGTTACTTTAAACCCGATCGAATTAAACAGTCAAGCCAATCGAGTCACTGCCAGCGCCCATATGGCCTAGTCCGGTGGGCGGACACATCTCGGACGGATTACGGGTTGGCAAGGGCGCGGTCGCCTGGTCCGCCGACCGGCCCGAGCGCGGAGGCTCCTGGGGGCGTCAACCGCAGGCGGCGGGCCGCCGGCTTTCCCGGGCCAGGGCGATCTTGGGCCGCGGGAAGGGCGATGGGCCTCAGGATGTCGTGTCCGATCCGGGCGCGCGTCCTGACGAGGTCCGGCTCCTGGGAGCCAACGATTATTCCTCGCTGGGCGGGATTTTGACCCGCAAGGGCTCCACCACCCCCAGGGTCTTCTGGAACTTGAGCAGGTGGTTGACCAGCAGGCGGGTGACCTGGTAGCCCCGCGGCACCAGCATCCGGCCGTCGCTGGCCCGCACGTCGGCGGCCAGGACCATGTTTTCGGTCAGATCCTTGACGCTAACCTGGCGTTCCTGCTCCGGGGCGGCCTGATCCAGGCAACGCCCCAGGGCGTTCAGGACCGCCCGGTCGTACCAGCCCTTGCGGGCGCGCATCTTGGGCAGGGCTTTGTGGGGATCGCCGGTTTGCGACACCAGCAGGTCGTAGTCCAGGGCCGCCTTGAGGATGCGCGAGCCCAGGGGAATCTCCTCGCCCGCCAGGGGCGCGCCCGGCGGCGGGCCGGAGCCGTCGTAGCATTTTTCCTGGAAGGCGATGATGCGCGAGACCTCTTCCAGGCGGGGGATGTGCTTGACCAGGTCGGCGGCGATCATGGCGTGCATTTCGTAGAGCTGCTGGTTCTCGCCGCTCAGGCGCCGGCCGGAAAGCACCTCCTCCAGGGCCTCGGGGGGCAACATCACCAGCCCCAACTGGCAGAGCAGGGCCGCGGTTTCCAGGGACCAGTCCGGCTCCAGGCCCAGGCCCTTGGCGATGGCCAGGGCCAGATCCTTGATCCGGCTGGAGCGGCCCAGGGCGTCTGGATTGAGCAGACCCAGCAGTTCGGTCAGGACCTTGATGCTGCCGGCCAGGGTCTGGCGCAGGATCTCGCGCTCGGCGGTGACCAGCCGGTATTGCCGGATGGCGGCCACCAAGGCCCGGACCATGGTCTCGGTCTCGGTGGGCTTGGTCATCAAGCGGAAGATATTGCCGTCGTTGACCGCCCGGATGGCGGTTTCCAGGTCGGCGTACCCGGTGAGCAGGATGCGCACGGTGTCGGGGGCGGTTTCCCTGAAGCGGCTCAGGAGCTGCACGCCGTCCAGGCCCGGCATCTTGAAATCGGAGACCACCACGGCAAAGGGACCCTGGCTGGCGCTGGCCTCCAGGGCCTGCTCGCCGCCCTGGGCGGTGTGGACCGTGAAGCCCTTGCGCAACTGGCGCAGGAAGGAGGCCAGGATGTTGGGGTCGTCATCCACGAACAGGATTTTTTCCGGCGCCTTGATCAGGTCCATTCCCCCCCCTTGCGTCTGGCCAACTCCTGGCAGGCCCGCTCCCAGGCCGGAATTTTCTCCAGGAGATTCGCGTCGTGCAGAAAGCCCTGCTCCAACCCCGGTCGCGCGTAGGTGGGGTTGATGACCCGCAACTGGTGATCGAAGACATTGGCCGCGTGGACCGCCGCCAGCAGGAGTCTGCCGCTGCCCCCGCCCAGGGCCGAGGTGTAGACCGGATTGTTGTGCAGGGCGATGGCTCCCACCACGTTTTCGTGCACCCCCCACAGGCCCAGGAGATAGGCTCCCACCTCGCCGTGGGTGACGTTGAAAACCTTGCGCTCCACCGTGATGACGGGATGGTTGCTTTTGTGGACGGCCTTGATCACCGCGTTGTATTCCTTGGTCTTGATGGTGGCCAGGACCAGCTTGCCCACGTCGTGCATGATGCCGGCGATGAAGGCCTGGTCGATCAGGACGCGGTCCTGATTTTCGGTCTGCATGATCTTTTTGGCCAGACAGCCCACGGCCTGGCAGTGCCGCCACAAGGCCTCGAAGGACATGCCCGGCACCTGCTGGACCTTCAGGGTCTCGAACAATCCCTGGGAGATGACCAGGCCCTTGATGATGTCCAGCCCCAGCAGGCTCACCGCCTGGGTCGGGCTGGCCACCTGGTTGGGCAGGCCGAAGAAGGCGCTGTTGACCAGCTTGAGCACGGTGGTGGCCATCCCCATGTCCTGGGAGATCAACTCGCCGATCCGCTCCAGGGTCACGCCCTCGGTTTCCAGGGCCTTGATCAGCAGGCTGTAGGAATGCGGCAGCGGGGGCAGGGATTCGATCTGGGAGACCAGGTTGATCAGGTCGTCGCTGGAGAGCAGCCAACGCATGGCCGCGGTTTGCTGCAAAACCTGTTTCAGTTCTTGGGGATCGCAGGGCTTGGAGAGATATTGATGGGCCAGGCGCACCGACTTCATGATGGCTTCCCGCTCCGAATGACCGGAGAGGATGATCCGGGTCATGTAGGGATAGAGCTTGCGCACCTGGCTCAGCAGCATGGCTCCGTCGATCACCGGCATGCGCATGTCGCTGACGATGATGTCGAAGCGCTCCCTGGCCAGCAGGTTGATGGCCTCCATTCCGCTGTCGACAAAGGCCATGTCCCAGATCTGGCGCCTGTCCCGGAGCATGCGTCTTAGCCCGTTGAGGACGTTGGGCTCGTCATCCACGAACAAGATCCTGGTCATGGCCGGGCGATCTCCTGCTCCGAATCCTGGAGCGGCAGCCTGATCACGAAGGTGGCGCCCTGGCCTTCCTCGCTGAAAAAGCTCAGGTTGCCGCCGTGCTTGTCCACCACCACCCGATAGGCGATGGCCAGGCCCTGGCCGGTGCCCTTGCCTGGCGGCTTGGTGGTGAAGAAGGGGTCGAACACGTGCTCGCTCACCGTCTTGGGGATGCCGGGGCCGGTGTCGGCGATGCGCACCTCCACCGCGTCGTCCACCTGGCGGGTGCTGATCTTGACCTGGCCCTTGCGGTCCCCGTCGCGGTGGAAGACCTCCTCGATGGCCTGGGCGGCGTTGACGATGATGTTCAGGATGACCTGGTTGATCTGGCCCAGCATGCAGGGCACCGGCGGCAGGTCGGGGTCCAGGTCGGTGGTGACCTCGGCCACGTACTTCCATTCGTTCTTGGCCACGGTGATGGTGTTCTCGATGGCCCGGTTGAGGTCGACGGGGCTCTTGGCGTCCGGCCCGGGATGGGCGAACTCCTTCATGGAGCGCACGATGGTGGAGATGCGGTTCAGGCCCTCCAAGGTCTGCTCGATGGCCTTGGGCACTTCCTCCAGCAGGTAATCGCCGTCGATGTCCCGATAAAGCTCCTCGGCCTTGGCCAGGGCCTGGACCAGGGCCGGCTCCCGGGGGGCGAGGGCCTTGACCTGTTCGGCCAGGGACATGTATTGGACCACGACCCGGGTCAGGTCGGCGAAGGAGTCGCTCAGGAAACGGGTGTTGTCCGAGACGTACTGGGTGGGGGTGTTGATCTCGTGGGCAATGCCGGCCACCAGTTGCCCGATGGCTTCCAGCTTCTGGGCCTGGAGCAGTTGACCTTCCAACACCTTGCGCTCGGTGATGTTGGTGATCAGGGCGATGGAGCCGGTGAAGTTGCCCTGGCGGTCCCAGCGCGGCTTGCCGGAGACCAGGGTGAAGGCCTGGCTGCCATCGCGTTTTTGCCAGGCCACCTCGTAGGAGGTCTCTTGGCCCTGCATGCGTCGTTTCCAGTTGTTCCGCATGATTTGCTGGTTGGCGTCGTTCAGCAAATCCAGCAGGCTGTCTGTGGCTGGAAAATTGTCGATGGTGTAGCCGAGGATGCGGGCGAAGCTCTCGTTGAAATAGACCAGGCGCAGGTTCTGATCCACCTCCATCAACCCCTCGGACATGGTCTCCACCAGGCTCTGGTAGCGGTGCTCGGACTCGACCCGGGCCTGCTCGGCCCGCTTCAGGTCCGTGATATCGTGGAAAACCACGATATTGCCGACTTGCCTGCCCAGGCTGTCGCGGTACGGCGCGGAGGAGATGACCACGTCCAGGCGCTCCCCGTCCTTGGTCAGGCGCACGGTCTCGAAGGGCGCCACCTTCTCGCCCCGCTTCATCTGCTCGATGCGAGGCGGCAATTGATGCAGCACGTCCGGCGGGACGAAGTCCAGCTTGCGGCCGATCAACTCCTCCCGCGCCCAGCGGAAGGTCTGGACAAAGGCGGGGTTGACGAACATCAGGTGCCCCTGGTCGTCGTAGACCGCCATGGGCATGGGGATGCACTCCAGCAGGCTCCGGCTTTCCTCGTCCCGCTGGCGCAGGGTTTCCTCGATCCTCTGGCGCTGCTCGATCTGCTCCCGCAGGAGCTGGTTGGCGTCCTCCATGTCCCGGGTGCGCTCCCGGACGATTTTTTCAAGGCGTTGCTGGTCGTGGAGCATGCTGGTTTCGCCCCGTTTGCGCTCGCCGGCGAAACGCATGGCGCGCAGCAACGCGCTGGCGGTCAGCTCCCCCTTGGGCAGGAATTCCTGGGCGCCATGGGAAAGGATCTGGTTGACGTATTCCTCGTCGCTCTGGCCTGTGATCACCAGCAGGGGATGGAGGGGGGCGGCGGCGCGGATCCGGTCCAGGGTGTCTATCCCCTGGGAATCAGGCAGGTTGAGGTCCAACATGATCAGCGAAACCTGGTGTTCGGCCAGGATCCGGAGGGCCTTGGCCACCGAGCCGGCCCAGAGCAGGCGGTAAACCGGGGTGGGATGGCTGGCCAGCAGGGTGCTGACCAGTTGAAACATCATCTCCTCGTCTTCGAGATAAAGCACCACCGGCGCAGCCATTTTCCCCCTCGCAACCGTCGTGGGGCGGTGGGTGGGGCAGGGAGATTGGGCGCGCGTTCCCGCCCGACTCCACGCCGGGGGCGCGGGCAAGGACGACTCAACGCGTTCACCAGCTTGGCGGGCAGGCCTGGCGGGCGAGAGCGGCTCCGCTCCCGCTTTAAACCAGTAAATTCTAGTTCATAATCAAGTATGCCTGGCGCCCGCCGGCCGCGTCCAGACGGGAAATGGCCCGCGCCTCGCTCCCGGCCGGGCGGCGGGCCGCCGGCCGGGGTCAGGGGCGCTGGCGGGCCAGGAAGTCCCGGGCCGCGTCCTGGGCGGCCGGACCATTGGGGGAGAGCCAGAAGCCCAGATGGCCGCCCTCCTCGATCCAGAAGCGCTCGGCCCCGGGGATGTGCTCGTAGGCGTAGACCCCGTCGTAGAACTTCACGTCGGCGTCGTGGGTGCCGTGGATGATCAGGCTGGGGCACTGGATGCGCTCCACCGGCAGGTGTTGGAGCTGACGGTAGAGGGCCATGTCATTTTCGGTGCCGGCCTGGCGCGGGGCGTAGGGGTTCATGGTGTTCATGAAGGCGAACATGAAGGCCTTGGCCTGCTCCGAGCCCAGGGCGTAGGCCACGTGCTCGGCCAGTTGCTTCTTGGTGAAATAGGCCTCGGACTGGAAGATCTGCTTGAGGAAAAGGTCCGGGCGCATCTCGCCCAGTTTTTTCAGGAGCTTCTGCCCCAGGTCGGTGGTGAAGATGGCCTGGGCGATGGGCCCGGCGGTCTCGGGCATGTCGTAGTAGCCGCTGACGCAGTCAATGGCCACCAGGCCCCAGACCCGCTCGGGGTGCCGGATGGCGAAGCTGTAGGCCGGCGGCCCCCCGGCCGAGGCCGAGACCACGGCCGCCCGCTCCAGGCCCAGGGCGTCCAGCAGGGCGGCCAGGAGGTCGGCCTGGGCCTCGATGGTCTGCCCGCTGGCCAGGGGGGTGCCCAGGTAGCCGGGACGGCTGAGGGAGAGCACCCGGAAGGCCTGCGCGTCCACCCAGGCGGCCAGGACCCGGGCCTGGTCCACCCCGCCCAGGCCGCCGTGGCTGACCAGCACCACCGGTCCGTCGCCCTCGGTCAGGTCGTATTCCACCGGACCTTGGGCGGTGGTGATGGTTTGCGGGTGGATGGAAATTCCGGGCAACAGTTCGCTGGGTTGGCGCATGACAGGCGCTCCTTCCCGGCCAGGCGCGCGGCGGGCTGTGCGCCGAGACGCGCAACCGGACCTGGCCGCTGATGGCGTTATCGGGCGGGCAGGCGTATAACCTAGCATATCACCGGCCTGAAATAGGGGCATTTCCCGTGCGGGCGGCCCGCGCCGGCGCCAAAAGGGAGCCAGACTCGCCATGCCAGAGTTGTTCGACGCCTTCGTGGACCAGTATCAGGCCTGGTTCCAGACCCCCCTGGGCCGGGTGATCCTGGAGCTGGAGCAGGACCTGGTCCTGGATATGCTGGCCCCCCGGCCGGGAGAGCGCATCCTGGACGCCGGCTGCGGCACCGGGATCTTCACCGCCGCGCTGCTGGCGGCCGGGGCGGCGGTGGTGGGCCTGGACCTGTCCGGCCCCATGCTGGCCCGGGCGCGGGCGGACCTGGCGGGCGCGGCCCTCCATCCCCTGCGCGGGGACCGGACCCGCCTGCCCCTGGCCGACGCGGTTTTCGACAAGGTCCTGTCGGTCACCGCCCTGGAGTTCATCGCCGACGGGGCCGCCGCCATGCGCGAGCTGTTCCGGGTCACCCGTCCCGGCGGCCGGGTGGTGGTGGCCACCCTCAATAGCCTGAGCCCCTGGGCCGAGCGCCGCCGCCAGAGCGGCCGGGCGGGTCACGCCCTGTTCCGCGATGCCCACTTCCGCTCCCCGGCCGAGTTGGCCGCCCTGGCCCCGCTCCCCGGCCGCCTGGCCACCGCCATCCACTTCGCCAAGGACTGCGACCCGGCCCCGGCCATGATCATCGAGACCCAGGGCCGGGCCCGGGGCCTGGAGACCGGGGCCTTCCTGGTGGGCTGCTGGGACAAGCCCGCCTAGGCGTCCGGGAATGACAATCCGGTGTCCCCCGGGGCGATCCACGCGAAAAAGCCGGAAAAATTGCCCACCCGCCTTGCCGGGGGCGGGGGGGCGGCGGTACTCTTGCGAGGGCGCTCCCCGGGCGAGCGGCCGGATCGGCCCGCGTCCTCCCCCGCCCGCG
>CALERA010000127.1 GCA_937908275.1 uncultured Desulfarculaceae bacterium | reverse complement strand
CCTGGCCAACGCCTACCTGCTCACCGGCTGCGCCATGCTGGGCTCCCTGACCGTCACGGCGGTGATCGTGCTCCTGGCCCGGGTGCGCAAGATGTCGCCCCAGGCGGTGATCCTGGCCGGGGTGGCCCTGTCCTCCCTGAGCCTGTCCGGCACCATCCTGGTGCAGTACCTGGCCAGCGAGGTGGAGGTGGCGGCGGTGGTTTTCTGGACCTTCGGCGACGTGGCCCGCTCCACCTGGAGCGAGATCGGCCTGCTGGCGGCGGTGGCCCTGCCGGTCACGGCCTATTTCCTGCGCCACCGCTGGGACCTCAACGCCATGAACGCCGGCGAGGACCTGGCCCTGGGCCTGGGGGTGGAGGTGGAGCGGGTGCGCCTGACCGGCATGCTGCTCTGCGGTCTCCTGGTGGCCCTGGGCACCGCCTTCCACGGCGTGGTGGCCTTCCTGGGCCTGTTGGCCCCCCACATCGCCCGCCGCCTGGTGGGGGCCGACCACGGCCTGCTCATCCCCTTCTCCTGCCTGCTGGGCGGGCTGCTGCTGCTGTTGGCCGACACCGTGGGGCGGCTGTTGGTGGGCTCGGGCAGCCTGCCGGTGGGGGTGCTCACCTCCTTCCTGGGCGCGCCGCTCTTCCTCTACCTGCTGTTGAAAGGCGGGCCGCGATGATGCTGGAGGCCCAGGACCTGCGCTGCGCCTATGGCCGCCGGGCGGTGCTCAAGGGCGTGAACCTCAAGCTCGGCCCGGGCCAGGTCCTGGCGGTGCTGGGGGGCAACGGGGCGGGCAAGTCCACCCTGCTCAAATGCCTGAACCGCATCCTGCCCCTGGCCGGGGGGACGGTGCGCCTGGACGGGGTGGACCTGGCCCGGATGCCGCGCCACCAGATCGCCCGGCGCATCGCCTATCTGCCCCAGCGCCAGGAGCCGGACCAGCTCACGGTCTTTGACAGCGTGCTCCTGGGCCGGCGGCCGCACATCGCCTGGTCCGCCACCCGGCGGGATCACCGGGCGGTGGAGGAGGCCCTGGACAGCCTGGGCCTGGGTCACTTGGCCTGGCGGCGCATGGACCAGCTCAGCGGCGGCGAGTCCCAGAAGGTGGCCCTGGCCCGGGCCCTGGCCCAGGAGCCGGCCCTGCTGTTGATGGACGAGCCCACCAGCAGCCTGGACCTGCACAACCAGTTGGAGTGGGCCGACCTGGTCTGGCATCTGGTGCGCCGGCGGGGCCTGGCCGCGGTGGTGGCCCTGCACGATCTGTCCCTGGCCCTGCGCCTGGCCGACCGCCTGGCCCTGCTCCAGAACGGCAAGGTCCACCGCGACTGCCCGGTGGGCGAGCTGGACGAGGCGGCCATCGCCCAGGTCTACGGGGTGCGGGTGCGCCTGACCACGGTGGAGGGCTGGCCGGCGGTGGTGCCCCTGGGCCTGATGGAGAAAACAGCATGAAAAGACATCCCGCTTCCCTGCGCGCCGTCCTGCTCCTGGTCCTGGCCTGGCTCCTGGCCGCGCCAGGGGCGGCCCTGGCCCAGCCCCTGAGCCTGACCGACCTGGCCGGTCGCCAGGTGACCATCCCGGCCGAGCCCCGCCGGGTGGTCTGCCTGGCCCCGGGCTCCCTGCGCCTGATCGCCTACCTCCAGGCCACCGACCGGGTGGTGGGGGTGGAGGAGATGGAGAAGAAGAACCCTCACGGCCGGCCCTACTGGCTGGCCCACCCCGAGCTGGCGAAGTTGCCCACGGTGGGGCCGGGCGGCCCCGGCAGCATCAACCGCGAGCCGGACCTGGAGGCCATCCTGCGGGTCAATCCCGAGGTGGTCTTTGTCACCAACATGGACGCGACCTTGGCCGACCGGGTCCAGGCCCGCCTGGGCGCGCCGGTGGTGGTGCTCAGCTATGGCCGCTTCGCCAGCTTCGATCCCGTGGTCTACGACTCCCTGCGCCTGGCCGGGCGCATCCTGGGCCGGGCGGAGCGGGCCGAGGCGGTGATCAATTTCATCGAGGCCGCGCGCCAGGACCTCCAGGCCCGCACCGCCAACCTGCCGGCCGACCAGCGCGCCCCGGCCTACATCGGCGGCATCGGCTTCCGGGGCGAGCACGGCCTGGAGAGCACCGACGCCGACTATGTCCCCTTCGCCTGGGTGGGGGTGGCCAACCTGTCCCGGACCTGGCAAAAACCCGGGCACCAGTTCGTGGAGCGCGAGCAGATCCTGGCCCTGGACCCCGCGACCATCTTCGTGGACGGCGGCGGCCTGGGCCGTCTGCAAGAGGACCTCGCCCGGCGGCCGGAGTTCTACCGCAGCCTGAGCGCCTTCCGCGCGGGCCGGGTCTATCTGCTGCACCCCTTCAACTGGTACGTCACCAACCTGGGCGCCACCCTGTCCGACGCCTACGCCATCGGACAGCGGCTCTATCCCACGGCCTACGCCGACCTGGACCCGGCGGCCAAGGCCGACGAGATTTACACTTTCTTGCTGGGCCGGCCGGTCCAGGCCCGGATGGCGGCCCACTATGGCGAACTGGGTCGGGCCCTGGAGCTGAGCCCGCCGGCCAAGGGGGAGTGAGCATGGCCAACCAGGCCAAGGCGGCGTTTTTCGACGCCCAAGTGGAAGCGCCCTGGGCCGCCCTGGAATACGGCGAGGCCGAGCGGCCCAAGCTGGAGCGCCTGCTGCGCGAGGCTGAATTAGGCCCGGGCCAGCGGGTGCTGGAGCCGGGCTGCGGCACCGGCCGCCTGACCGAGGTCCTGGCCGGGGTGGTGGGGGAGTCCGGGCTGGTCCTGGCCCTGGACATCAGCCCGGCCATGACCGCCGCCTGCGCCGGCCGGCTGGCCGGACGGCCCCAGGCTCGGGTGCTCTGCGCCGCCCTGGAGGACCTGGACCAGCCGCCGGCCAGCTTCGACCGGGTGGTCTGCCACCAGGTCTTCCCCCACTTCGACGACCAGGCCGCCGCCCTGGGCCGGATGGCCGGGCTGCTGAAGCCGGGCGGGGTGCTGGTGGTGGCGCACTTCATCAACAGCCACGAGATCAACGACACCCATCGCAAGGCCGGCACCGTGGTGGAGGCCGACCTGCTGCCCCCGCCGGAGGCCATGGGCCGACTGGTGGCGGCGGCCGGCCTGGCCCTGGAATGGCAGGCCGACGACGGCCTGGGCTATTTCCTGAAAGCCCGCCGCCTGGGCAATGGTTGTTGCCTGCACGACCCCTCCTTCGGGAGGTGAAAGGAGCCGCGAGATGAGCGCCTGCACCCTGAATCAGCACCTGATCGAACGGGCGGTGGAGTTCCACGGCCACTGGTGTCCGGGCCTGGCCATCGGCCTGCGGGCCGGGGAGTACGCCCTCAATCATCTGGGCCGGGCGGCGGACGAGGAGATCGTCTCGGTGGTGGAGACCGACATGTGCGGGGTGGACGCCATCCAGGTGCTCACCGGCTGCACCTTTGGCAAGGGCAACCTGCTCTTCCGCGACCACGGCAAGATGGCCTTCAGTTTCTACCGCCGCTCCGACGGCCAGGGGGTGCGCCTGGTCTTTGACCGCGCCCGCCTGGACCAGGCCGGCGACGACTTCGCGGAGCTGAACCAGAAATGGCTGCGGGGCCAGATCGCGCCGGAGGAAGAAGCCCGGCTGATGGAGATGCGCCAGGAGCGCACCCGCTGGATCATGACCGCGCCCCTGGCGGAGATGTTCACCGCCAAGGCCCCGGACTTCGCCATGCCCCGTCCCGCCCGCATCCTCACCAGCCTGATCTGCGACGAGTGCGGTGAGAGCGCCATGGAGTCGCGCACCCGGCGGCTGGAGGGGCGCACCCTGTGCATCGCCTGTTTCGAGGCGCGCGACAAATGGCTATAGCCTGAACCGCCTGGCCGGCGCCGGGCGAGCGGGTCCGGGACTTCCCCGGCCCGCTCGCCCATTATCACGCATCAGGCCTGGCGCGAGCGCCAGCCACGCCCAGAAACAAAGTGCCCGCCTGGCCTGGCGTGGATAAACTTGACCGAAGCCTCGCGCGCGAATAGTCGCGCCCCGCCGCCGCAAAACCCGACCCGCCCATGCCGTCAAATTGCCACGGAAGTCATTTGAGGGATGCTTGACTGACCTCGACAAAAGGAGTAGGGTTTTTATAATACCTAATGATTAATAGATAATATATTGACATTAGGTGCTCATCGCAGCCCCGAGGATGATCTCCCCAAGTGTTCGAGGTCGGGCTGATCGCAGACACCATGATGCAGCGCTGGGCAAATTTCCGCCTGTCAGGGTGTTTGCCGGGAAAGATTGATTAGCTCCACGTCTTCGATCCACACCATTCGCCAAGTTATCCGCAGCACCTTCCTGGCGTGACTAGATGATGCTCTAGGACTGGCCTTTTGGGGGGAGGGCGCGGTCTACTCCCTCCACTGGCCGGACAAAGACACGGTTGAACTGGAGCGGTCCGCTCCGAGGCGGCTTGGGCGTCGCGTCGGCGGGGAGCGCGAGGTGGACTGCGGCCTCCGGGTCGCGCCAGGCCAGGACCATCAGCTCTTGCCAGTGTCACCTGCCAGACCTGGGCGCGGCGGCCGTTTCCCCGCGCCAGGCCCAGGAGCCAGGAACTCCAGCCTAACTAGACCCGCAAGGCCATGAATGCCTTCCGCCGCGCGTCGGGCGAGCCCGTGGCGAGCGGCGGTTTCGGGGAGGTGTCGCCTCCGGGGGCCGGGCAATGGCCTCCGGCTGGGAGTTGAAGCGCGGGAGCGCGTGGAGGATGGCCCGGCGGCCGGGCGCGTGGCTCGGCAGGGGTTTTCGCCAGGCCCCAGGGGACTCCGCAACAGCGGGTCAGCGCCAACCAGCGCCGACCAAGGGGGGGATTATGAAAGGCATCGCCTTCAGCAGCACCCAGGGCAATGATTATTTCTACGACGACGACAGCGGCCTGATCTTTCCCGGCCAACAATGCCGCTCCGGGGCCGCGCCTTACTCCGGCTGGCTGACCATGTCTCCCCTGGGGCAGCGCCAGCCCCCGCCCCAGGCGGTGGACCCCCAACAACTGCGCCGGCACCACCTGGACGAGGGCCACGGTTTCCGCCACCTGATCCTGGAGCTGACCCAACAGTGCAACCTGCGCTGCCGCTACTGCGTGTACAGCGAGCATTACCCCTTCAACCGTGGCTATCACAACGCCATGATGAGCCCCGAGCGGGCCCGGTCCGGTCTGGACCTGTTCATGGAGGGCCACGCCAAGGTTCGCCAGCGCAACCCCAGCGCCAAGCCCATCATCGGCTTCTATGGCGGAGAGCCCCTGCTCAACTTCCCGGTCCTGCGCTCCACGGTGGAATATTTCCAGGAGCGCTACGGCCAGGACTTCCCCGAGGCCCTGTTCACCCTGACCACCAACGGCCTGCTCCTGAACGACGAGGTGGGAGACTTCCTCACCCGAAACGGGTTTTCCATCATCGTCAGCCTGGACGGCAACCAGGAGAACCACGACCGCAACCGGGTGGACCTGGCGGGCCAGGGCAGTTACGACCGGGTCTTCGCCAATCTCTCCCGCCTGCGCGAGCGCCATCCCTCTTTCAACCAGCTGGCGGTGAGCGCCTGCTACGACTACCGCACCGACATGGGCCAGCTGCGGGATTTCTTCGACCAGCACGACCTGTTCGTGGTGAGCATCTCCCAGATCGACCCCAACAACACCTCCTACTACGCCCAGTTCACCCTCGAGGACAAAACCCGCTGGCGCGGGATGTACGAGGCCTTCCAGGCCCAATTCCTGGAGGCCGCCCGCCAGGACACCATCAAGAAGGGTTCGTTCCTCTTCTGCTACGTGGGGGTCACCTTCGCGGAGTTCGCCTTCCATCCCATCACCACCGAACGCCGGCCGGCCTTCCTGCCCTACACCTCCTGCTGCATACCGGGCGAGAAGCTGTTCGTGACCTGCGACGGCCGGGTCCACATGTGCGAACGCATCAACAACAAGTTCCCCATCGGTGACCTGGAGCAGGGCCTGGACTACCAGCGCATCGCCCAGATCATCGCGCAATACAACGACCAGATCTGCCGGCACTGCCAGGACTGCCCGGTCACCCGCTTCTGCTCGCGCTGCTTCGCCACCACGGCCCAGGATGGCGACTTCCAGTTCGTCAAGGGCTCCTGCGCCGACACCATCAACACCGTGCGCGAGACCCTGGTGCGCTACGTGGACGTGGTGGAGCGGCGTCCGGACCTGCTGGACGGCATTACCGTGGAATATCACAGCCAGATTCTGGAGAAGGTGGGTTACCTCAATGTCTGAGAAATACTTCCGGCTCAACCCCGAGTGCTATCTGGTGATGGGCGCGGTGGGCGCGGTGGTCCACAACCTCTACAACGGTCAGGCCCTGTGGTGCGACCGGAACAGCAGCCTGGCCCTGGCCCGGGGCGAGGCCAACCAGCCGGTGGACCCCGAGGCCGAGCCCTTTCGCAGCCTGGTCGAACGGGAGTGGGGTTTCGTCTCGCCCCAGCCGCCCTTCGTGGACAAGCTGCGCACCTTCAATATTTTCCGCGAACGCCGCATCTGGAAGGAAACGCCCTACGTCAGCCTGGCGGTGCCCCAGGTTTCCGGCCAGTGCGTGCGGGCCTGTCCGGACTGCGCCCAGGCCTTTTGTCCCATCTGCGCCATCCGGCCCGGACAGGATAACGCCACCCCCCTGGAGACCGCGCAATGGCTGGCGCTGATCCGGGAGCTGGCCCGCTTCGGGGCCCAGGCCATGGTCTTCACCGGCGGGGAGGCCCTGCTGAACCCGGACCTGCCGGTCCTGGTGCGCCAGGCCCAAAAGGCTGGCGTGGCCAACCTGCAGGTCCACACCAGCGGGCTGCTGCCCTTGCCCCAGGGCCTGCCGGAGACGGCCTTCAGCGTGCTGCTGACCGAGGCGGCGGACCTGGCGGCCATTCGCGCCCATCTGGGGTCATGCGCACAGGTGAGCCTGTTGAACCGGGGGGTGCCCGAGGACCAGGTGCGCCGGGTCCTGGGGCCGCAACTGCAAAAGGGCTGGCGCCTGCTGGCGGTCAGTCCGGAGCCGCCCCGGATCGGGCAGGGCGATCTGGTGCAGACCGGGTTCGAGCGCTGCTGGTCGCGCAAGGGCGGGGACAACTGCCTCAACGGCAAGATCTACGTTGGCCACGACGGGGCGGTGCTGCCCTGCTTCGGCCACAAGGGAGAGCCGGTGGCCCACCTCCGCCAGGGTTGGGTGCCCGCCGCGATCAAGGCCCTGGTGGAAACCACCTGGACGGTGCCCCTGGACCGGGTGGACGAGGGGCGCAAGTGCGCCCGCTGCGAGTTTCGCTACGCCTGCAACGCCTGTCGCTATTTGCCAGTCGAAGAACGGTGCGCCTACGACGCCGACCAAGGACTCTGGCGATCGCCCACGGCCGGGGATTGATCGCCAGGGCCGCCGCGGCGGACAGGCCCACCGAAGGCAGGCGTTTCCCCTCCGGGGAGACGCCAAGAAGGAAGACGTCACTCCCAGATAAGGAGGGAATCCGATGGCGGATACGACCAAGGATGGACCCAAATCCGGTGTCAAGAAACTGGAGTTGGCCAGCGTCAACGAGGTGCTGGCCGGCTGCTCCTGCACCGGCTGCCTGGCCTGCCTGACCTGCACGGCCTGCCTGGCCTGCATCAGTTGCGTGGCCTGTGTGTTCCCGCCGCTGCTGGCGCCGATCACCGCCACCGCCGCGGCGGCCGCCATCAGCGCGGCCACCGCCGTGGCGGTGAGCACGTCGGTGGGCGTGGCCAGCA
>CALERA010000126.1 GCA_937908275.1 uncultured Desulfarculaceae bacterium | reverse complement strand
GCGCTCCGCCCGCCAACGCGAGCCCCAGCGCCAACGCCATCAACGCCACCAAAAACCGTAATGACTTGCCCATCATCCCTCCCTATTTTGGAACCGCGTTTCAATAAAACGGCGCGGGGCGGAACTGACCGTCCGTCGGCGCGCCGACGCGAACTGGGTTTGACTGGTCGGGGTTGGCTCCCGTATCCGGCGCCGTCGCATTTCGCTGGCGCGCCGCGCGGGGTGGGGCCAGGCAGGGTGGACGGCGGTAAAAATCGCAATTGGTATTACCAAAGGATGGTAATGAACCGCCCCGGGGGTTGTCAAGCCAATTTCGGTTCGCGGTTCCATTTTGTGCCACTGGGGCTAACTAATGGTCCTACCAATCAAAAAATGACACACTCCCGGAGAAGGTTAGGGCGAGGGGTGATTGTTGGTGGGCCGGTGGCGACCGGCTGGGGGAGGGGCTCAGGAGTGGACGCGGAGACCGGAAACCCCGGCCTGGCAACAAGTCAAGCCTGGTTCGTCGCTCCGCAAACAGACTTCCCATGTATTTGGAACTATGGTAAACAAGACTCACCACCCAGGGTAGAAGGGGCCGGGACGCCGTTGGCGACGTCGCGGCCGGCCGAGCCCGGGGACCCCTGGTCCCCGCCGCCCGGGGTGATGGAGGCCCGGTCCGACAGATCGCGCGCGGCCGACCGAGCACCGCCGGCCAGACCAGTCGCGGCGCGCGGCCAGCGCCAGACAGCGGGCTCCCACCAAATCTCGCCAGGGAAAGCGCGGTCCATGTCCCTCTATAAAATGGTCAAGCCCAAGCGGTACTCGGACCAGGTCTTCGAGCAGTTGCGCGACCTGGTCTTCCGGGGTCAGCTCAAGCCGGGCGACAAGCTCCTGCCCGAGCGGGAATTGGCCCAGAGCATGGGCGTCAGCCGGCCCACGGTGCGCGAGGCCATCAACAAGCTGGTCTATCGCGGCCTGCTGGAGCACCGCCAGGGCCAGGGGACCTTCGTGGCCGTGCCGGAGCCGGGCCAGAAGCACAATCCCTTCAAGGCCTTGATCGATGGTTACGAGGCCACCCCCCTGGATCTGCTGGAGGTGCGCCTGGGCCTGGAGTGCAACGCCGCGGTCCTGGCCGCCCTGCGGGCCACCCCGGAGGACATCGCCCTGCTGGAGAAGAGCTTCATGCAGATGCGCGACAAGATCCACCAGGGGGAGTTGGGCCTGGAGGAGGACGTGGCCTTCCACATGTGCGTGGCCTATGCCACCAAGAACCACGTCCAGGTTCACATCATGCGCTATCTCTACGACATGCTGCACTACGGCATCAAGGAGAGCCTGCAGCACCTCTACGAGAAGCCGGCCAACCTCACCGACATCATCAACCAGCACGAGCGGGTGGTGGACGCCATCCGCCGCCACGACACCCAGGAAGCCTTTGACGCCATGCGCATCCACATCGGATTCGTCATCGACTTCATCGCCAACCGCTACCCGGAGTCGCCCACCCACATCCAGGTCAGGCTGAGCTGAGCCCCGGGGCCAGGCCCCGCCCCTGGGCCTGGCGCAGGGCCATGCCGATGGCCTGGCTGGGGCAGGTGTCCACGCAGAGCCCGCAGCCATAGCAGCGCGCGGCGTCAAACACCGTCTGGCCCCCCTCCCACACCTGGGCCCCGAACCCGCAGCGCTCGACGCAGATCCCGCAATGGGTGCAGCGCTCCTTGTCCACCACGGCCAGGTAGTCGGCGTGGGCGACCAGGTCCGGCCGCCCAAAGGCCTTCATGAAGGCCATGTCGTGGCAGCAGCACTGGCAGCAGCTGCACAGGGCGAAGACGTGCTGCTCGGGGTTGTAGATGGTCAGGTGCACCAGGCCGTGCTGGTTGGCCAGCAGCAGGGTCTGGTTGGCCTCCTCCAGGCTCACCCGCCGGGCCTGGCCCTGGGCCACCTTCTGGTCGGCCACGTCGTTGAGGTAGAAACAGACCTCCCGGGGGTGGTCGCAGCGCTGGTGCTGACTCCGGCAGAGGCAGTGGGCCAGGGCGAAGGAGCGCGCGTTGCGCAGGATCTCGCCCGCCTGCTGGGTGGGCAACACCCACTGCAACCCGCTCAGGGACCTGTTCACCGGGATCACCTTGGAGGAGCTGGGGATCTTGCCTTCCCGCACCCACTGGTCATAGGTCGCCAGGCGCTTCTGCAGTTCCGGATCGTCCTGGGGCTCCCTCATGCTGCGCACTCCCGGGTGGGTTCCAGAGCCGGCGGCCGCGGCCGCGCTTGCCGGCTTTTATTCCGCGACCAGGCCCACCACGTAGGGACCCTCGGGCGCCACCACCAGCTTGGGTTGGCTGGCCAGCAGGGCGTCCAGGGTGGCCTGGAGGTCGGTCACCTTCTCGATGCCCAGGGCCCCCAGGTCGGTGGCGCTGAGCCCCGGGGAATAGACCAGGACCTTGGCCGCGTGGGACAGGGCCTGGTAGGTGGTCTGCAGGCACCATTGGTCGATGACGAAGTTGTCCGGCTGGCAGCAATGGGCCACGAACTCCGCCGGGCTGCGGCCCTGGCGGATCAGGTCGCAGTACTCGGCCGAGCCCAGGCCCTCGGCGCAGCCGCAGGTGACCAGGATCACCCCCCCGGGCTTGACCAGGTTGCGGGCCATGATCAGGCCCTTGCTCACCTGGTAGAAGGTCTGGTCCAGGGGGTGGCCCCCGGCCGAGGTCAGCACCAGGTCCGCGCGCGCGGCCAGGTGGTGCAGCGAATGCTTGGCCACCAACTCGCAGCCGGCGCGGTGGGCCTGATCGTAGTGGCCGGCGAAGACCCCCACGATCTGGCGCTCCTTGTTGATGACCACGTTGAGCATGAAGTCGCAGCCGGCCAGGGCGGTGACCTTGAGCCCGGCCTCGTGGAAGGGATTGCCCTCCAGCACGCAGTTGGTCACCTTGGGGTGGTCGATCATGGCGAAGGAGTGCATGAACTGCATGGTGGGGAAGCTGCTGATGCCGGGCAGGATGGCCTTGCGCCCGCCGGAATAGCCGGCATACATGTGGGGCTCGATCAGCCCGGTGATGATCTTCAGGTCCGCGTCCAGATATATCTGGTTGATCTCGATGGGGCCGCCGTCGATCTCCGCGATGCGGCGGACGTCCTCCGGCCGGCGGCAGAAGTGGTTGACGATCCGGTAGTTGTCCATCACCCAGCGCCCCACCATGCTTTCCAGCTCGGCCCCTTCGTTGGGTCGGTGCATGCCGGTGGCGATCAGGATGGTGATCTTCTCGCGGGGGATGCCGGCCTGCTCCAGGATGGCCAGCAGGGGCGGCAGGATGATCTGGTTGGGCACCGGGCGGGTGATGTCGCTGATCACCACGCAGGCGTCCCGGCGTCCCTGGGCCAGCGCGGCCAGGGGCGGGCTGGCGATGGGCTGGGCCAGGGCCTCGGTCACTGCCCGGGCCGGGTCGGCCAGGGCCGGGGCGGGTTTGGTGGCCAGCACCAGGGCGGAGTCCGGGACCTCCACCGCCAGGGTTTCGGGGCCGCAAAGCATACCTACGCGCATGACCATCCTCCTTCGTGGGGGACCGGGAGCCGGGGCCGGGAACGCCCACCTGGAGGGGGGCGTTAAATTGGTTTGACCTTAGGTATAAGCCAGGGCCGCCGGGCCTGTCAATGGCCTAGCGCGCGCCTGGGACCGGGCCGCGCTTGAGCCGGCCGGAACAAGATTCCGCCAATCAGGGTGATCCGTTCCGCAATATGGAGGCCCCCCGCTCCGGGGCTGGATTCTGGGCCGGGGGAGGGAAATCCCTTGACAGGTGGACCGGCATTTCAGTAAAAATTGGTAAGACCCACCCAAGGTGGTCCGACCACCCCATCCGGAATCGCCGCCCGCCGGTCGCCGACCAGCGCGGGAGGCGCCCACCCCGCGTGGGGGACGGGTTTTTTCATCGCGCGGGGGCTCATCAGCCCGGCCCCCGGGCAGGGCCCAAGCATACGAGTGAAGCCATGACCGCCAGCCACCGCCCCTTGTCCGCGCCCCGCGCCATGCTCCTGCTGCCCTTGCTCCTGGTCGGGCTTGTCCTGGCCCTGCCCCCGGCCGCCCGGGCCTCGGCCGGCTGGCTCCTGGACCCGGCCCGGTACCATGTCTCGGCCCACGGCCAGCTCTCCTGCCTGGACTGCCACGCCGAGACCCCGGCCCAGAAGCCCCACCCGGACCCGGCCCGGGTCAACCGCGCGCCAAAAGAGCACTTTCAGGCGCAACGCTGCTATGAGTGCCACGCCGGGGTGGAGTCCAACCTGGCCGCCGGCCGCCACGGCCGCCGCCCGGTGGACGACCCCGCGCGCTACGCCTATTGCCTGGAGTGCCACGACCCCCACGCCACCGCGGCGGTGAACCCCGAGGTCAAGGCCAAGTTCCAGGCCGGGGTCCCCCGCTGGCAGCAGTGCGGGGCCTGCCACGCGGCCAGGACCGCCCCTCCGGCCCCGGCGGCGGACCTGAAGGACTGCTACGCCTGCCACATGGCCCCGACCCCGGGCGCGCCCCAGGCCGCGGCCCAGTCCAGCCAGTTCTGCCTCGACTGCCATGGCCAGAACCCCCCGGCGGCCAAGGGCATGCCCCTGATCGCGGCCAGCTTCAAGCAGGACAATCCTCACCAGGACATCTCCTGCCTGACCTGCCACCCCGGCGGGGCGCGCTATCCCCATAACGGCCAGGCCCCGGTGAACTGCCAGCAGTGCCACGCGACCCGGCACGACGAGAAGGCCGCCGGCGGCGACCTGCACCTGGGGGTGAGCTGCCAGGCCTGCCACCTGCAGGGGGTCAAGCCCTGGAAGGACGCCAAGACCGGGCGGGTGCTGGCCCAGCCGGCGCGGCTGGATGATGGTCAGACCACCGTGCACAGCCTGACGGCCCAGGCCGACCAGGCCGCCTGCGTCCGCTGCCACCAGGCGGGCAACACCGTGGGCGCGGCCGGCATGGTCCTGCCGGCCAAGAGCGTGATCTGCATGCCCTGCCACACCGCCACCTTCTCGGCCGGCGACACCGTCAGCAGCGTGGCCCTGATCATCTTCGCGGTGGGCCTGCTGGGGGCCTTGAGCTTCTGGTTCTCCGGCGCGCCGGCCGCCCCGGCCGCGCCCCACCAGGCCCCGGCCGGCCCCGGCCACGCTGGTTCGGCCCTTGGCCGGGCCTTGACCGCCCTGGTGCTGGACGGCGTCTTCCAGCGCCGGCTCTGGCGCATCAGCCCCTTGAGGGGCCTGATCCACAACCTGATCTTCTTCCCCTTCCTGGTGCGCTTTGTCTGGGGCATCGCGGCCCTCCTGGGCACCCTGGCCGGACCGGGCCAGGACTGGGCCTTTGCCATGGCCGCCAAGAACGAGCCCCTGACCGCCCTGGTCTTCGACCTCACCGGCCTGATGGTGGTGCTGGGCGTGATTGGGGCCATGGCCCGGCGCTTCCTGACCAAGGAGCCCCGCCCGGCCGGGCTGCCCCGGCCCGACTGGCTGGCCCTGGGCCTGATGGCCGGGATCGTGCTGGTGGGCTTCATCCTGGAGGCGGCCCGCATCGCCATGACCGGCGCGCCCGACGGCGCGGGCTGGGCCTTCATCGGCTATGGCCTCAGCCAGGCCTTTGGCCAGGCCGGCGCCGGGGCGATCTATGGCTATCTCTGGTATTGCCACGCCATCCTGACCGGGGCCTTCCTGGCCTATCTGCCCTTCAGCCGCATGTTCCACATCCTGCTGGCGCCCATCGTGC